>JBBRCI010000078.1:0-13336 GCA_038204935.1 Sphingobacteriales bacterium | reverse complement strand
AACTTATTTTTCCATCCTGCGCAAAGCAGAAACACATCTGCTTTTTGTGTTTTAAGCCAGTTGCATAAAGAAGTTAAATTTAAAAATGAACCGATCACAATGGTATGCGAATCACGTGATTCGTTGATGGCGTGCGTGCCGTTGGTAGTTGTAAGAACAATTGTTTTGCCGCCAACTTTTTCTGATGTATATGCAAAAGGAGAGTTTCCAAAATCAAATCCTTCAACAACTTCACCGTTTCGTTCGGCAGCCAATAAAAAATCAGATTCACGGTAGGATTCACAACTTTCTACTGTAGCAACCGGAATGATGGCTTCGGCTCCGTTTTCTATGCCGTAACAAATAGATGATGTGGCTCTGAAAACATCAATTACTACAACAATACTTTCGCGGATATCATAAAGGTGTAACAATGCAGGTGTGAGGCAAACCTCCAGATTACGTTTATGCATATATTTTTATTGTGAAATGGTTTAGATTGAGATTTAGTAGACCCTTAGACTATTTGAAGGGAAATTTTACAACTTTCGCTTTTACGCGATTATCCCGGATCTTAATAAAAATCTCCGTTCCTTCTTTTACAAATTCATTTTGCACATAACCTAAGCCAATTGCTTTTTGCAAAGAAGGCGATTGCGTTCCGGAAGTTACTCTTCCAATCACGGTTCCCTCTGCATCAACAATTTCATAATCATGACGCGGAATTCCACGATCTACCATTTCGAAGCCAACCAATTTGCGCTCTACGCCGGCTTGTTTTTGAGCTGCCAGGCTTTCAGAGTTCACGAAATCTTTTGTAAACTTTGTGATCCAGCCTAAACCAGCTTCTAAGGGAGAAGTAGTATCATCAATATCATTCCCGTAAAGGCAAAAACCCATTTCCAAACGCAAAGTATCGCGGGCAGCTAAACCAATTGGTTTGATACCGAAAGATTCTCCGGCCTCGAAAATCTTTTTCCAGATTTCTTCAGCATGCTCACTATCAAAATATAATTCAAAACCACCGGCGCCGGTATAACCTGTTGCCGAGATCAAAACATTATCTACACCAGCAAATTTCCCTTTTTTAAAGGTATAATATTCCATTGCAGAAAGATCAATATCGGTTAAGCTTTGTAAAGCTTCGGCAGCTTTCGGACCCTGGACAGCCAATAAAGAAGTTCTGTCAGAAATATCTATCATCTCAACACCAAATTCGTTGTACTTAGAAATCCAATCCCAGTCTTTTTGAATATTTGAAGCGTTTACCACGAGCATATACGTTTTCTCATCAATGCGGTAAACCAGCAAATCGTCCACAATACCACCCTCTTCGTTTGGCAAACATGAATATTGAATTTTACCATCGTATAATTTTGATGCATCATTAGATGTTACTTTCTGAATGAGATCCAAAGCACCTTCGCCTTTCAAAATAAATTCGCCCATATGGCTTACATCAAACACACCAACTGCCTTACGAACAGTTTCATGTTCTGCGTTGATGCCGGTATATTGAACAGGCATACTGAATCCCGCAAAGGAAACCATTTTTGCCCCTAAAGCGATATGGAGATTATTTAAGGCTACTTTCTTCATGTTGTACGGATACTATTTTGATTTGCGCCAAAAGTAAATAAAAAAGCGGAATAGATCAGGACTCTAACAATTTGCCATAAAAGTCTAAAATTTTCTGACTGCCGGAATCTATATGATAATAGCTCTGAACAAAGTTGCGGGCGTTTTCGCCTATCATATTCAGGAATGCCCGGTCTGTACTGCATTGCAAAATGTAGCGGTAAAAATCATCGGCGGTATCTGCAATTAAAATATTGCTGCCGTGTTCAAATTTTAAACCCTCAGCCCCGACTGATGTTGAAATCACACATTTTTTCATCATCATGGCTTCTATAATTTTTACCCGCATTCCGCTTCCGGAAAGAGAAGGAACAACCATTATTGATTTAGAGTTAATAAACTCTTTGGCATTTTCCAGATCTGGAATTATCTGAACGGTATTTGACTGAAGTTCCATAAACTCGTCCGGAATTAGTTTTCCGGCTATAAAAAATTTCAAACCTACGCTTAACTCCTGCAGATCGCTCCAAACATTTTCCAAAAACCATTCAACTCCTTCCTGATTTGGCAGCCAGTCTAAAGAACCCAAATGAAAAACGGTAAGGGCTTCTGTTTTGTTCGTATCAGGCTTATAATCTTCCGGATCTATCAAAATGGAAAAATTCTGCATGGGCATGGTGCAACCGCTGTATTTCAGTTCCCGCATGTCCGAATTGCAGATAGTAACCACGCCATCAAATTTATTCAGATGACTCAACTCATATTTCCGCAAAGCGGAAGCTATTTTGCTGAGATAAAATTTCCTGATCGGCGATCTTTCTGAAGAAGAAAGTCGTTCCCAAATTTGGTATTCGATATTATGCGCCCTGTAAACAACTTTCGCCGTTGAAAACTGACGTATAACTGTTAAGTATGGAACTACAAATAAACCTTCTAACTGAATCAGGTCAAAATCATTATCAGAAAGCAAATTACGCAGTTGAATTGCTGCATCTGCTTTAAAATATCGGTCTACAAGATGTGCCCGGTTTAAAAACAAATTTTTAACAGTGCCATAAACTGAAAGGTCTGCATTAATAAAAGAGGTAATCATCTTTATATTATTGAGAACCGGATCATCTATATATGCTGTTTCAACAAAATGCTTGTTCGGATTTAAAGAGAAAACAGTTACCTGGGCGCCAGCTTTCAACATTCCCTTCAGTGTATTACGCACCACAATTGGATAGCCGCCGTTTGCCGGAAATGGAACCCTGTTGGTGATGTATAAAATCTTCATGCAGCCTGCCTTTTTCTTGGGTTCAAATTAACAAGCTTAAAACTGGTATCAAAATTTATATAAACAGTTCCAGCTGCGGATCTGTAATTCGGAAGGTTTTGCGGTGATACGGAGAAAGTCCATGGGTTAAAACTGCTTCGCGATGTTTCGCGGTAGCATAACCTTTATTTCTGGACCATTCATATTCCGGATGCTCTAAAGAAATTTTGCACATGTAATCATCCCGATAGGTTTTTGCTAAAATAGATGCCGCCGCGATGGAGTAGTATTTTGAATCACCTTTTACAACACAGGCATGCGGAATATCGCGGTAAGCATGAAAACGATTGCCGTCAATAATGATAAAAGCGGGGTTCAGATTCAGTTGATCTAAAGCTTTGTGCATTGCCAGAAATGAGGCGTTCAAAATATTAATGCGATCAATTTCTTCATGATCTACCTCCGCAACCGCAAAGGCAAGCGCCTCATTTTGAATAATATCTCTTAAAAGGAATCTATTATTTTCAGAAAGCAGCTTAGAATCAGTTAAAATAGAATGTGAAAAGTTTTTCGGTAAAATTACAGAAGCGGCAAAAACAGGACCTGCCAGGCAACCTCTTCCAGCTTCGTCACAGCCGGCTTCAATTAATTCTTCCTGAAAAAAAGATAAAAGCATTGATGGAGTTTTGAGTTAATTACGATAGAATCAGGTTATCCGGATAGATAAAATGGTAATATCATCTGAATTCATATTTGCATTATGTAATGTTTTAATGCTTTGAAGCATCTTTTTATTTAGATCATCAACCGGCAAATTTTTACAATTAGTTAAATGTTCTACCAATTCCTCGTCCGAAATATAAACGTCTTCATCGTCACTTTCTACTAAGCCATCGGTATAATTAAAAATCAACGATTTGGGCTCTAACATTTCTTTTCCTTTGCGGATAAAAGGAAGCTGATCAAAAGCGCCGATCATGGTAGTTCCTTCGCGTAAAAATTTAATCTTATCTCCACACATTAAAATCGGTGGATTATGACCCGCATTCACATATTCAAGCTCCTGGTCTATTACATTGTAACGGGCAATAAACAAAGTTATAAAACGCTCACCTTTTGTATTTGATACAACAATATGATTTAATCTTTCAACAATCTTAGCCAGATCGTGCTCTACCGTTGCCCATGCACGCAAACTTGCCTGTAAATTGGCCATTAACAAAGCCGCCGAAACTCCTTTTCCGGATACATCGGCAATACACCACATATATTCGTTATCGTTCAGCCTTATGAAATCAAAATAATCTCCGCCAATATTTTGGTTAGGAAGATAGGTTGACCCCACTTCTATTGAACCTGTTTTTGGCAGTTTTTGTGGAACCAGCATATTTTGCACTTCGCTGGCCAGGCCAATATCACGCTGCAATAATTCCCGCTCAACACGCTCTTTAAATAACTTTTTATTTTCCAGGGCAACCACAATTACGTTAACCATGGTTTGTATAAAACTCAGATCGTTACCAATTAACTCGGGGGTGGTATGTAAATCACCAATTAAAACAAATGCCTGTGAATCTTCTTTCTGAAAAACCGGAACAAAATATTCGTAACTGTTTATGAGATCATGCGGGTAATCAATAAGTTGCGTAACTGTAGTATTTTCCTGCAGAATGTGGCAGATCTGTTGTAAAACTTTTGGACTTTCGGCGGTACCGCCATAGCGGCTTGCACAATAAAAATGGCCATCATCTTTAATCAGCAATCTCATTTTGCCGATCTTTAAATGCACACTTAAAATAACCTGAAGCATTTCAAAAAGCACAGAAGAGGCACTATTTTTATTAATTGCCTGAGTTACTTCCAGAAGCGAATTTAATTCAGCCTGCCGTTTTAACAGCAGTTGGATTAACTCTCTTTCGTCGGTTTCAACTGAAGTTTGAAGCTTTGACAATACAGTTGTAAATTAAAATGATCTCTAAAATAAAATAATAGTTTGGATTAAACATTACTAACCTGCGATTTTACATCAAATGCATCCTGTAATCCAATGGCTACTAAATTAAAGGCATATACCATTAACATAATTGCAATTCCGGGTAATATAGCTAAATAAGCGGCATCTATAATAATATATCCGTAATGCTCTTTTATCATTCCGCCCCAGGTTGGCATAGGTGGCTGCGCTCCAAAACCCAGGAAACTTAAACCGGCTTCAAGTAATATCGCGGAAGCAAAATTTGATGAAGCAACAACCAGTATCGGACCTGCAATGTTTGGCAAAATATGCTTAACAATGATGCGCCGGTCGCTAAAACCCAAAGCCCGGGCTGCTTCAACATATTCAATTTGTTTTAAAGCCATTATTTGTCCGCGAACTAAACGGGCAACTTCTACCCACATAGATAATCCTACAGCGATAAATACCTGCCAAAACCCTTTTCCCAAAGCAAAAGAAATAGCAATAACCAATAATAAGGCTGGCAATGACCAAAGTACATTCATTAACCAGCTGATAAAAACATCTACTTTTCCGCCATAAAAGCCCGCCAATGCGCCCAACGTTATTCCAATAAACAGTGAAATTATTACCGCCATAATTCCAACTGAAAGCGAAACCCGAATTCCAAGAATCAAACGGCTTAAAAGATCACGCCCATAAATATCTGTACCCAACCAGAAGGTCTTTTCAACGATCCGTTTTTCAGATATAAAATTTTGTATCTGTTGCTGATCATTTTTCAATTGCCTTGCAGTCTCTTCTGAAATGATTTGCCCAAAAGGTATTGCCCGTTCTTCAGCTTTTTCTTCATCTCCAATATATTCTCTTATCAGGATGGAATTTCCAGAGAACCGATATGAACTTACCGGAATTTCGCGGTAAGAGGTGGGCTGACCGTAAATCATTGTTTCAAAAAAATTGCGTTGTTCTACATGCCGTTTATTGTCGACATATAGAATTGTAAAACTGGAACCTGGTTTCTTAGTACTAATCTGCAATAACATATCATTTGCCATCGGTGTCTGATCGGGCATGATGAGATATCCTAAAATGCCCATCAAAACCATGATTGCAATAACAACAATACCTCCTAAAGCCGGTTTATTTTTTTTGAATCTTTTCCATGTACGTTTAGAAGGCGAATTATTCATGTAGTATCAGGATCTGCGGCTTTAAAATCATCTAACATTGCGGCCTTTCCAGTTGTATTTTCCTGAGTTGCCCGCAATGCCAATGTATACAAAATAAAAGATGTGTAAAATAGTTAAAACCGGCTGATACCACATTAAACTTTTTCGCTCTGCAAATCTGCTCATGGGAATCAAAAAGGTAATCTCCACTAAAAATTTACTTACTAAACTTATTAAAGCAATGGTCCAGAAATACGGATTAAAAAAGCCCAGTAAAGCATTTAACAATATCAATACATTAAAAAGCCATATAGAAACACCTAAAACAACCACACTTTTGTTTTTGTATTTAGTGCTTTTTGAAGCCCAGCGTTTACGTTGCTGTATAAATTCTGATAAGTTTTCTTTGGCATGTGTATAAACAATTGCTTTACGCGATTTGCAGAAACCTATCCCGTTAGGATATGCCGATGCAACTTTATGTAAAAATAACTCATCATCTCCGCTTGCCAAATCATCTATTCCCTGAAATCCTTTTAGCTCAAAAAAAACATCTTTTCTGTAAGCCAAATTAGCTCCATTGCAGGTAGACGGCATTTTATTGCCAATTGTAGAAGCGCCCAAACCAATAAGATATAAAAATTCGAGGGTTTGCATTTCTTCAAAAACAGACTTTTCTTCAAAATAAGCTACCGGAGAAGAGATCAGTTTAAAGCTATTTTCTTCATAATAATTAACCACGTCTGCTAACCAGTCCCGGCCCATCCGGCAGTCTGCATCTGTGGTTACAATAAGTTCGCCGCTTGACAGATTTATAGCTTCGCTGATGGCTTTTTTCTTATAGGAATTTAGCGGTTTATCTTCATTCAGCTTTATTAATTTAACTCCTTTATCTGCATAGGATAAAATTATTTCGGCGGTTTGATCTGTTGAATGATCATCTACAATAATCAGTTCGAGAAGTTCTTTCGGATAGTTTTGGGCAAGAATATCACGAATAGTATTATCCAGTTTATCTTCCTCATTTCTTGCAGCAATTAAAATACTGACCCGGGTTTTGGGCAAAGCAGAGGTTTTATTAAACCAGGGCAAATTGATCCAGCCTTTGCGGAAATACAGCACCACGCTTACATAACATAAGGTTAGTAGAATACTGAGGACACTAAGAACGGTTGTTAGCAAAGAAATTGAGTTTTAAAACGAATACGGAGCCTAAAATAGCAGGAATAATTAAATTAACCAGCCATATAAATGCGGTGGACGCCATTATAGCCACTTCCTGATGGGTGATGAAGCTAAAAAAATAGGTGGCGGTCATGCTTCTAACGCCTACGTCCAGCAAATCAAGCGAAGGCAAAGCAGACTGAATAAAGAACAAAATAAATATCATCATCAGCATTTCAAAAAGCTGAATTTCAGGAATTAAAAGATGTATAATAAGGAAATATTGGCTACTGAAAACAGCAAAACGGGCAATACTATATAAAAAAACCCTGCTGAGTTCGTGTTTTTTATAACGGCCTAAAATGCTAAAAAATTTTTCGTAAGGTTTTAGAAAACGTATCCGCGAAAGCAAACTATTTAGCCAGCGAATATTAAAATAAAATAATAAAAAAGATCCGCAGAAAATTAAAACCAGGAAGAAAAGCGCATAATAAAGCAGAATATTCAACTCTACAAACTGACCGATAAACCATAACAATGCTAAAGCACCAAGCACATTTGTTACAACCATTTGCGCAAACGAGCCAACTCCCATGGCAATTATTCCGATAATTCGCCTTCGCGGAGACAGAAAAAATACTCTGCCGCCATATTCGCCAATTCTGTTGGGCGTAAAAATTGCCCAAGTCAATCCACAAAAAACAGATTCTACAGCTTTCCATGTACTGATCTTTTCTACCGGCTTAACCAAAAATTTCCATTTTAGACTTTCCAGAAACCAGTTTAAAAACATGAGTAAAAAAACGGAACTGAGAACAAGGGTAACTTTAACAGAATTAAGTGCTCCAGTTAAAGCTTTAAAACGGGAAATGTTTTCGTTATCAGAAAGTTTGTAATAGATGAAACCGAAAGCCAGTAATATGATTGCTGCTTTAAAGAAAATACTGAAAAGTTTTTTTTGCTCTAATTTCAATTATCAAAATTTGTTGCAATGTTAAGCAATAGACCTTTCATTTAAAATTTTGCGCAATCGATATAACGAGAAAAATATATCCAATTATCATTTTGTGATAAAAATCACAGGCGAAAATCAAAAATAAATTGCATTTTGCAGGAGTTAAAAAATTAACAACAAAGTGTTTATTTTAAACTAACATTTAAGTAAATAAATTACTTAAAAAATTTAGATCCTAATTTGTTCATGAAAAACATCCTGTTTCTATCTCTATTCCTCTTCATAACTGTAAATGCATTCTCCCAGATTAAATTTGAAAAAGGATATATTATTACTATCGAAGGTGATTCGATTAATGTTAATATTAAAAACTACGACTGGCGTTTTACTCCGGAATCTTTTAAATATCAGATTGAGGGCAGTTCTGATATTAAAATTGCAACTCCGGAAACGGTTAAAGAGTTTGGTATCAAAAACGAATTCAAATACATTCAAGCAAACATTCAAATTGATAAATCTTCAGACAATATAGAAGATATTACTTATGAGAAAAATCCACAATTTGTTCCAGAAAGTGTATTTCTAAAGGTAATTTTAGAAGGCAAGTCTAATTTATATGAGTTCAGCTCTAATCTCTTTGTTCGCTATTTTTACAAAGTTAATTCCGAAGAAATTCAGCAATTGGTGCATCGGAAATATAAAAGTAATGACAGCCGGATTATTACCAATGTTTATTATAAACAACAAATACTTAATGATTTGAAATGCGATGCGATCAATTATAAATCGGTTGAAAATATAGATTATACGCTAAGCGATTTAAAATCGGTGTTTACAAAATACAATGCCTGCTATAATGTATCTCAAAATAATTTTGACAATAGTACTAAAAAATCAAAACTAAATTTCACGCTTAGACCAGGAGTAAGCCTAAGTTCTTTAAGGTATAATGACGGAAATGAAGGCTCCAGTTTTGATTACAAATACACTGAGTCTTATTTAACTCCCAGATTAGGATTTGAGGTTGAGTATGTCCTACCATCCAATAAAAATAAATGGAGTGTCTTTGTTGAGCCAACCTTAAGGTTTTACAAGTCTGACTTTTTACTTTTTAATCGCCCTTATCATGTTGATTATAATTCTTTGGAATTACCTATTGGTGTTAGACATTACTTGTTTTTGAATACAAAATCTAAAATTTTTATTAACGGAGCATACATATTTGATTTTGATTTTAAAGGCAATATAAACTCCTTTTTAATCATTAATTCTACACCCAATTTTGCTTTGGGAGCTGGCTATTCATTTTCAGATAAATATAATGTTGAATTGAGATATCATTCCAAAAGAAATATTTTAAATAAGTATGAATATTATACTGGGTTCTTCAAGAACACGTCACTAATATTTGGCTGGAGAATATTTTAATTTTCTTTTTAAACTTCGTAGGATTGCCGGGCAAATACCTTTTTTGTTGCTTACCAACCTCTTTTTATCTTGTAAGAATATCAATTTTAACTTTTTGCTTTACATTCATAAGATTTCACTTTTTGTAAATAATTATGAATCCCAAAATTTCAATTTGCTAATATTGCTACCGATGTTAAAGGAAAAAGCTAAAGAGCGGATTATATTGGGAATTGACCCGGGAACAAGTGTAATGGGTTATGGACTGGTGAAAGAAGTAAAATCCCTTTCTGGTTTAAGAGTTCAGCGCTAGCGCTCTTAAATCTTTGTATGAAAATCAGGACTCCGTCTGGCCCCCTTAGTAGAAAAACAGAATATTGAAATGTACTTATATCAGATAATGGCAAAAAAAGTAAAATATAGTTTGGAGCAATTATTCCCATAGAAAAATATTATCAAACTAATATTATTAAAAATCAATAATTGGCCTTAAAAAGAATAGCCTGCTTGTAAGTTAGGTCCGACTAACTAGCAAAATTTGTATATTTGCCACTTCTGAACGAAAATATGCAAAACCGCTTTAATCAATTTTTTAATAACATATATATTCTTTTCCGTATTTACCTTTTCCAATTGGTATTATTTACCACTTTCAGAATAGCTTTTATTATTAGATTAAAGGGTAAGGATAACTTTTCAGAATGGCAATTAGATATTTTAAATGCGTTAATGAAAGGATTCCAGTTTGATACCATGATAATTTGTTATGGACTGTTAATACCAATTTTATTGTTTTTGCTAAACTTGTTTATTTCAACAAAAAGATTCACTGCTTTTTCCAAGACCTTTGTTAAATGGTACAGTGGAATAACACTAGCAATATTTTTACTAGTCCTATTTATCGACCAGTTCTATTATAATTATTTCCAATCACATATCAATGTACTTATTTTTGGAGTGATTGATGATGATACCAAGGCCATTATGTCATCAGTATGGTCTGACTATCCGCTCATTAAAATTTTATTTGTCTGGTGTGTTCTTATAGGCGTTTATGGTATATTTATAGACCGACTGGTTAAAAAAGAAAACTTTACTTTCAAAGCTTCATTATGGCTGTCTATTTCCGGTGTATTAATAGTACTTAGCACTTTTTTTATTGGTTTGAGACAGTCCTTTGGAACATTTCCTCTTCAAAGTCATGATGCAACAGTTTCAAAAAACAAGTCTATTAATTTTCTTGTAATGAACGGGGTATTTGCTTTGCAAACTTCTATTGATGAAAGAGGGAAAAGCGAAAATTTGGAAAAATCTGCCCTAGGCGATTTAAAGGAGATGGGGTATACTAGCCCTTTTCAAGCCGCCAAGGATTATTTTGCAGACGAAAATTTATCATCAATACTTTCAGACTCAGTCGCTTTGGAGAAGCTATTTCATAAAACTCCAGTAAATCAATTTCTTGAAGATAACAAACCAAATGTGATATTTATTTTCATGGAAAGTATGAGTAATTACAATATGTCGTTTGATTCAGAACGAATAAATCTGCTTGGACACTTACGAAAACATTTTAAATCTGATATATTATATAAAAATTTTGTTTCAAGTGGAAATGCCACAATCCAGAGCCTTGAATACTTAATGATAAATACTCCAATAGGTATCACCCAATCCAAATACAGATTTTTTTCATTTCCATCGGCAACGGCTATTCCATTTAAAAAGGCGGGATTCACAACCAGATTTATTACTGGCGGGGAAACGTCATGGCGAAATCTAAATGAATTTGTACCGAATCAAGGGTTTCAATCCATGGCAGGAAAACAGGAAATTCTTGCTGAAATTAAATCTGCAGAATCAAACCATTGGGGTGTTTATGACGAATATTTATTTGAATATGTATTTAAAAAGCTTTCTGATAAAAGTTCTAAGCCAAAATTTTTCTTTATACAAACAACAACTAACCATACCCCTTTTGAATTGCCAAAAAATTACAAGCCGGCTAAAATTTCACTAACTAATGAAATTAAAAAGCGTCTGTTGGTGAGTGAGGATCTAGCTGTCAAAAATTTAAACTGTTTTCAGTATTCTAATAATTGCCTTGGAACATTTTTAGATAAAATCAAAAATTCTTCTCTTTCAAAAAACACCATTGTCGTAATGACTGGCGATCATAACAATTTAATGCTTTTTGATTTTAACGAATCTCAACAACTGAAACAAAGAGGGGTTCCGTTGTATATGTATATTCCTGAAAAATACAAACCCGCTAATGCAATTAACTCTTCTCACTTTGGTTCACATAAAGATATTTTTCCAACTATCTATAATATTGTATTGTCTAATACCAGATACTATAGCATTGGCAATAATCTTTTAGAATCAAAGCAGGAAAACAGAGATAAATATTTCGGATTAAATATTGGTTCAAATACCGCTTTTAGTAAGCTGGCAGCTGTTAATTATTCCAATGCACCTATTTTATACGAGATGAACAATAATGAGGAACTTGTGTTAAATGAGGAAAGCCCATACGCAAAAAAACTCCTTAAACTATCCCGGTCTAATTATGCTTTGTCTTTATTTAACATTTTAAGCGTAATAAAAAGCACAAAAATTGCTAACGATAAATTCAAAATTGAAATCAATAAACCAAATTAGTAAACCAGTACATATCGGTACCTTCAATAACAATCACGGACCGTTCTTCTTTACCTCAAATTTTTTATTCGCTTTGCCTTCAAAATCGGTAATATTGCTTTGTGTTAAAAGAAAAAGCGAAAGAGCGGATTATACTGGGAATTGACCCCGGTACAAGTGTGATGGGTTATGGACTGGTGAAAGAAGTAAAATCGCAGGTTGAGCTTATTTGCATGGGCGTTGTAAAAATGGACCATCTGGATGATCATCCGTCCAAGCTGAAGCATATTTTCGAAAAAACAGTTGCTTTAATTGATCAGTATCATCCGGATTGCCTTTCTATTGAAGCTCCGTTTTACGGAAAAAATATCCAGGTAATGCTAAAATTGGGTCGTGCACAAGGCGTGGCCATGGCTGCAGCTTTATCACGGGATCTGCCAATTTTTGAATATTCACCCAGAAAAATAAAGCAATCTATAACCGGAAACGGAAATGCGGTAAAAGAGCAGGTTGCTGCTATGTTAAAAACCCTGTTGAAATTTACCGAAAGTCCTGAGTTTTTAGATGCGACGGACGGTTTGGCGGTAGCTGTTTGTCATTCTTTCCAAAAAATGACAGCGGGAACGGGTAATAAAAAATCGTATAGCGGCTGGGATTCTTTTATTAAAGATAATACGAAGCGCATTTCCGGCAGTCCTCTAAAAGAAATCAAAAAGAAAATATAAGAATTACATTCTAATGTATGGAAGCACTACCGTACATCGCTTTATGGATCAATGCTGCCGTGTGTTCTAATTCCTCTTTCGTCGGATTTAATTTTGGCTTACTAAAATTCATATCGTCAACCTTATTCATCGGAATTAAATGAATATGCGCATGAGGAACTTCCAAACCAATAACCGCCATCCCCACTTTTTTACATGGAATAGCTGTTTTAATTCCGTGCGCTACCATTTTTGCAAAAAGCATTAAGCCGGCATAAGTTTCATTATCAATATCAAACACGTAATCAGTTTCCTCTTTTGGGATAACTAAAACGTGACCTGTAGCTAAAGGCTGAATATCCAGAAAAGCTAAAAAAGCATCGGTTTCTGCAACTTTATGCGATGGAATTTCTCCGGAAATGATCTTTGAAAAAATGGAAGCCATACAAGAAATTTAAGAATGAAATTTATAAATTCAGTTAAAACTTATCTGGAGATCTCAAGTATCTCAAATTCAATTTT
>JBBRCI010000077.1:0-13819 GCA_038204935.1 Sphingobacteriales bacterium | reverse complement strand
TCAGCGTAGCGGATTTAAATAATGATGGATGGGACGATATTTACATTAGCAATGATTTCTTCGAGCAGGATTATTATTACATCAACCAGCAAAACGGAAAGTTTAGAGAATCTTTAAAAAATGCTTTCGGTCATACCAGTTTGTTCTCCATGGGAAATACCGTAAGTGATATCAATAAAGATGGTTATCTCGATCTTCTTTCTACTGATATGCTTCCTGAGGATATAAAAGTTCTGAAATCTACCATAAATGATGAACCACTTGATATTTACAATATGGAAGTCAAAAGTGGTTTTTATTATCAGTATTCCCGTAATTCGTTGCAGTTAAATGTAGCGAACGGTAAAAAGTTTATGGATATTGGTTTGTATTCGGGAATTTCTGCAACAGACTGGACTTGGTCGCCGCTTGTGCAGGATTTTAACATGGACGGTGAAAAAGATATTTTCTTTTCTAACGGGATTAAAAAACGGTTAAATGATTTGGATTATCTCAAATATTTGGGAGATCCGAATGTGGTTAAAGAATATAAGGTTAACCGAAAGTTTGATCGTGATAATATTAACCGAATGCCTAATGGCAAAGTTCATAACTTTCTTTACAGGGCAGATAGTTTATTAAAATTTACGGATGTTTCTTCGGGCAATAATATGACGGAGCCTTCTTCTTCGTCAGGTGCAATAATGGTTGATTTGGACAATGATGGAGATCTGGAAATTGTGACGAATAATATGGATGATCCGGCTTTTATTTATGAGAATTTAACCATTGCAAAAGGTCAAAAAACTACTCCTGATTTTCTCAAAATTAAAGTAAAATATTCAGGTCAAAACCCGGATGGAATTGGTACGAAAGTTTTTCTGAAAACCAATAAAAGAGTAGATCATCAGGAAGTGCAAACCAGTAATGCCTTTCAAAGCAGTCAAGATCTGCATTTGTTTTTTACTTTTTCTGCGGCAGAAAAGCCTCAGGAATTGTTGGTTATCTGGCCCGATAATTCATCGCAAATAATAACAAAATTTGAAAATAAGAAATTGCAGTTGATTAATTATTCTGCGGGAAATGTTGCTCAAAATAAAGAGGTAAGTACTCTTATAAATTCGTTTATAGAAAGTAAAAGCCAATTTGAAAGCAAAAATATTGAGGCAAGTTTACTGGCTACAACCTTAACCAATGAAACCCCGGATTTTAATTATTACTATCTGCTGCCACACTCGTATTTGCCCAAATCTCCGCCTTTAGCAATTGCCGATTTAAATTCTGATGGTCAGGATGACATTTATGTTGGTGGAATTGCCGGTCAAGAAAAGTACATTTTATTGAGTAATACTGACGGAAGTTTTAAAAAAGTTCCTGTACCTGAATTTAATCTGAACAAAGAATTTTCTGATGCGGAAGCGCAATTTGCAGATTTGGATAACGACGGAGATATGGATCTGGTGGTTCAAAGTTCAAATCATCCTTTTGCTGATAAAGATAAAATAACGTCGGCCCGGGTGTATTTTAATCAGGGAAATTTAAAATTTCAAATGAAATTATTGCCCGTTAAAACTACGCAAACTTCAAAAATTTGCCTTTTTGATTTTAATGGAGATGGGTTTAAAGATATCTTTTTAAGCTCTGCAATTTCTTATCGTAATTACACTTCAAATCAACCTTCGGTTTTATTTTTAAATAATAAAAAAGGAGATTTCGCAAAAGCGGAAGACAAAAAATATTCAGCAATTTTATCCATTCCGTATGTACGAAATATAGCTGTTGCCGATGTAAATATGGATGGGAAAGAGGATTTGATTTTTGCGGCAGAATGGCAACCGATACAAATATTTCTCAGTAAGAATAATTTTCTTGAAAAATGGAGCAATGCTTCATTGGATAAAATAACCGGCTGGTGGCAAAATGTGTTGATTGCTGATATTAATAATGATGGAAAAAATGATTTAATCGCAGGGAACTGGGGCTTAAATAATAAATATAATGTAAGTACAGAAATGCCATTACTGGCGTATAATGATGATCTGGATCAGGATGGTAAAAACGACCTTATATTATCTTATAATTATCAGGGACAATATTATCCGTTTAGACCAAAAAATGATCTGGAGCAGGAGCTGCCATATTTGAAAAAGGAATTTCTGAGTTTTCAGAAAATGGCTGATAAAACAACGCCGGAAATTTTTAAGGGCAAAATAAAAGAAAGCGAAAAACTTAGCGTAAATAATTTTAACAGCATTTTTGTTAATGATTTAGCGAATGTAAGTGCAGTATCAAGTTTGCCATATTTATTACAGCAGGCGCCTATTAAAAATATTTTTAAAACCGAAAACTCAGCTTCAAATTCATTGGTTATAAACGGAAACTTTGAAGGTGTAATTCCTTACGAAGGCAAATATGATGCTCTCGGAATTGTAAGTTTAAACTATGATAAACAAACAAAAAGCTTTACAAAGCCGGTTTATTGGGTTAATTCTTTTATCAATTTCCAGGAAATTGAATTTATGAGACCGTTAAAAAATAACAGCAAATTTAACTGGATAATTTCCACTCATGATGGCGAAGTATTTTTGCTGGCAGATGGAGAAAAGAAGAATCAGGTTTTAGCTTCGACGAAAAAGTAAATTACATAACCGGGTAATAGATTTTGGTAACCCATTGAGCAGTGTCTTTAACTGCATTTCTATCACTTATCATCATTTCGTAAGGCATTGCCGGCGAAACATGCTTTTTATCACGAACGTATTCCCTGAAAGAAGAGAAAGCATTTTCAATAGTTTTTGGTCCGCCTTTAACCTCCGTAGAAAGCAGGCTGCCTTGCACCATTTTAGTAATATGAATCGGTTTATTGGTTTGTATTTCTTTGTTGATGGGAATAGCAACTGTAATCACATAATCGCCTTTATAAGGTTTGAAAATACTGAGCATAGCCGAATCGGCTTTTTGAGCATCACTTCTGGAAATTTCTTTTTCCAATTGATTAACTAAAGAGGAAATAAACTTTAAATCCGGATAAGTGGATGAAGTTTTCTCTGTTTCAAGCAAAACAAAATTCTTAACTCTTTCTGTTTGAATGTTAATACCATAAACATTCTTATTCGAATTAAAAAAGCCTTTTAGATGTTGTAACAAATCTTTAATATCACTTTTTAATCTAAGTCCGGCTTGGTACCGTTTTACTTTTTCAATCGGGTTGAAACCGGTTTCTATTTCTGCTATCCATCTTAATTCGATACTATTTTTAGTGCCTTCAAAGTGCGTTAATTTTGATTCGCTGAGCAATTCCTGGGAGGTAATTAAAATTGAATCTTCAGAGTTTGTGGCTTTAACAAGTTGAAAACAAAATTGGTCGTTGCAAAACTGATTTTTAGAGTTAACCGTATTGGAATTTTTCGGCCACCATTTTTCCCAGCCTTCAGCTTTGCTCAGATATTTTAAAATTTTAGTATCGCTTGCGCTGATGTTAACTTTTTCTGCAATTTGGATTTTCGCTGGAATAAAATAATAGATGCTTATTAAAACCAGCGAGACCAAAATCAATACAACAAACAATAATTTCTTCATTTATTAATTCTGTTTTTAATTTTATTAAAACTAAATTC
The DNA here is from genome assembly GCA_038204935.1 of Sphingobacteriales bacterium. Taxonomy (GTDB): domain Bacteria; phylum Bacteroidota; class Bacteroidia; order Sphingobacteriales; family Sphingobacteriaceae; genus Daejeonella. Next base: position 10,223 of record JBBRCI010000077.1, on the reverse strand, counting down.
CTGATTTGGGAAGATAATTACTTTGAATTGAATAAATCAGCATCAATTTCATATTTTTAGATTAAATACCTCGATATGCTTAATAAAACTATCATTGCCGGTTTGCTTCTTATCTCAAATATGGTTTACAGTCAGCAAAAAGCCGATCCCTGGAAAATTTCAGCTTCCAATATAGATCCTTCCAATTATTATGGTGTAACTGTGGCCAACGGTATGATTGGAATTGTCTCTTCTCCTGAACCGTTTAAAGTGAAAAATGTGGTTTTGGCAGGGGCTTATGATTTGTACGGCCGCGGTCGCGTAAGCAACTTTCTAAACAGTTTTAATTTACTGAATATGAATTTTGAAGTGGATGGGAAGAGAATGGATGCAAAATCTGTGAGCAATTTTAAACAGGAACTGGATATGCAGCATGCTTCTTTTACCAGCACTTTTGATTATGGAGATAAGGCAACAATTAAGTATACCTATTATTCTCTCCGGCAATTGCCGTTTACCGTATTAATGGATATTACAATTACTGCTAAAAAAGATATTTCAATTTTGCCATCAAGTGTGATGGAAGCGCCCGATGCTTTAAAAGACGTTCAGAATTATTATAATGAAATAGACCGGCCGCATGTAACTTTGCAACTGCTTACTTCCTCAGCAAAAAGCCCTACCGGGAAATTGCAATTATGCGCTTCTACTACTTTCTTATTTAATGAAACGCATGGTTCAGAACCAAGGGTAATTCATGAAATGTGGGATAATAACATGCATTTAATGAAATTTAACAAATCATTAAAAGCTGGTCAAACTTATAAATTCGCCATTGCAGGTTCATCTATAACTTCAGCGCATCATCCGGATCCATTGAATGAAGCAGAGCGATTAACCATTTTCGCCAAACTTGAAGGTCGCGACCGTTTGATAAAATTCCACAATCAGGCATGGGACGAACTATGGAAAAGTGATATTCAGATAGAAGGAGATCCTCAGGCGCAACAGGATGTGCATAGTATGATCTATCATTTGTATTCCTTTTCCCGGGCCGGAACCAGTTTGTCACCTTCGCCAATGGGCTTGTCAGGATTAGGTTATAACGGTCACGTTTTCTGGGATACAGAAGTTTGGATGTTTCCGGCGCTGTTAGTTTTACATCCTGAAATTGCCCATTCCTTGGTAGAATATCGTTATGAACGGTTGGATGCTGCTCGAAAAAATGCGTTTGCTCATGGTTATAAAGGTGCCATGTTCCCCTGGGAAAGTGCAGATACGGGTGTAGAAGAAACGCCGGTTTGGGCTTTAAGCGGTCCTTTTGAGCATCATATTACCGCTGATGTAGCATTGGCAGCCTGGAATTATTACAGCGTAACCCAGGATAAAAAATGGCTCCGGGAAAAAGGGTATCCAATTTTATCTGCTACCGCAGATTTCTGGGCAAGCCGGGTTGAGCGAAATGGCCCCGGCCATTATGATATTAATAACGTTGTTGCTGCTGATGAATGGGCAGAAAATGTTGACAATAATGCCTTTACAAATGCTGCCGCAATAGTTAATTTGCAAAATGCCTCCGCGGCTGCTAAAATTCTGGAAATTGAGCCCGACAGCGATTGGATTCACGTTGCACAAAACATCCCAATTCTAAAATTACCCAATGGCGTAACTCGTGAACATGCAAGCTATAATGGCGAAGGCATTAAGCAGGCCGATGTTAATTTACTTCCTTACCCGTTAAAAGTAATTACAGATCCGGCCCAGATCAAAAAAGACCTTGAATACTACGAAACACGTGTCCCTGATGAAGGAACTCCGGCAATGACGCAAGCTATTTTTGCGCTATTACATGCCCGTTTAGGTGATGGCGAAAAAGCATATCATTTCTTTAAAGATGCATATGAGCCTAATTTAAATCCTCCATTCCGGGTTATTGCTGAAACCAAAGGCGGTACAAATCCTTATTTCGCAACCGGAGCCGGTGGAATTGTTCAAAGTATATTAATGGGTTTTGGGGGCCTGGATATTACCGACAATGGTATTATCCAAATCCCGAGTAAGCTACCAAAAGCCTGGAAATCACTTACAATTACGGGTGCAGGCAAAGACAAAAAAACGTATATTGTAAAGTAATTACAAAAAAAAACTATTTGTCTAATCAGGTACTATTGAAAAAAGCAGCCTCCATATTTCTATTATGTTGTTTCCTGTTCAATATAATAGGTTATAAGCTGTTTTTTTACCTTCAGGTTTTAGATGCTAACGCACGATTGCAGACAAAAATTGAAAATCTTCATGAAACAGATAAAAGCTTAATAACCGTAAAAATTCCAATCCGGTTACCGTACCAAACAGACTGGAAAGAATTTGAGTCTGTTGAAGGTGAAATGACCTACGATAACATAACTTACAAATATGTTAAACGCAAAGTTCTTAGAGATACATTGATTCTGCTGTGCGTTAATTTTAAAGAGAAATCACAGATTCAAAAAAACAGTAGTGATTTTTTTAAAAAGGTAAATGATCTTACTACTGATAGTTCTAAGAAACAAGTTTTAAAGCAATCAAAAGACGACTTTTTTCAGCAATCTAAGGTTTTGCTGAGCGCTTTATATCCCACAGAAATTCCGGAATTCTATCATTCCTTTAAAAGTACTATTCCTTCCGGATATAAAACCTCTGTTGAACTCCCGCCCAGTGCTTAGATTTTAATTTCTTATTAAATCTAATTCACATACTTTCATTTAAAATTTATAACATGAATCGCTTCATATTAGGGATTGCAGGTTTATTTCTGTTTGTAACAGCCTGTAAAAAATCAGAATACAAATCACTTACTTCAGATCCGGCTCTTTACAGAAAAACAGTTAAAAAGCTCAATGATATCGTCCTTGAAAATAATTTTCCGCCGGTTATTGCTTCGCGAAATTATGCGTATGCAAATATTGCAGCTTACGAAGTTATAACTGCCGGTAATCCCACCAAGTTTAACACACTGGCAGGGCAGATCAAGCATTTAAAGCCTGTTCCAAAACCGGATCCAAGTTCTAAAATTGACTTTCACTTCTCTTCACTCATTGCCTTTTGCACGGTTGGGAATGCCGTTACCTTCCCGGAAGGGAGTATGGATGAGTATGTAGATTCGTTAAAAGAGAAAGTTAAAAATTCAGGAATGCCATCTGATGTTTTTGATGAGTCTGTTGCTTACGCGGATAAAGTTTCTAAACACATTATGGATTGGAGCAAGGAGGATAATTATGCAAAAATACGCTCAGCCAGTAAGTATGAGATAAAGCAGGAAGAAGGTCGCTGGATTCCAACAGCGCCCATGTATGCACAAGCACTGGAGCCGCATTGGATGGAAATAAGAACGATGGTTTTAGATTCTGCCTCTCAAATAATTCCTCCTGCACCGCCTAAATATAATATGAAAGATAAGCAAAGTCAGTTTTTTAAAAATGTAGTGGAAGTTAAAAATATTGGCGACTCACTAAATAAAGAACAAAAACATATTGCTGATTTTTGGGATGATAATCCCTTTAAACTGAATGTAGTTGGACATGTATCGTATGCCACTAAAAAGTTTTCTCCAGGCGGCCATTGGATGAATATTGTAGGCATTGCTACAGAAAAAGATAAAACAGATTTTGACAAAACGGTAAGTATTTATGCAGAATCTTCTATTGCTTTATTTGACGCTTTTATCAGTTGCTGGCATACTAAGTTCAGTACCAATTATATCCGACCAGAGAATCCAATTAATAAATATTTAAATTCAGACTGGAGAACCTATTTACAAACCCCGCCATTCCCGGAATATACCAGCGGACACGCGGTAATCTCATCCGCAACTGCGGAGATATTGACGGCAAAACTGGGAGATAATATTGCTTTTCGCGATACCTCTGAAAGCGAATTTGGAATTGCTCCGCGAAATTTCAAATCGTTCAGACAAGCGGCAATGGAAGCGGGAATGTCCCGCGTGTATGGCGGAATTCATTTTAAAAACTCCTGCTTAAAAGGTACTATACAAGGCAAACAGGTTGCAGATATAATTCTGGGAAGGTTAAAGCTTAGTAAAGGGTAATGAAAATTGTAGTTTGAAAGCTGAAAAAATAGTTTTATATATTAAATTTTATTGAGGTGCAGGGAAAAAATAAAATTTCCTGTATCTTAATAAAGTTTAAACTACATATATGCAGAACTGGCAAATAAAAGCTTCCCTATTCTTAAATTATTTCGTTTTTGCAATTTTATTAAATAGTGTAGGAACCGTAATTCTTCAGGTTCAAAATAATTATAACATCAGTCAGAGTTCTGCTTCGGTTCTTGAAGCATTTAAAGACCTAAGTATAGCTATAGTTTCATTTCTGGTTTCATCTTACATCACCCGGATTGGTTATAAAAACGCCATGCTTTTTGCCCTGGGTTTTATAACGCTGGTATGTTTGATGATGCCTTTTACTTCCGATTTTTGGGCCACTAAATTGCTTTTTGCGGCAGTAGGTTCTAGTTTTGCGCTGATAAAAGTTTCTGTTTACAGCACTATCGGATTGATAACGAAAGATGAAAAGGAGCATATCAGCTTTATGAATTTCATCGAATCATTTTTTATGGTTGGTATCCTTACGGGATATTTTTTGTTCAGCGCATTTGTAGATAATAATAATCCGCAATCTACCACCTGGTTAAATGTGTATTACGTTTTGGGAGGTTTGTCTTTATTAGCTTTCATTTTGTTGCTTACCGCGAAATTAGATGAGTCCTCGGTGCATAATCAGGAATCAGTTTCTATGCTTGCCGATTTTGGTAAAATGTTTAAGCTGATGGTAACTCCAATAGTTTTTGTATTTATTTTTTGTGCGTTTTTCTATGTGCTTATTGAGCAAAGCATCATGAGCTGGCTTCCTACTTTTAACAATAAAGTTATTCAACTTCCTTCAACACTTAGTATTCAGATGGCAAGCATTTTAGCTGGTTCAACTGCCATAGGGCGGTTTTTAGCTGGGATTGTTTTGAAAAAACTAAATTGGTTTTGGGTGCTTATATTTTGCTTAATTGCAGCTGCAGCATTAGTTTTAATTGCTATTCCTTTAGCTAAAAATAGTTCCGGACAGCAAATAACGGGTTGGAGCACAGTTCCGGTTGCCGCCTTTATTTTTCCGATGATTGGTTTATTTCTTGCACCAATTTATCCGGCAATAAATTCGGTTATATTAAGCACGTTGCCAAAAAAAAAACATGGATTAATGTCGGGTTTAATTATAATTTTTTCTGCGCTGGGCGGTACAACCGGATCAATAATTACCGGAAATATTTTCGAACATTATGGTGGTCAAAACGCATTTTACTTTTCGCTGGTTCCCATCACCATTTTGATTATTTGCCTTTCAATTTTTAAAAGTTATCAGCCTAAATTAAAAGCTCAAGTTTAAACCTGATACATGCAATCCGATAAATTATTTTCTGTCGAATCTTTGGGAGAACTTTTTCATCAGGTTCAGGTAAATTCTATTTTTCCGGATTCTAAATTCTTTGTAGATTGTTCGCCAAAATCAGATCCTGAAAAGATTCTTGAAAATTATCAGCGAGAAAAAAATGAACCTGATTTTGATCTTAAACTATTTGTAGAAAATCATTTTCAGTTTCCTGAAGAAAACATTGAAGAATATCATTCTGAGGGCAAAACTATAGAGCAGCATTTAGAACAACTTTGGCAAATTTTAAAAAGAGAGCCGGATAATTCTTCTGGTACATTGATAGATCTTCCAAATTCGTACATCGTTCCCGGCGGCAGGTTTCGTGAGGTTTATTATTGGGATAGCTATTTCACCATGCTGGGCTTAAAAGTTTCCGGCAAAGAAGATATGATCCAAAATATGCTGGACAATTTCGCATATCTGATAGATCAGGTTGGTTTTATTCCTAACGGAAACAGAACCTATTATCTGGGTAGATCTCAACCACCATTTTTTTCATTAATGGTTGAAGTTCTGGCCGAAAGTAATGATTCTATTATCCTAAAATATTTGCCTCAACTCCAAAAAGAATATGATTTCTGGATGGATGGAGAGTCGGGTTTAACATCGGAAAATACCAGTTATCGTCGTGTGGTTTTGATGCCAGATGGAAGTGTTTTGAACAGGTATTGGGATGATAATGAAACGCCACGCCCTGAATCTTACCGGGAAGATTTAGAAATCGCCGAAGAATCGGGCGAAGACCCCAAAAAAACATTTAGAAATATCAGGGCCGCCGCCGAGTCGGGCTGGGATTTTGGCAGCAGATGGTTTGCTGATGGAGAAAAAATGAGGACCATTAGAACTACAGATCTGGTGCCAGTTGATTTAAATTGTTTGCTCTTTCATCTGGAAGAAATGTTGATGAAAGCATATCAATTAACCGGACAAGAAAATTTGAGTTTGAATTTTAAAACCAAATCAGAAAGCAGAAAACTGGCGATCAATAAATATTTCTGGGATGATCAAAGCAAATTCTATTTTGATTATAGTTTTCAGGAACAAAAACTTAGTCAGGAGAAAACCCTGGCGGGATGCTTTCCACTATTTTTTAAGGTAGCATCTAATGATCAGGCAAATTATGTTAATGAATCTTTAAGAATAGATTTTTTAAAGCCTGGAGGCTTGCAAACTACTCTTAAAAATACCGGACAACAGTGGGATTCACCAAATGGCTGGGCTCCTTTGCAATGGATGGCAGTTCAGGGTTTGGAAAATTATGGTCATCATGAGTTGGCAAAAACCATTTCCAATCGGTGGATCGCATTGAATGAAAAGGTATATGCCCGTACCGGAAAAATGATGGAAAAATATAATGTTTTAAACTTGGATTTGGATGCAGGGGGCGGAGAATATCCTTCGCAGGACGGTTTTGGATGGACCAATGGAGTTTATTTGAAAATGAAAAAAACGTATAAGTAAATTAAATACGCTTCTATGATCTATAAAAAACCAACCTTAAAGTTCTGGCAAATTCTGAATATGAATTTCGGTTTTTTCGGAATTCAATATAGTTTCGGACTGCAGCAAACCAATATGAGTCCCATTTATTCGTACCTCGGTGCGAATGAATCTATGCTGCCATTTTTATGGTTGGCAGGCCCGATGACAGGATTGATCATACAGCCAATTGTTGGCGCAATGAGCGATAGCACTATTAGTAGATACGGCCGAAGGCGACCCTATTTTTTAGTCGGCGCAGTTATTTGCAGCCTTTGTTTATTTGCCATGCCATTTAGTAGTTCCATTTGGATGGCGGCAAGTTTATTATGGATTCTGGATGCGGCAAACAATATTACAATGGAGCCTTATCGTGCTTTTGTTAGTGATAAATTACCGGAGAAGCAGCATTCGCTAGGATTTTTAACCCAGAGTTTTTTTACCGGTTTGGGAATCACACTCGCAAATTTTACCCCTGCAATTGTGGTTTCCCTGGGTTTAATAAGTATCAATGCCCGAAGCACTAATAACATTACATACACAACTTACGCGGCGTTTATTATCGGTTCATTTGCCTCCATCAGTGCAATTGTTTACTCTTTAATAACCACGAAGGAAAATCCATTAACTCCCCACGAACTTGCTGAAATTAAAAGCAAGCCTCAAGGTTTTATCAATGTATTTAGAGAGATTTTAGATGCGATTAAAGACATGCCGCCAACTATGAAACAGCTTGGGTTGGTTTATCTATTTAATTGGTATGCCATGTTTTGTTATTGGCAATATATAACCTTATGTCTGGCCAGAACCATTTATAATACAACAGATCATAATTCTGTTGATTTTAGTAATGCCCAGATTTTAACGGGAAAAGTAAACGGAACTTATAATATTGTTACTTTTTGTGTGGCTTTTATTCTGGCCTACTTCGCCCGAAAAATAGGAGCAAAGGGGGTTCATTTTGGAAGTCTTTTGCTGGCAGGAATTGGTTTGATCAGCATTCCTTATATTCATAATCAATATTTTTTATTACTTCCCATGATTGGGTTTGGAATTGGCTGGGCAAGTATGATGGGAACACCTTATGCCATGCTTGCCGGAAGTATTCCTGCCAACAGAACCGGAGTTTATATGGGAATATTAAACATGTTTATTGTATTACCAATGCTCTTGCAAACCGTAACATTCAGTTTTGTCTATAAGCATTTGTTGAATTCTGATGCCCGGAATGCCATATTTTTTGCCGGTATCTTAATTGTTATAGCTGCGATAGCTACTTTATTTATTAAATTAAAGCATACAAATTTTGAAAGTATTGATGAAGCAACTGATGAGCTTGACCGAATTACAGACTGAATTTAGATGAACCAGCAGAATCCTGAAATTGCGTATCAGAAAAGTATTGATTTGCTGATATCGGCCTCTACTAAATTTGGCTTTGTTGCAAGCAGTTTAGATGTTAGTAATTATGCCCGAATTTGGACCAGAGATGCTACAATTACAGGTTTGGCATCCCTGCTTTCGCAGGATGAAAAACTAATTGAAACTTTTAAATCTGCCATTGAGACCATTTTTAATAATCAGCATCCTACAGGCTTTATGCCGTCAAATGTTGATCCCGCAAACGGAAAGGTAAGTTATGGTGGCACGGTTGGGCGTACTGATAATGTTTGCTGGGCACCAATCGGGATTTTGTCTTACACGCTTTCAACTTCAGATAATTCTCTGGCAGTTAAATATAAAAAGCAGGTAGAGAAGTGTTTTTCCTTGTTGGATGCATGGGAATATAATGGCAAAGGTTTAGTATATGTTCCGCAAAGCGGAGACTGGGCGGATGAATATGTTCAGCATGGCTATATTTTGTATAATCAGTTACTAAGAATTTGGGCCCTTGAGTTAGCTTCAAAAGTTTATCAGCAAAAGTCTTATCAGGAGAAAGCTTTTCAGATCAGAAAACTAGTTGAAACTAACTTTTGGAAATCTGACGCAGATTCTGATTTGTATGCGGATAATATGAAACATCAAATGCAGGATCTTAGTGAGAATTTTTGGTTCCTGGGTTTCAATCCATCAAGAATTTATCCGCAATTTGATCTTCAGGCAAACAGTCTGGCTTTGTTACTCAATGTGGGGAATGAAAGTCAACGGTCAACTCTTGTGAATTATTTGAGATCATTTATCAGTAATCAAAATAATCTCCTTCCTTCTTTTTATCCGCCTTTAAAACAAGGTGATATTCTGTACGAAGATTTGAAAAATAACTATGCTTATGAATTTAGAAATTTTCCTAATGAATTTCATAATGGTGGCTTATGGCAAGTTTGGAATGGATTTTTAGCTGCAGCATTAGTTAAAAGTGATCAAAAGAAGCAGGCAGAAAAGATTCTTCAATATATAATTAATTCTAATTTCAAGAACACAGAAAATAATTCATGGGGATTTTTTGAAAATTGCCATGGAGAAACTTATAAACCAATCGGGGTGCAATATTGTACTTGGAGTGCGGCAGGGCAAATAATTGCGAGCGAATATTTAAAGGGAAATACCTTAACGATTTAAAACATGGAATCAGGAAAGCAAAATTCTCAGATTAATGATCCGCAAAATCCGAAAGGATATGTTTTAGCAATTGGAGAATCTTTGATCGATGCCTTAAGCCACAATTATATAGATAATCTTTCTGAAGCGAAAAATCTGGAAATTCTGCCCGGTGGAAGTCCCGCCAATTTTTGTCGTTTTTTACAATCAATCGGTACAAATGCCAAGTTAGTAGCGTCGGTTGGAAAAGATGGTTTTGGTAGTATTTTAATTAAATCAATGCAGAGTTCAGGGCTTTCTATAGAACATATATCGCAGCTTGAAGATCATTTCACATCATTAATTGTAGTTGCCCGCACTAAAAATACACCGGATTTTATTCCTTACCGGGATGCAGACATTCATATACAACCTGTCGCTGAAGATGTATTAAATGGCGCACTATTAGTTCATAGTTCAGCATTTTCATTAAGTAAAGAACCTGCCCGGTCGGTGATTTTAGAAGCGTTTAGAAAAATGCATTCTAAAGGGAAACCTGTTTCTTTGGACTGGAATTATTCTGAAAAAATATGGGGAGTTAATAATTCATCCCAAGAGGTGTTTAATGAGGTTTTGAAATTTAATCCTATTTTAAAATTTAGCTTAGATGATGCCAAAAGGTATTTTGAGCAAGATTTAAGTATTGAACAAGCCAAAAAATTATTGTCAGATTTCCCAGCAGAAGTAATTTGCTTTACCTGTGGTTCT
>JBBRCI010000076.1:0-13862 GCA_038204935.1 Sphingobacteriales bacterium | reverse complement strand
CAAACTATTGATGACCGCCGGGAAGGTTGGATATGTGGCACGTGGTATTGTTTGGTTATTATTAGCATGGTTGTTTTTAAAAGCGGCTTTAAATGCAAATTCCTCTAAAGCCGGCGATACATCCAAAGCTTTTGACTTTTTGCAGGAAGCAGCTTATGGCTCTTATTTATTAGGAGCAGTTGGTTTAGGATTTATTTGTTACGGCGCATTTAATTTTGTAAGAGTGCGTTACGAAAATTTTAATTAGATAAAAAGCAGCAAAGCATTTCGAGTCATCTTGCCCAAGAGTTAAGAGAAACTTCTCTACGGATTCAGAACTAAAATGATCTCGCATCACCAATATAACTTGGTACTTAATATCAGTTTAGCTATTCAGCATATCGAACTATACAATCTTCAATAAAAAAAGGTTGCTCTTTTTGGAGCAACCTTTGCCGGAAATTTCATCAATCCTATTATGTGTGCCCGAAGGGATTCGAACCCCCATCAGCAGAACCGGAATCTGCAATTCTATCCATTGAACTACGGGCACAGAATGCCAAATATAGTTATTTGACCTGCATGCGGCAATAATGCTTACACATTAAAGCGGAAATGCATGATGTCGCCGTCTTCAACCACATAAGTTTTACCTTCCACACTTAATTTACCGGCTTCTTTACAGGCAGCTTCGGAGCCTAAGGTGGTGAAATCCTTATATTTAATAACTTCGGCCCGGATAAAACCTTTTTCAAAATCGGTATGGATTACACCGGCAGCTTGCGGAGCAGTAAAACCCTTTGTAATAGTCCATGCTCTAACTTCCTGCACGCCGGCGGTAAAATAGGTGGCCAGGTTTAATAATTTATAGGCAGCCTGAATCAGTTTTGTCACTCCCGATTCTTCCAGACCAAGATCTTCCAAAAACATCTGACGCTCTTCATAACTGTCTAATGAAGCAATTTCAGCTTCAATTTGTGCAGAAATAACCAGCACTTCAGCATTCTCATCTTTCACGGCTTCTTTTACTCGGGTTACATAATCGTTTCCGGTTACAACCGATTTTTCGTCCACGTTACACACGTAAAGCACCGGCTTTTCGGTTAGTAAAAATAGATCTTCAATAAATTCACGGTCCTCATCAGAAATAGGAGCAGTACGAACCGATTTGCCGGATTCCAAATGAGCCTTTACAATCGTGCAAACTTCAAATGCTTTCTTCGCATCTTTATCGCCACCTGTTTTCGCCATCTTTTCAACCTTTTGGATCTTCTTGTTAATGGTATCCAGATCTTTCAGCTGCAACTCAGTATCAATAATTTCCTTGTCGCGAATAGGATCTACAGAACCATCTACGTGGATCACATTTCCATCATCAAAACAACGTAAAACGTGAATGATGGCGCTCGTAGCACGAATGTTTCCCAAAAATTGGTTTCCTAAACCTTCACCTTTTGAAGCGCCTTTTACAAGTCCGGCAATATCAACGATCTCAATTGTATTGGGTTGGACTTTATTGGGTTTTACCAGTTCTGCCAGTTTGGTTAAACGAGCATCTGGAACGGTAATTACACCGATATTGGGTTCGATGGTGCAGAACGGAAAGTTTGCCGCCTGTGCCTTCGCGTTAGATAAACAATTGAAAAGTGTTGATTTTCCGACGTTGGGTAAACCAACAATTCCACACTGTAATGCCATTTATTTAGTATTTAGTATATAGTAATTAGTATTGAGTAATAAGTATCAGGTATCAAGTATTGAGTAGTTAGTACTGCTTGTCCGGTATTGGATAATTGCTACTATGTGCTTTGTACTCAGTACCCTTGACTTTTTTACTCCTTGTTCTTTATTCTTGCTCTTTAATCTAGTATCAAGTATTGAGTAGTTAGTATTGCGTGTCCGGTATTGCATAATTGCTACTATGTACTCAGTACTCTTGAATTTTTTTACTCCTTGTTCTTTATTCCTTGCTCTTTAATCTAGTATTGAGTATTTAGTATTGCGTGTCCGCTATGCATAATTGCTACTATGTACTCAGTATTCTTTACTTTTTTTACTCCTTGCTTTTTACTCCTTGCTCTTTACTCCTTATTCTTTATTCCTTATTCTTTATTCCTTGCTCTTTAATCTGGTCAGCAAAGACGTATCCGATCAATCGGTAAATTAATTTTGCCAAAGTGTATTCTGAAAGTATTGTTCCTTCCATTGGTGCGCATTCTACCACGTCAAATCCCACCACATTTTTTTCTTTACAAACTGTACGCAGCAAATCCAGAGTTTCATTCCACAGCAAACCGTTTGGCTCTGCCGTTCCAACCGCGGGAATTACTGAAGGGTCAAATCCATCCGCATCGATAGTGATGTACACATTGTCGGTCATGTTGGCTACCAATTCTGCAATCCAATTAGGGTTGGTACGGATCTTATGCGCATAAGCCGTATGAATGTTATCTGATTTCTTGATCAGATCTGCTTCTTCAATACATTGTGCACGAATTCCGGCCTGGCAGATGTTAATTCCCATTTCGTGTACGCGGGCCATTACCGAAGCGTGCGAGTAAATATTATCGTGGTAACTGTAACGCAGATCTGAGTGCGCATCAATTTGCAGCACTGTTAGATTGTCGAACTTCTTCGCGAAAGCTTTAACAAAACCAAAGGTTACGGTATGTTCCGCACCAATTGAAACCACAAATTTATTGTCGTTAAGCAATTTATCTGTTTCCTGTTCAATTAAGGCAACCGCATCGGCATCAACCTTTGCCGTAAAATCTATGGGCGGGAGTGTGGCAATTCCGGTTTTAAGAAGCGTTTCAGAATCAAGTTCTTCATCATAAAATTCAACAAACTGAGATGCTCTAATAATTGCTTCAGGACCTTTTGCCGAACCCATTAAATAGGAAGAAGTGTACTCGTAAGGAGCAGATTGAATTACAACCTTGCTGCTTTCGTAATTGTACAAGGCTTCGTCTTCAATGCCTAGAAAATTTTTATCTGTGCCCAGAGATTTCATATGCTGATTTTTGCCGCAAAGATAGAAATATTGTTGTGGTTTTGATGGTAAATAGTCGGCAGATAATAGTTTTTAGTTTACAGTTTTTCAGTTGGCAGTTTATCCATTGTCAATGCCTAAATAGTGTTGACTCTTCATAGTTGTAAGTTTAGCCACCGCATTGTTTACAAATACGCTTTCTTTCGGCCTGTTTTTACTTACGGAGCAGACAAGAATTTAAGTTTCACATTTTCTTTCTGTTTGCAATATATTTTGAAATATTTTTTCTTTAATAAATCCCTTTTGAACATACTGAGCAATGTTTTTTGGAGCATGATAAACTAAATTATAAAATAATTCAAATTTGTTGAAACATTCGTATCCATGCTGCCGTACAAACATGTATCCTTCACAGGATATGTTTTCATAGGTAGATGTAAGGTCGGGTCCCCAAAAGACCCGATTTTTATTTTAAAAAATTTCTGCCTTGAAACATTCATCATCAGCTTTCTGCAGATATCAATAAGAATCAATTTTCCATAATTTCAATCTAACAAAATTGAACCATGATTAAGGCTTACCTAAATTTTGCCTATTTTCGTGTTTTTTAATACAACCCATGAATATTCAAACCAGAATTTTAACAGAAAAAGATTATCTCGATTTAAAAACATCAATGATAGAGGCTTACCAGGGAATTGGTGGTCAGTTCTGGAGTAAAGCTCGTATAGATATCTTATTAGAAAAATTCCCGGAAGGTCAGCTTGTTATTGAAGTTGACGGAAAGGTTGTTGCCTGTGCATTGGCAATTGTTGTTGATTATACCAAAGTTGATGATGCGCATACCTATACCGAAATAACCGGAAATTTTACCTTCTCAACACATGATCCGGAAGGAAATGTGTTGTATGGAATAGAAATTTTTGTACACCCAGAATACCGCGGTTTACGCTTGGGACGAAGATTATATGATGAGCGTAAAGTCTTATGCGAGCGCTTAAACCTGAAAAGCATTTTAGCCGGCGGTCGGCTCCCAAGCTACCATCAGCATTCGCAGGAATTAAGCCCAAGACAATACATTGATAAAGTTAAATTAAAAGAGATTTATGATCCGACTTTAACCTTTCAGCTGGCCAATGATTTCCATGTTAAGAAAGTATTAAAAGGATACCTTCCGGGAGATTATGAGTCTAAAGAATTTGCTACTTTATTAGAGTGGAACAACATTTACTACCAGGCAAAACATAAATCAGCTTCGCCAACCAATCAAAGCATCCGTTTAGGTTTAGTGCAGTGGGAAATGCGTTTGTTTGCCGATATGAATGCATTCTATGAACAAATGGAATTTTTTATAGACGCTTTAAGCGGATATGCATCTGATTTTGTGATGTTCCCCGAGTTTTTCAATACACCTTTAATGCAATCTTTCAACCACCTACCGGAACAGGAAGCGATGCGTAAACTGGCAGAACTAACTCCGGAAATTTTAAAGCACATTCAGGAATTTGCGGTTTCTTACAATGTAAACATCATTACCGGAACTATGCCTTTGGTAGATGGAACTCATTTGTATAATGTTTCTTATTTATGCCACCGGAGCGGTAAAACAGACGAGTACAGAAAGATTCATATCACGCCAAATGAGTTAAGATATTACGGAATGATGGGTGGAGATAAGATCCGCGTTTTTGATACAGATTGCGGAAAGGTTGGTATCTTGATTTGTTATGATGTGGAGTTTCCGGAATTGGGCCGTTTATATGCCGATCAGGGATTACAAATTTTGTTTGTTCCCTTCTTAACTGATACGCAAAACGGATACACGCGTGTTCGTCATTGTGCGCAAGCACGTGCTATAGAAAACGAATGTTATGTGGCTATAGCTGGTAGCGTGGGTAATTTGCCCAAAGTAAACAATATGGATATTCAGTTTGCGCAATCCGCAGTATTTACGCCTTCAGATTTTGCGTTTCCGCCAAATGCGGTTAAAGCAGAAGCAACGCCAAATACAGAAATGGTGTTGGTTGTAGATGTAGATCTGAACGCTTTAAAAGAATTGCATCATTATGGAACGGTTAAAACATTAAAAGATCGCCGTCAGGATTTATACGAGGTGAGATTGCTTAAGTAAATTTCAGCCTAAACAAAAAAACCATCAGAAATTTCTGATGGTTTTTTTTATGCTATTTTCAGATTAAATTTAGAATGAAACATCGTCATCATTCTTCACTCTCTCGTTATAATTTTCATTGTATTCATAACGCTTTTCCACCACGTCCTGATGTTCTTTTATGTAGTCAATGGTTTCTTTCAGGCCCTCAGCAAACTTTTCAAAATCTTCTTTATAAAGAAAAATTTTGTGCTTAATAAACACCCCGTCTTCTAAACGTTTTTTACTTTCTGTAACGGTAACATAATAATCATTAGATCGTGTTGCTTTCACATCGAAAAAGTAGGTACGCTTACCCGCTCTTACCTTTTTTGAAAAAACCTCTTCTCTCTCTTTATTTTCAAAATCTCCCATTGTCTATAGTTTTGTTTGGGTAAATATAGTAGATAAAACCAAATGAACAAATTGAATTTATCAGCCCTAATAATGGCTTAATAGATTACTATAGATTATTATAAAATTTTCCTCCCTTTTGGGGATTTTCTTACTCAACTTCCTGTTCTTCCAGAAGTTGTTTTTCATAAAGATCAAAATAGGCACCACGGGCATCCATTAAAACATCGTGCGTTCCCTGCTCTATTATTTCTCCGCCATCCAGCACCAGAATTTTATCGGCATTTTTGATTGTGGAAATCCGATGAGCAATAAGAATGCTGGTTTTTCCCTGCATCACCACACCCAGATTATTCAGAATTTCCTCTTCTGTTTTGGTATCTACTGCCGAAAGGCAATCATCAAAAATTAAGATCTTAGGCTCTTTGATTATTGCTCTCGCGATAGAAACACGTTGCTTCTGGCCGCCGGATAAGGTAATTCCGCGTTCGCCAATAAAGGTTTCAAAGCCTTTTTCAAAATGCATAATATTGCTGTAAACAGCGGCATCTTTTGCTGCCTGTTCCACTTTTCCGGCTTGCAATTCATCCAGGCCAAAAGCAATATTATTGCGGATAGTTTCTGAAAAAAGAAAAACTTCCTGTGGTACAAAACCAACCTGACTTCTGTAATCTGTTAAATTCAGCTGGCTGATCTCTTTTCTATCGATTAAAATTTCGCCATAATCTACATCATACATACGCATAATTAAGTTGGCAATTGTCGATTTTCCGGAACCTGTACGGCCAATAATGGCCACAAATTCTCCTTTATTTATGCTGAAGGAAATATTTTTAATTGCTTTTATTCCCGTATCCGGATACGTAAAACTTACATTTTTAAATTCAATTTCACCTTTGATATTTTCAGTTATTTCTGCCGGTGATTCAATTTCCGGGTCGGTATTTAAAAATTCATTGATCCGCTTTTGCGAAGCTGCTGCTCTTTGTATCAAAGATGTAACCCAGCCTAAAGCCGTAACCGGAAAGGTTAATTGTGTTACATAAACAATGAATTCTGCAATATTTCCGGAAGTTATGGTACCATTAATTACTTCCAGTCCGCCGATGTAAACCGTAATTATGGTACTTAAACCAACCAGCAACAGCATAATTGGAAAGAACAAAGCCTGAACCTGCACAAGCGCCATCGAGCTTGATTTATAGTTCTGGCTTTCTGCGGCAAATTTTTCACGCATATCGTCCTCTCGGACGTAAGATTTTATAACTCTAATTCCCGAAAAGGTTTCCTGAACAAAGCTGGATAAATTAGATAATTGCTGCTGGATCTTCTCGCTGCGTACATTTATCATCGTGTTAACGTAATAAATAGTTATTGCCAGTATAGGTAAGGGGAGTAATGAGAAAACGGCCAGTCTGAGATTAACGCTAACCATTGCCCAGATAATCAGCAAAAAAAGAACAGTTGTATTAATGGTGTACATAATGGCAGGTCCAATATACATCCTTACACGGCTGACATCTTCTGTTACTCTGTTCATTAAATCGCCGGTATTATTACGGCGGTAAAATGCCATTGACAGTTTTTGATAATGATTATAAACTTCGTTTTTAAGATCATATTCAATATGCCGCGACATCAGTATGATTGTCTGACGCATGAAGAACAGGAAAATTCCGCGGAGTAAAGCAAGAATCAAAACCGTGGCACCAAATAGTAATAAGCTGTAATTGAAAACCTCGTTAAGCATTTCCTGTCGCTCAAAGCCATTAAATAATCTGTAAATGCTGATGTTTTCTGTAACCAGATCAAAAGCTATCTGGATAACTTTGGCTGGTAATACCGCAAAAAGATTAGAAATAATTACAAATATTACTCCTGGCAAAAGCCGCCAGCGATATTTATAGAAGAATTTATTGAGGTATGCGAGGTTTTTCATTCTTAAGAAAGCAAAAGTAATTAGAATTTGCCTTAAATATGATCAGGTGGCTTTATAAATTAATCTTTTTAAGACTCAAAAAGCCATTTTCGGAATATAATAACAGGAGTCATACTATTTTCAGGTTTCAGGTTTAGGTTCTGAAATTTTACTACTTTTGTTGCGTCAAGCCGCGATAAACATTTTATAAGGTTCAATATGTCATCTATACAGATCGAAGAAAATTCCGTTTTTAGTCAGTTGAGTAGTTATGGACATCAGAAAGTAGTATTTTGTAATGATGAAGACACAGGTTTAAAGGCTATAATTGCTATACACGATACCACATTAGGACCTGCGCTTGGTGGAACACGTATGTGGGCTTATAGGTCTGAATCAGAAGCTTTGCGTGACGTTTTGCGATTATCTCGCAGTATGACTTACAAAGCTGCCATAACGGGTTTAAATCTTGGTGGTGGAAAAGCTGTGATTATTGGCGATAACCGAACCGAAAAAACCGAAGCTTTGATGCGAAGATACGGCCGTTTTATTAATAATTTAAACGGCTCTTTTATTACTGCTGCAGACGTTGGTACTACGCCAAGGGATATGGAATATATCCGCATGGAAACCAAATATGTTACCGGTGTGCCGGAATTATTGGGTGGAAGTGGAGATCCATCGCCGGTAACGGCAAAAGGTGTTTTCATGGGAATAAAAGCCAGTATTAAAGAAATGTTTGGTTCTGACCAGCTTGCCGGTAAATCGGTTGCTGTGCAGGGAATTGGAAATGTTGGCGAAAATCTGGTTCATTTATTAAGAGAGGAAAACGCAAAGGTTTATATCAGTGATATCAACGAAGAGCGTTTAGCATACGTGGCTTCTAAATATGGTGCAGAAGTGGTTCTGAATCATCAAATATATAGTTTGGATGTGGACGTTTATGCGCCCTGTGCTTTAGGAGCAACCATCAATTCGGAAACTATTGATATTTTGAAATGCTCTATTATTGCCGGGTCAGCAAATAATCAGCTGGCAGATGAGCACATTCACGGAAAGCAACTGCTGGATAAAGGAATTTTATATGCCCCTGATTATTTAATTAACGCAGGTGGTTTGATAAATTGCTATTCAGAAATTGCCGGATTCAGTAAAAAACGCACCATGCAACTTGCCGAAAATATTTACGAGGCAACCAGAAGCGTATTAAAAAAATCAAAAGCAGAAAATATTCCAACAAACGAAGCGGCAAATAAAATTGCTGAGAAACGTATTGAAGATATCAGAAAATTAAAAGCTTCCTATTAATTTTATAATAGGCAAAAATAAAACAACAATAATCGTTCTTATACATGTTAAATAGAAGGCACCTGAGGGTAAAAACGCTGCAGTCGTTATATGCTTACCAGCAATCAGAATCAAAAGAAATTAAGCCGTTTGAAAAAGGCTTGCTGCAAAGTGTTGACAAGGTTTACGAAATGTATATCTGGCTGCTTTCATTGCTGGTAGAAGTTGCCGATTACAGTATTGTTGATGCCGAAGACAGGGCAAATAAACACAGACCTACGGCAGATGATTTAAATGCTAGTGTTAAGTTAAATCAGAATCTGTTTATTGCTTCCTTAAAGCAAAACGAAGAATTTCAGGCATCTGTAAAGAAATACAGTGCGTCATGGGATTTTGATCCGGAAATTAGGAAGTCAATTTTTATTACACTTAAAAATTCTCCTGAATATCAGACTTTTCTGGATATTACAGATCATTCTATTAAAACTGATAAGGATATTATCAAATACATTTTCAAAAAATTAATTTTGAAATCTCCGGGTGTTGAGCAGATTTTTGAAGAAAAATTTATCAACTGGTCTGTAGATAAAGATGTGTTACAGGCATTGGTTTCTAAAACGTTTAAGAACTTTTCGAGTGAAAATCCAGCTGATAACAATCTGGCTGAAATTTGTCCTAACTGGGATGAAGATCGTCCGTTCATTTTAGATTTATTCAATAAAACTATCGCGTTCGAAAAAGAATATCAATCTCTCATCTCACAAAAAACTAAAAACTGGGACGCAGAAAGGATTGCATTAATGGATGTTTTGCTCATGCGGCTTGCAATTACAGAGCTGGTTCACTTTTCTACAATACCGGTTAAAGTGACTATTAACGAGTATATAGAGATTTCTAAAGAGTATAGCACCCCAAAAAGTAATTCATTTATAAACGGTATTTTAGACAAGATTTATTCAGATCTGAAGTCTGATGGAAAAGTTCGGAAATCAGGACGTGGATTGCTGGAATAAATCTTTTTATATTTAGCAGATTTAAAACCTTAAAAATCACATAATCACATGAAAAAAATAATTTTATCATTCGCTGTAATTGCTTTAATGGCATCCTGCAACAACCAAAAAACTGCAAGCGATGCAAGTAGTACAGAAACAGCAACCACTGAAAACAGTACGGTTATTGATCCCTCGAATGCAGCGGCATTTAAGTTTGAGAAAGATTCTTATGACTTTGGACAGATTACTGAAGGTGAAAAAGTTTCTTACGAATTTACTTTTAAGAATGTAGGTAAAAATCCATTGATCATTTCTGATGCACAGGCTTCATGTGGTTGTACCGTTCCGGAATATCCCCACAATCCAATTGCACCGGGAGAAGAAGGTAAAATTAGCGTAGTTTTCAGCAGTGCCGGTAAAACCGGTATGCAGAACAAAATTGTAAGTGTTATAGCCAACACTATTCCTTCTAAAACAGAGTTGCACTTAATTGGCGACGTAAAAGCAAAAACCAAATAAAAATAAATAATGTTAAAATTCATGTTATTACAAATTTCAATGCAGCAGAACAGTGGTTTTTTGTCAATGATTTTAATAATTGTGGTATTCTATTTCTTTATGATTCGTCCGCAAATGAAAAAGGCGAAAGATCATAAAAAATATGTTGAAGAGTTGAAAAAAGGGGACAAAGTTATTACCACATCAGGCATACACGGAAAAATTATAGATCTAAATGATAGTACTTTTTTAATTGAAGTAGAAAGCGGAACAAAAATTCGTTTCGAAAAATCTTCAATTTCTTTAGAGGCTTCTAAAGCTTTAAATGTTAAAGCATAAGTCTGCGTTTAAATAATTTTAATGCCGTTTCCTTTTAAGGGACGGCATTTTTATTTAATTACTTTTGAAAATAATTGCTGGTTAAATGCCTTTATTAAAATTAAGTAAAATAGAAAGACACAGGTTAACCCTGTTTATTACCTGCCTGGTGGGTGCCATTGGCGCATGGCTCTTTTTTGCTTTATCAAATCGTTACGTTTATCCGGTAAAAACGCTGGTTCATTATATTGAATTTCCACAGAATAAAGCATTTAATCCCTTACAGTCTGATACTGTAAAACTTCAGATTGAAGGAACCGGCTGGCAGTTATTATTTTACAAGCTGAGAATTAATCCGCAGTCTATAAATGTAAATCTGAAAGGATTAAATAAAAAAAGCTATGTTACCATTACAGATCAGCTTACAGAAATTAACAGGCAGCTGGAATCTGAACAAAAGGTTGTTTCTGTTCAACCCGACACTTTGTATTTTGATTTTTCTACCCGCTCCATTAAAAAGGTTCCAATTAATGTGATAAAGAAAATTGCTTTTCAGAAACAGTACGGCATTTCAGATAGCATCACACTGATTCCTGCTTATGTAACGGTTACCGGCCCGCTGGAAGAGCTGGCTTTAATAGATTCATGGGAAACAGAAACACTTGAGCTTTCTGATATCCGTTCGACCATTTCCGCTAAATTATATCTAAAAAAACCTATAAAAACCAATATCAATATTTATCCATCTTTGGTTGATGTAAAAATACCGGTGGATGAGTTTACAGAACTGACTATAGAGGTTCCCGTAAAAGTGATTAACAATCGTCGATATCAGGATGTAAAACTACTTCCTGATAAGGTGAAAGTAACCTTACTGGCTGCCTTAAGTAATTATTCTAAAATTGACCGGAGCTCTTTTGATGTGAATGTAAATCTGGATAACTGGAAAGAAAAAGGCTATAAACAGTTACCTGTGAGAATAAACAAGTATCCTGAACACAGTAAATTATTGAAAATAGAACCTCAGAATATTGATTTTATAATTCGTAAATAATGTTAAAAGTTGGTATAACCGGTGGAATTGGCAGCGGAAAATCTATTGCCTGCGCTGTTTTTGAAGTTTTAGGAATTCCTGTTTTCTATGCGGATGTAATTGCGAAAGAAATTATGCAAACTGATTCTGTTTTAATTGCCGGCGTGATCTCGGCATTTGGGAAACAATCTTATTCAGAATCCGGCGAATTGAATCGGAAATTTATCTCGGATATAGTTTTTAAGGACGAAAACCAACTGCAAATTTTGAACAGCATTGTTCATCCCGCAGTTTTTAGAGCCTTTAAAACATGGTCTGAAATGCAAAATAATGCGCCTTACATTTTGAAAGAAGCCGCTCTGCTTTTTGAAAGCGAATCATATAAGATGTGCGATTACAATATTTTGGTTAAATCGCCGGAGGCATTAAAAATTACAAGAATAATTAAGCGTGATCAGATTTCTGAAGAAGAAGTAAGGTTAAGAATGGATAAGCAATTATCTGACGGGCAAAAAGAGAGGCTTGCCGATTTTATTCTGAATAATAACGAAAAGGAATTATTAACTATCCAGATCTTAAAATTGCATGAGCATTTGATCTCTTTGAATCCAATTTTGGCATGATACTCGAAGATTTTTTAGTCATTAATGATTCCGGATTGTATTGCCATTACGGCGATTTTTATTTAGATCCGCAACAAGCGGTATTAAATGCGGTAGTTTCTCATGCGCATGGCGATCATGCAGTACGCGATAATCAAAATGTTTATTGTACTGAGGCAACAGCTTCAATTATGCAGTTGCGCTATAAAAGGCATGCAGGTAAGGAGTTTTTTATGATTCCATACCATCAAAAATTTACAATTAATGGTGTCGAGATTTGTTTTATATCTGCAGGTCATATTCTGGGCTCGGCTCAAATCATTATGGTTTATAAAGGTGTTAAATACCTTTATACAGGAGATTATAAACTTCAGGAAGATAATACCTGTGAAGCCATAGAATTTGCGGAAGCCGATGTTTTAATAACGGAAACAACATTTGCCGATCCGAAAGTGCAGCACCCGGATCCGGTTACGGAAATTGAAAAGTTAAATACGTCGGTTCATAATGTGTTGCTTGGAACCTATTCATTAGGAAAAGCACAACGTTTAATCAATCTGATTAATACCCATTGTCCTGACAGAAAGTTGCTGGTTCATCATACTATTTTGCCGCTTAATAAAGTTTATGAAGAATATGGTTTTGGGCCGGGCAAATATGAATTGTATAATCGCAAACTAATGAAAGAGCCAGATAAAGGTTATGTTTATCTGGTGCCGCCAATGACCTTTGATAGTTATTTCAGAGCGAAAAACGTGATTCGTGTATTTGCTTCCGGATGGAAAAAATTACAGCATAACAATGATATGGAATTGCTTATTTCTGATCATGTTGACTGGAATGATATCTTGGAAATGATCTCAAAAGTAAATCCAAAAGAAATATGGACACTGCATGGAAACGGCAATCATTTGAAGGAATATTTTGAGAATAAAATTCCGATAAAATTACTTAACCGGTGCTAAAGGAAAACGAAGATTACTATTTAGATCCGAACGGGAATCTGGTTTTTACAGAAAAATATCATCTTAAAAGAGGATATTGCTGTAAAAATAAGTGCAGGCATTGTCCATGGAACTATGGCCGGGCCAAGAATGATACAGGAAAAAAAAAGTAATTTTAATCAGGACTAATTTTATGAAACTGGAAAAAGAAATTGTTAGCGAGAAGTTTGAGAACAACTACCAAAAATCTGTTGTAAATATTGTTTACACCTACGGTTGGGTTACCAATCTGCTTCGCAAACGATTAGATTGTTATGATATTACCATGCAACAATTTAATATCCTTCGCATTTTAAGGGGGCAATATCCCAATCCGGCAACGATAAATTTATTGAAAGAGCGTATGCTCGATAAAATGTCAGACGCCTCACGCATAGTTGAAAGATTGGTTCAGAAAGAACTGGTAAGCCGCTGTACCAACGTAAAAGACCGTCGGGCAGTTGATATCAGGATCAGTAAAAAAGGCTTGGAAATACTTGAAAAACTGGATCCCGAAATTGATATTCAGGATATTTTGAAAAGTAATTTATCTGAAGAAGAAGCTTTGCAATTAAGTAATTTGCTGGATAAATTTAGAGGTTAAAATTGTAGCTAATTAATTTCTAATACATTAAAAATCCCGCCAAGGCTATACCAACACCTAATAAAACAGCCACAATTTTCTTAAGGTTAAATTTATGGTCGACGCTGGATTCGAACAGAATAGTTGTGGATATATGTAGAAATATTCCAA
>JBBRCI010000075.1:0-13959 GCA_038204935.1 Sphingobacteriales bacterium | reverse complement strand
AACGCCGGTGCTCCAATATTTACTGCCTTTTACACCGGCCTTTTCTGCAATGTTTTCAAACTGCCAGTTTCCTTTATTGATTAAGAGTTGATTCGCTCCCTGATTTGAGGTAAGATAAATATCGTTTAAACCATCGTTATTAACGTCTCCAATTGCCACTCCTCCACCATTGTAATAATTACGGAATGAAAATATGTTGGTTCCTGTTTTATCATTTAGTTGATTGGTAAAATCTATACCAATCGAAGAATTGTCTTGTAATGAAAACAATTTATCATCTTCATTTTTGGAACAGGAATTAAAAAATAAGATTAAAAATAAGCTTGAAAAAGAAAGTATCCGGATCATCTCTTGATTTAACAATGGTCTAAAACACATGTAGCGAGAAAAATCTCGCTACATGTTAAATTTAAAAATTATAAACGTAATTGCTAACGCAATACGATTTTAATAACCCGCATTCTGTGTTAAGTTAGGATTTGTATCAACTGCTCTTTGAGGAATTGGATACAAAGTTCTTGTTTTATCAGAAGCTGTTGGCCGCTGATCAACCGGATTATTGAAAGTACCAAAACGAATCTGATCATTTCTTCTCCATCCTTCATAATATAACTCACGTCCTCTTTCCGCCAATAATGCTGCTTCATCAACACTTGCGAGAGCTGTTGCTCCACGAGGAGTTCGAATGGAATTAACAATACCTAAAACAGTTTGCCCATTAGGATCAGTACCACCACGTAAAATAGCTTCAGCTTTCATTAGCATTACATCAGCATAACGAAGGAAAATGTAATCGTTTCCTGCCTGATCATCATTAACTTTATTATCCGCAGTTGGTCTTGGGAAGTATTTTATTACACGGATACCCTGGGCTTCTGTCGAATAATTTATATTGACATTTTCAGTAAACACTAAAGGCTGTCCACCTCTTTGCTTCAAAGCCACGTTGCCAGGACCAAATTGCTGACCAATTAGAAAGCCCGTCCTTAAACCTATTTTATCTGTTAAACCTGGATAGGATATGCCTCTTCTTTCATCAGTTGCTTCAAATGATTTATAAAAATCAGCCAATGTTGTAAATCCGTTCCAACCGTCAGGGGTTTGGTTATAATGCAATCCCATTCTCCAACGATTTCGGGCGCTTCCTGGAGCTTGAACATCGGTATTTTCAATACCAAAAATTATTTCTTTTGATAATGTAGTGTTATCCCAGGCAAAATTTTCAAAGTATTTACCTGTACCGGCCAATTGATATTGTCCTGAAGCAGTAACTTTGTTCGCATACTCAATTACTTTATCCATATCTGCCTTTGCAAAAGTAAACGGGCCACCAACAGCCGAAGCTGTATAAACCGCTCTGTTTAGATAAACTTTTGCCAATAAAGCCTGTGCCGCAGCTTTGCTAGCCTTTCCAATAGTTACTCCATTTGTTAAATTAGCTTCAGCAAACTCCAGATCTTTGATGATAAAATCAGTTGCTTCTGTTCGGCTTTTAACTGTAGGATTATCATCCGGAGAACCTGCTGGATCACGAAATGGTTGCTGACCAAATAAGTCTACTACCTGAAACATAAAGTACGCTCTCAGGAAACTCGCTTGCGCTTTAATTGAAACATCACTTGATGCGTCAGCAACCTGAGTTGCTCTGTAAACACCGGTATTTAACTGATCCCAGGTATCATTGATCTGGTTATGAGATGGATCCCAGGTATGCTGGTGCAATTTACGCCACGTACCAAAATCCCCCCAGTCAGTTCCCCGGGTTGGGCCCATCATTTCGTCTGTCGAATGTTCCTGCAAAGCATAGGTATTTGCCTGATCTGTCTGACCATTAAGCTGGTCATAAACTCCCTGTAGACTGGCTGCTGTAGGGGTACCAGGTACCTCAACGGATCTTGACCCAGTTAGTTCTTCATCAAGCTTTGTGCAACCCGACGCAGAAATAATTAAAGCCAGGCCTGCAAGCGCTGAAATTTTTGTGATTATCTTCTTCATTTTCGTTATCTTTTAATATTAAAATCCTGCATTTAAGCCAACCGTGAACGTGCGTGCACTTGGATAAGCAGTATAGTCAATCCCTCTAGAAGGAACCCCATTTCTTTCCTTATTAGTATTAATCTCTGGATCTAATCCTGAATAATTCGTTATGAGAAATAAATTCTGCCCAGTTACTGATAAACGCAAAGTTCTTAGTCCTTTCATATTAGTTACGTCGAAAGTATATCCAAGGTTGGCATTACTAAGACGTAAAAAATCACCTTTTTCAAGGAACCGGGAAGAAACCTCTCCTGAATTCAAAGGATTTTCTCCGCTATTGGCAACTTCTTGCGTAACATTTCTCCCTGTTGCTAAATTCCCCTTTAAGAAATAGGCATTGGCCGTATTATTATAAATATAGAACCCTGTTGCTGCGTTTAAAAAGAAGCCCGCAGAAAATTTACCAAAGGTAAAATTATTAGTTAAACCAGCTGAAAACGTTGGAATAGCACTTCCCAAAATTGAACCTGCATCCGCATTTGGATAGATACCTAAACCATTTGCATCTAAGCCTCCATAAACCGGAATATTAAATGATGCAAGCGGCTGTCCATTGGTAATAATTTGTGCATACGCACCGGATAAACCTTGACCGCTTATATTTCCGGTAATTACGTTCCGATTTCCAAAATCTTTCACTTCGTTCTTAAGGAATGTCATATTGTATAAAACTTCCCAAGTAAAAGCACTACTTCTTACAGCATCAAGGTTTAAACCAACTTCTACACCTGTATTTAGTACTTTACCAGGCAGGTTTACCCATCTTCTTGGAATAGCAGCAGGTTGTGCGTAATCCTGCAGAAATATTAAATCTTTCGTGGATTTATTAAAATAATCTACTGTTCCAGAAAGTCTGTTTTTGAAAATAGCGAAATCAATACCAGCACCATATTGAGTTGTAGTTTCCCATTTCAAGTCAGGACTTGCGGCAGTAATTGTTGTAGAACTGCCGTTAAAATTAGTTTGTTTAATGGCTAAGGAGGCATAAGCAGGAAACTCCTGGTTACCAGTTTTACCATAATTTAAACGAATGCTTAGATCATCGAAAATTCCTTTTGGAGCAAAGCTTTCATTCATAATTTTCCATTTTACTGCAAATGCAGGGAATGTGGCATACTTATTATTTTCACCAAATTTAGATGAGCCGTCTGAACGAACGGTTGCTGTAAATAAGTATTTGTCATTAATGTTGTAGTTTGCCCGACCAAAAAACGATTGCAATTCTGACTTAGAAGTATCTCCAAACAGAGGTAATTTGTTTTGGAAAGCATTTATATCTTTAACTAATACATTAGGAGTTTTTGTAGTATAAGCTACTTCATTTAATGGATTAGTTTTGAATTGCTGATAAGAAAAACCTCCTAATAAATTAAAAGAACTGCTATTACTTAACTCTTTTTGAAAATTCAAGGTATGTTCAGTAATGTATGAGGACAGTTTTAAATTTTGAATAACGCCTCTTCCATTGCCAGTTGTATTGCTAATATTTATTCCCCGGACGCTTTGTCCATCATTATATCCCTGAAGTGATGGATGAATGAAAGTTTTTCTAATTGCTTTTGATTCATCAATACCAATAGTACCTTTATATGTTAAATTTTTAACAAAAGTGTAAGAGGCACTAAAATTTCCAAGATATCTGTTTACGTTATCCTTATCATCAATTAATGCTAACATAGCCGCCGGGTTTCTAAAGCTACCTTTAGGATCAAAAAAAGTTCCATCAGAAGCTCTGACAGGAACAGTTGGATTTGCCTGAAGCACAGCACCGATCAAACTTCCCTGGAAACCTGAATTATCTGAAATTGGAGCATATTCATTTTTAATATGTGATGCCGTAAATTGCAGATCCAATTTAACTTTATCATTAAATAAAGTTTGAGAAGCATTTAAACGGCCAGTGTATCTTTGCAATCTGGATTTTTTAACTGTTCCATTTTGATCATCCACACTAAATGAGGCACGATAAGATGAAGTATTTTTAGCCCCCCCAAAACCCAGGTTATAATTCTGAGAAACACCGGTTCTAAATATTTGGTCCTGCCAATTTGTATTACCACCAAAATTTACCGCTGCAGCATCAGCACCAGTAGAAGCAACTGCCGGAAGAAACTGACCGGCGTTTAATAAATCATATCTTTTTGCAACTGTTGAAAAACTGGTTGTGGCACCAAACTGAATTCCCTGATTAGTGATACCCTTTTTAGTAGTTATTAATACAACCCCATTAGCTCCACGAGATCCATAAATGGCAGATGCAGACGCATCTTTTAAAATACTAATATTCTCAATGTCACTCGGGTTTATAAATGACAAAGGATTACGAGCTGAAGAAACCTCTCCACCATTACTAAACCCACCAGCAGTACCTCCTCCTTCTAAAGGAACACCGTCCACAACAAATAATGGCCCGTTACCTGCTCTGATAGAGCCGGTTCCCCGGATGTTAATTGAAGCTCCAGAACCTGGCTCACCACTTGCCGGTGTTACCTGCACACCTGCGACCCGGCCCTGCAATAATTGCTCAGGCGATGCAATTACACCTTTATTAAATTCCTTTGGCCCCAATGACGCAACTGAACCGGTTGCATCCTTAACTTTTTGAGTTCCGTAACCTACAACTACAACTTCACTTAATGAAGTGGAACTTGGCTCTAATGATACATTTATCGTTGTTCTGCCATTAATACTTACTTCCTGATTATTATACCCCAAATAGGAAAATGATAATGCAGAAGCACCTGAGGGTACCAACAGCTTGAAGCTTCCATCAACTCCGGTGCTTGTTCCACTCGGCGATCCTTTAACTGTTACTGATACCCCAATTAGTGGTTGTTTATCTTTGCTATCTGTTACAGTTCCAGAAATTGTAATATTTTGCGCTTGTGCAAAATCCACAAAAAAGAAAAGTAACAGAATAAAAAGCAACCTCGGTAGTAAAAATTTTAATTTCATAACGGGTTAATATTAGTTTAATTAATTAGTTAATTGGTTAGTAGGTAATCTTGTGTAAAATAAAGTTAACTAATTGTACATATTACACCAAGCTTGTATGAATCTTTTTTTACTAAGATTTATTTAAAATCTAAAAGAGCTTACAGAGCCTTAAATGACACTTTTGTTCTTAATTATCCTATTCTTTTCCCTTTGATTTAAAAACAATCGGCACATGTTGATAACTTTAAAATACTTATACAGCAATAAGTTACACATTTTTTGATAGCTGCATCAAATTTTTTAACAAAAAAAAATCTTTTGAAAGGATAAAAAAAATACTTTAACAAAAAGGCCCGGATATGAAAATCCAGGCCGTTAATAAAATACAAGTATTTATCCTTTTTTACTTTCCAAATGTTAATTCTTTTTGGAACAGTTTAGCATATTTCCGCTTATCAAATTTGTATAGTTTTGCGGCTCTGTAGGATACACCTTTTTGCTTTTCATCCAGTTCTTTGAGTATTCCGTAATTGAGCATCTTTTTCCGGAAATTGCGTTTATCCAGACTCTTATTTAAAATCACTTCATATAGGTGCTGGAGCTGGGTCAAAGTAAATTTCTCAGGCAGCAATTCAAAAGCAATGGGCTGATAAGTAATTTTATTCCGGATTTTTAAAAAACCTCTTTCAAAAATTTTAGAGTGATCAAATGCCAGTTTAGGTAAATCGTTAATTGGATACCAGACTGCACTTTTCGCATAAGATGTAACCGGTTTCAATTCTTTGGGTCCGTTTAACCGCAACATAGCATAGTATGCAACAGTTACAACTCTACCCTGCGGATGGCGATCAACATCTCCAAAAGTGTAAAACTGATCCATAAAAATATCGCGGAGGCCAGTAAGCTCATACAAAATCCGTTCGGCAGCGTGATCAAGACTCTCATTTTCCTCTACCAAGTATCCGGGCAATGCCCACCAATCTTTAAAAGGTTCTACATTCCGCTCAATTAATAGTATTTTTAATTCACCTTCATCAAAGCCAAATATTACACAGTCAATCGAAAATACAGAATCAAATTTAGGTAGTATAGTTTCCAAATTTTTAAATGGTTTTAAGCGATAAATATAAAATGATTAGGCAAGATGGGAGAAATTTTTTACAATTACTACTTAGTGTAAAAAATACACCTTATATTCGTACTTGATATATTACAAAGTCATTTGGCAGAGATAAAGAAAATAGGAGTATTTACTTCAGGGGGTGATGCTCCGGGAATGAATGCATGTATCAGAGCAGTGGTACGTACAGGCATTTACATGGGTAAAGAGGTAGTGGGTATCAGACAAGGCTATCAGGGTTTAATAGACAGTAATTTTTGGGATATGGGAGCCCGATCGGTGAGTAATATTATTCACCTGGGTGGCACAATTTTAAAAACCGCCCGATGTATGGAGTTTAAAACTCCCGAAGGCAGAAAAAAAGCCTTCGATAACATGCAAGCAAAAGGCATTGATTGTTTAGTAGCTATTGGCGGAGACGGAACTGCAATGGGTGCAGAAATTTTTTCGAATGAATATAATGTTCCGGTAATGTGTATTCCGGGCACGATTGATAATGATCTGTATGGCACCGATTTTACGCTGGGCTTCGACACGGCAAACAATACAGTTATAGAAGCAATAGATAAGATAAGAGATACAGCAGCATCTCACGACCGATTATTTTTTATAGAAGTAATGGGTCGCGATTCTGGATGCATAGCCTTGCGTTCCGGAATTGCAGGTGGAGCAGAAGCCATTTTACTTCCCGAAAAGGATACGGCAATAGAAGAGCTGATTGTAAAATTACAAATTGGTGCCAAAAGCAAAAAATCATCGAGTATTGTAATAGTTGCCGAAGGTGATAAAAATGGCGGTGCTTATGATGTTGCTAAAAGAGTTAAAGAAAAGTTTGATTTTTACGATACAAAGGTGACCATTTTAGGGCATTTGCAACGTGGTGGAAGCCCGAGCAGTTTTGACAGAGTTTTAGCTTGCCGGTTTGGATACGCAGCTGTTAAAGCATTAATTAACGGAGAAAACCAAAAAATAATAGGAATTCGCGGCAATTCCATTGCTTTAACAAGTTTGCATGAAGCGTTGAATTTGCATGAGTTTAAACTGGAAGAAGATCTGATGGAGTTAACCACTATATTATCCATCTAGATATGATTGCCGTGGTTTATAGCGGGTCGCGTTTTGCCGACTGGAAACTGACTGACAAAACAGGTATTATTTCGGAATTTAAAACACCAGGAATAAACCCATTTTTTAACGACGAAAAATATATTCTAAACCTACTTCATAAAAAATCTGAGCTAATTAATTACGCAGAAAAAATTAAACAAATCTATTTCTTTGGTGCCGGCGCATCTTCCGCGGAGCGTAAACAAATTATAATTAATTCATTTTCTGAGTTTTTTAGATTTGGAAAAGTATTCGTAGAGAATGACCTTTTTGCGGCAGCTCTTGCTAGTTGTAAAGACCAAAAAGGAGTTGTGGGCGTACTGGGGAGCGGTTCAAATGCGGGCTATTTTGATGGTAAAAAAATAAAAGCCAATAATTTTGGATTAGGATATATTTTAGCTGATGAAGGTTCAGCAAATTATCTGGGAAAAAAAGTCCTGAAGTTGTTTTTAAATGATAAACTTCCGGAAGATCTCTATTTAAAGTTTACGAAAAAATACGACCTCGACAGAAAGCAGATATTAGATAAAGTTTACCGGCAGAAACAACCTGCCTTATTTCTGAGCTCTTTCAGCGATTTTTTAATAGAAAACAAAGAAAGCGAATTTGTTAAAGACTTGGTCTGCAAAGGATTTACTATATATATTCAAACGTATATTTTACCTTTAAAAAAACAATTTCCCGATGTTCCTATTCATTTAGTAGGAACTATAGCATCAAATTTTGAAGACTGGCTGCGTCAAACAGCCAGCCAGGAAGGCATTTCTATTGCCTCAGTAATAAAAGAACCTATATATAATGTGTTAAATTTTTATTTTAATAAAATATAATATGAAGATTGGAATTAATGGATTTGGCCGTATCGGCCGATTAGCTTTCAGAGCCGCAATTGAGCGTGAAGGGGTAGATGTTGTTGGAATAAATGACCTGGTCGAACCGGATTATATGGCCTATATGTTAAAATATGATTCTACACATGGTCCTTTCAAAGGCACTGTAGAAGTTAAAGACGGACATTTAGTGGTAAACGGAACTACAATTCGCGTTACCGCAGAAAAAGATCCCGCTAATTTAAAATGGGATGAAGTTGGTGCAGAAGTTATTATTGAATCAACCGGCTTATTCTTAACTCAGGCTGATGCGCAAAAGCATATTCAGGCTGGCGCCAAAAAGGTAGTTATGTCTGCTCCTGCAAAAGATGATACGCCTACTTTTGTAATGGGTGTAAATCACAAAGATTTAAAAGCAGATCAGAATATCGTTTCTAATGCATCTTGCACAACAAATTGCCTTGCTCCTATTGCTAAAGTTTTGAATGATAAATTTGGAATTTTAGAAGGATTAATGACAACCGTTCACGCGGCAACTGCAACTCAAAAAACAGTTGACGGTCCTTCTGCAAAAGACTGGCGTGGTGGCCGCGGTGCTTACCAGAATATTATTCCCTCTTCTACCGGTGCGGCAAAAGCGGTTACTTTGGTTATTCCTGAGTTAAAAGGAAAACTTACTGGAATGGCCTTCCGTGTTCCGGTTGCCGATGTTTCTGTAGTTGACCTGACTGTTCGTTTGGAAAAAGGGGCAACTTACGAAGAGATTAAAAAAGCAATGAAAGATGCTTCTGAAGGAGAACTTAAAGGTATTTTAGGTTACACCGAAGATGATGTAGTTTCTACAGATTTTCTTGGTGATTCCCGCACTTCAATTTTTGATGCAAAAGCAGGTATCGCGTTGAATGATAATTTTGTAAAAGTGGTTGCATGGTATGATAATGAGTGGGGTTATTCCAACAAAATCATCGATCTGGTACAATGTGTTGGGTCAGCAAAATAAGCTGAAAATAATTTTATAAAAATGCCCTGTTTCACATTGAAGCAGGGCATTTTTGTGGAAAAGCAATTTCAGTAACTATTTTAAAGCCAATCCCTTTCTTCGGTTATACCGCACATGTCTTATTTACGAGCCGATATCCTGCCGGTCGGTCAGGCGGCCAGTTGAGCCGGGTTTAAATAATTCTGGAATACATTTATAATAACTTAAATCAAGAATATAAACATTTTATTTCTCTTTCAAATTTCCCATATCTACATCCTTTATAAATCCAATTACACCGTCCATAAATACTTTCTGATCATCCCACATTGCCAGATGACTTCCATTAGGGCAATACAAATACCTGCCGGATTGAACCTGCGTGCTCATCCATTTCATATGTTCCGGATCCATGGTATCATACTTGGCACCTACAGTTAAAGTTGGAACTTTAATTTTAGACAGGTCCGCTCTTCTGTCCCATTTTATTAAACGCCCACCTGTTTTAAACTCACTGGGTCCCTGCATCATCACATAAATCTCTTCATTTACATGCTTAAAACTTCGCACAACCGGATCCGGCCAGGGATTTAAACGACACAAATGCTTCGTATAATATTCATTTAAAACCATTGCCTGGTAAGTTGAATCTTTATACATTCCTTTGTTTTCAAAATTCTGCAAAGAATCAACCAATGATTTTCTCATCTGATTTCTGAGCACTCCGTTATATTTTTCATATTCGGGAATGCTTGCCATCATATTGCATATAATCAGTCCTTTTAAATTTTGCTGATATTTTAAAGCGTATTCCATGGCTAAAATCCCACCCCAGGAATTTCCCAGAAGGTAAAAATTATTTTTATCCATGTTTAATGCAATCCGTACCTGCTCAACTTCCTCAACAAAACGCTCGGTTGTCCATAAAGTACTGTCTTGCGGTTGATCGCTGTAATAAGACCCCAATTGATCATATTCAATCATCTCAAAACCCTGCTTAGGAAAAAAGCTTTCAAAACATTCCATGTATTCATGCGTCATTGCCGGTCCGCCATGCAATAACAGAATTTTAATACTCGGGTTATTTCCAATTCTTTTTGTCCAGACTTTAAACTTGCCCTTCGGGGTACTTATTTCTACCATTTTAACTCCACCAGACTGAACACCCGTATCTACCGGGGCAAAATATTCCTGAACGGACATTCCGGTTTTGGGTAATGAAATTCCGGTTTTTTGCTGGCAAGCCGAAAAAAGAAATAAGGATATTACTAGCAGACTTATATACTTCATATATTAAAAATTAGGATTCTACTTTTCTTAAAACCAATCCCGACAAGGGTGGTAAATTTATTAATGCCGACTGCGGTTTCCCTTGCCAGGCCATTTCTTCTGTACCGTAAACTTTCTGTGCATACTTACCGCTACCAAAATATTTAAGTTCATCAGAATTAAAAACGACTTCCCATTTGCCGGCTAAGGGGATGCCCAGTCTATAATTATCCCGCGGCACGGGCGTCATATTCAGAACGACAACTAATTCATCTTTTAACTGATTCCCTTTTCGCAAATATGCCAGAACAGAGGTCTCGGAATCTGTATTTTCTATCCATTCAAAACCGTCAGATGTAAAAGCTTTCTCATATAATCCCGGCTGATCTTTATAAAATCCATTTAAAGATTTAACAAATTCTTTCAATCCCTGGTGTGAGGCATATTCCAACAGGTGCCAGTCAAGTGAATGATCGTGCGTCCATTCTTTACTCTGACCAAATTCGGCACCCATAAATAATAATTTCGTACCCGGATGCGTGAACATATATAAATAAAGCAGTCGCAGATTGGCAAACTTTTGCCATTCGTCGCCAGGCATTTTATTCAACAAAGAATTTTTGCCATGCACCACTTCATCATGCGAAAGCGGAAGCATAAAATTCTCTGTAAAAGCGTACTCTGTACTGAAGGTTATTTTAGAATGATGATATCTTCTGAAAAATGGATTTTCCTTATAATAGCTTAATGTATCATTCATCCAGCCCATCATCCATTTCATTCCAAAGCCTAGACCACCTAAAAAAGTAGGTTTGCTTACTCCCGGAAAGGCTGTTGATTCTTCAGCAATGGTTTGTACATCCGGGAAATTAGAGTAAACCACTTCATTAAATTCTTTCAGGAAACTAATGGCCTCCAGGTTTTCTCTGCCGCCATCTTCATTTGGTATCCATTCTCCCGCTTTACGCGAATAATCTAAATACAACATAGAAGCAACAGCATCTACCCGTAATCCATCCACATGAAAGCGATCAAGCCAAAAAAGAGCATTGCTTATTAAAAAAGCCCGTACTTCATTTCGGCCGTAGTTAAATATGTATGATTTCCAGTCGGGATGAAAACCCTTGCGCATATCTTCATGCTCATATAAATGGCTTCCGTCAAATTTATATAGTCCATGTGCATCACCGGGAAAATGTGATGGAACCCAATCTAAAATCACTCCGATGCCATGATTGTGTAAGGCTTCGATCAGGAACATAAAATCCTGTGGCGTTCCAAAACGGGATGAAGGTGCAAAATAACCGGTAATCTGATATCCCCAGGAAGGTGAAAACGGATGTTCCATTATCGGCATAAATTCTACATGCGTAAAATTCATTTCTACCAGATATGGAACCAGTTTGGATGCCATTCCATGGTAACTCATAAACTCATCAGGAGATTCTAAACCGCGAGCCCAGGAGCCAAAATGCATTTCATAAACAGACATTGGTTTGTTTAGTCCATTATTAGAATACCGGTTTCTCATCCACTTCTGATCATTCCAAACATACCAGGTATCCCAAACCATAGAAGCAGTTAAAGGAGGTTCTTCCCAGCGCAAAGCAAAAGGATCTCCTTTTTCAAGATCATCGCCATGATAAGGAACTATATAATATTTATAGATCTCGCCATTTCCAACTTCAGGAACAAATAGTTCCCAGATGCCGGAACCGTCCCATCGAACTTTCATAGGAAGTGAGGCTTTATCCCAGCCGTTAAAACTAGCAAGGAGATTTACGGTTTTGGCATTGGGCGCCCAAACAGCAAAATAAGTACCGCTTACGCCCTCATGTTTTACTACATGGGAACCTAACTTTTCATATAATTTAAAATGCTTACCAGATTTAAATAGACTGATATCAAAATCTGTAAACCGGGAATAAAAGCTTAATTCTTTGGAAGGTGAAACAGGAGTTTCAGCTGGAACTTTAACCGGATTAACTTTTTTTGCCATATAATTAGTTTTTAACAAAATTTCCCCAAAAGGGAGATGAGTAAAAAAAATTTACGCTGATATTCTTTTAAAAAACCCGCAGTTAAGCGAGGTTTTTAAAAGAAATTTAAGTTAATCTATTTATTTGAAAGGATTAAAATTTTAACAGGAAAGATGAAAAAGTTTAAGAGAAAATTTGAATACGTTTAAAGTTTTTGTTGGATTTAAAACGCAGACAAGATTTTTCATCCATATGAAAATCCGATATGTCTAATCCATCCACTGTAATTCGTGCCACATTAAAAGGTAAACCGATTACATTATAATCGTACGATTCATAGTTTGGTGTAAATAATCCTTCAATACTTTGTTCCAGAACGAGGGTATTCCCGTCGCCCCGAACAATGAATTTTTTTTCTAAATAAATATCCTGTTCGTATGCAAAGGTGTCGCCATGATCTTCAAATAAAAATGAATTTACTTCGTAATCTGCATAATAAATATTGAGCCAAACTTCGGTAATTTCAACCTGACCAACATATTGCATTACCGGATATTCCGGCAAAACTGAACCCGCTTTTACAAACACCGGCATACTGTCTATCGGAGCATGTATAGAATGTTCTTTTCCACCATCCAGTAATTGGTGAGTCCAGAAATGGTACCATTTACCTTGCGGGAGATAGACGTTTTTGTAATCAGCGCCCGGCTCCATAACCGGTGCGACTAATATTTTATCACCAAAGCTAAATTCATCTTCACGGTAGTGATTTGCAATATTTTCCTGCTCATGCATCACTACCGGACGCAGAATTGGAAAACCGTAGCGGTGATGCTCCCAAAACGAAGAGTAGATATATGGCATTAACCGGTACCGCAGTTCTATAAATTTTCGGTTGATATCTTCATACTCTTCTCCAAAACTCCATGGTTCTCTCTCTTTTGTATCCCCTGCAGAATGTGCACGCATAAACGGAGAAAATACACCCAACTGAATCCAGCGGGTAAATAATTCACCATCCGGTTCGCCGCTAAAACCACCTATATCTGTTCCGCAAAATGAAACCCCAGAAATTGACAAACGCTGGCATTGAATATTACCAATCTTTAAATGTTCCCACGAAGCAACATTATCACCTGTCCAAACAGAAGTATAGCGCTGCATGCCCGAATATCCGGCACGTGTGATGGTGAATGGACGCTTATTTTTCTGTAATTTCTTTAAACCTTCATAAGTGGAACGCACCATCTGCATTCCATAAATATTGTGCGCCTTCCGGTGCGATCCGCGGAATCCATCATAATTATGCCGCACATCATCCGGGAATGTTCCTGAACCAAAAACAGCCGGTTCATTCATATCATTCCAAACGCCGGCAACACCAACTTCAACTAATTCCTTAAATAATCCGCCCCACCATTCTCTAACTTTCGGATTGGTAAAATCAGGAAACTGGCATCTTCCCGGCCAAACATGGCCTTCCATAAAGTAATCATCGCAACGGCGACAGAAATAGTTGTTATTCTTACCTTCTTTAAAAACCCAGTAATTATCATCAACCCTGATTCCCGGATCAATAATTACAACGGTTTTAAATCCATCATCCGCAAGCTCCTTGATCATCCGCTTCGGGTCCGGGAAATATTTTTTATTCCAGGTAAAACAGCGGTATCCGTCCATATAATCTATGTCGAGATAAAT
>JBBRCI010000074.1:0-14073 GCA_038204935.1 Sphingobacteriales bacterium | reverse complement strand
CGATTAACTAAAAATAATTCATATCTAGAAAATCCGACTTCATTTGAGTCGGATTTTTTTTATTTCAAAAGATTTAAGAAACATATTATTCTCGGCTCATTTTCAATCTTATTCAGGTGAAAATGATTACTTGTTTTAACTGTTAATTTTAGTCAAAGTCTAAAATATATGTATTTTGCATTATGCAGGTAAGTCTATCGAACTATAAAGATTTACAGGATTTTCAGAACCTGGAATTGCTGGCTAAACAAGTGGTAGAGGGTTTTATAACCGGACTACATAAAAGTCCCTTTCATGGGTTTTCTGTAGAGTTTGCCGAACATAGATTGTATAACAATGGAGAATCTGTTAAAAATATAGATTGGAAGTTGTATGGAAGAACTGATAAATTATTTGTTAAACGTTTTGAAGAAGAAACAAACTTACGATGTCAGATTGTAATTGATACTTCTTCGTCGATGTATTATCCCAACAAGGATTTTAATAAATTATTGTTCTCTGTATATACATCCGCTTCTCTGATTTATTTATTTAAAAAACAGCGTGATGCATTTGGACTCAGTTTATTTTCTGATAAATTAGAATTTAACAGCCCCGCTAAATCTACTTCAATTCATCAAAAATATCTTTTCAGTCAGTTAGAAAATTTGTTGGTTCAATCTTCTTTGGGGCAAAAAACGTCTGTTGCTGAATCATTACATGAAATTGCTGAACAAATTCATAAACGTTCCTTAGTAATTTTATTTAGCGATATGTTAGAAGGTCAAACTGATCCTGAGAAATTATCGGAAATATTTTCTGCTTTACAACACCTAAAACACAATAAGCATGAAATAATTGTATTTAATGTTTTAGATCATGGTAAAGAACTAGATTTCGACTTCGAAAACCGTCCGTTTCATTTTATAGATATTGAAAGTGGTGAGGAACTTAAGGTGCAAACAAATCAAGTAAAAGAATCTTATCAGAAAGCAATTCAAAATTATCGGCAAAATCTGAAATTGAAGTGTGCTCAATATAAAATTGATCTGATTGATGTAGACATAAATCAGGGTTTTTATCAGGTTCTAAATTCTTACCTGATAAAGAGAGCAAAGCTTAACTAAACAGTTGGATAATTTTGTTAAGATTCTCGATTAAAACTTAATCAAAACAGTTTAATTTAATCTGTGAATTAAATAAATCGACAATAAAACTTTTGCCTTATTTTTATACGTAATTATTAAACATACTGCGTTGGATTGCGTACAAATCCATTAAAATTCAAATTTTGACCATAGAAATAAACCTTTATTCTTTTACAAGGTCAACTATAATAGTATTATGAGATTATCAATCCAGAGAAACCAAGAAAAAGTTTACCCGGACCCAAAAAGGGTTATTGCCAGATTTTTTTTCAGTCAGGATGACCGTGCAAAAGAGTTAATACAAAGAGTAATGGAACTTACCGAAGATGAAGTTTTTGCTATCATTTCTCCGGTTTTACAGGAATATTCTAAAAGGCACCGTAACATTACTAAAATATTGAATCGCAATTGCGATAAAGTAAAATTTTTAATGGATGACCTTGCCATTAAATTAGAAGATGTATCAAATTTCAGAAAATTGCTAATTGGCTCTTATTTTACTCACGAATATTCTATTGAATCAGCTGCATTTTTCAATCCCTCAATGATTGAAGATCCGGATCAGTCTGAACTTGAAGAAGGACAGAAAAGAATGATCATTAGTTTTAGAGCGGTAGGTGAAGGGCATATTTCTTCAATCGTATTTCGTAGAGCATTAGTTGATAAAGATGCAAAGGTTCATGTTTTGCCCGCAGGTAATTATATTGACGAAGCTGAAGTTATTTTAAATGCAACTTATAACAAAAAACTTTTCTTTGAGAAAGCTGCAGAAACTAAAATTGATGTTCATGTTTTAGAAGAAGTTAAAGAAAAGCTTCATGATCAGTTTGAGTATTTAAATCTTCGTAAAATTATCCAGGATTCTAAGAATCTAAAGGATAACGATATGGCTAAAATTGAGTACGACAAAGTTTTATGGCTTTCCGATTCATATCATGATATAAGTTTTTCAAAAGATACAGATATCTCAGACAGGGTTATTTTCCCTATTTCGGAATTCGAGCGTAAAGGAATTGAGGATGCCCGTTTTGTTAAATTTATAAATGATGATGACTCAGTTACATACTATGCTACGTACACGGCCTATGATGGATCTTTGATAATGCCTAAGCTTTTGCAAACAACAGATTTCTACGACTTTAAAGTAAGTCCGCTGTTTGGTGTGGGAGCTCAGAATAAAAATCTGGCATTATTTCCAAGGAAAATAAATGGCAAGTTCGCAATGATGTCCAGAATTGATGGTTGGAATAATTACATTATGTACTCAGACCGGATTGGGATATGGCAAAATCCAATAAAATTACAAGAGCCTAAACATCCATGGGAGTATACCCAGATTGGAAACTGTGGGTCGCCAATTGAAACAGAACATGGATGGTTAATAATTACTCATGGTGTAGGTCCAATGCGCAGATATTGCCTAGGGGCAAGTTTGCTTGATCTGGAAGATCCTTCTATAGAAATTGGTCGTTTAGAAGAACCCTTATTAATTCCAAATAAAGAAGAAAGAGAAGGATATGTGCCCAATGTGCTTTATTCCTGCGGATCAATAATTCATAACGATAAATTAATTATTCCTTACGGATTATCAGATTACTGTTCATCATTTGCAACGGTTGATATTAACGATTTACTACGCAAGTTGCGTGAAACTCATGTTAAACAACTTAGGGAATTTACTCAACTGAAAGAATCTTAATTATTGTTTAAAATTCGGTTATAACATTTTATATAATCTTTAACCATTTTATCGCGGGAGAATTTAGAAACAGACCAGTTTCTACAATTCTCCCGATTTATTTGGGAAATATTTTTTACTGCTTCTGCTGCTTCATCTGTATTTTTAACTAAAAATCCGGTTTCATGAGGATTAATTAATTCAGCCATACTTCCTCTTTTAAATGCGATAACCGGTGTGCCGCACATCATTGATTCGGCAACACTCAATCCAAATGGCTCGTCAAAATTTATTGGATGAAGTAATGCTGATGCATTAGACAGGAGTTTATTTCTTGCTTCTGGTCCGGCATTTCCTAAATATTTTATTTGATCATCCAGAAATGGCTCAACTTTATTTTTAAAATATTCAGCATCCTGAATAATTCCAGATATCAGTAATTTCCGCTGAGATTTCTTTGCAATCTCTATTGCTTCAGATGTTCCTTTATCCGGATGAATCCGACCAAAAAATAATAAATATTCTTCCGGGAACTCATTAAATTGAAAATTTTCAGGATCAATTCCATTATAAACTGTTGCCAGATAATCTAATTCAGACGAACGATCAGAATCACTAATGGAAACATAATATGAAGAACCGTTATATTTTTTATATACGGGTACTATTTTTTTGCTTGAAAAACCATGAATGGTTGTAATAACAGGTGTTTGTATAAGTCTTGAGTAGGTTAATGGTAAAAAATCGAAATGATTGTGTATCAGATCGAAGTCCCCGGCCTGTTCCATCAAATTACTTATATGTAAACATTCTGCAACTTTTGCATCTGTATCGCGGTCTTCTTCATATCCTTGCGGGATAACTGAGTTTAATTTTCCAGAAGTTTCAGAATCTCCGGTAGCAAATAAAGTAACATCAAAACCCAAATTAACCAATCCTTCTGCCAGGTTTGAGGCCATTTGCTCCCACGGACCGTAATGCCTTGGAGGAGTTCTCCAGGCTACGGGCGATAAAACGGCTATTTTCATATTAAGCTACTTCAGTTTTAATTTGATTAATATCTGAAGTAGCCGGATGCTCATACTCGTACTCTAATTCTAATGCTTTAAGTACTGTTAAATGAGAAATCAAATAAGCCAATGTACTTTCTGCTCCTTGGTTTCTGTTTATTCCGTGAGGTTGTAATCCATCGCAACAACCATGTGTTTCATGGTCATAAAGTGGAACGCGTAACGTGTTTTCTCCTAAAAACCATTTATAACTCAGATACATTTTCTGAATAAAAGCAATATTATGGGTTACATGATACGCTTCAAAATACATTAAAACCATTGCCATAACTTCAATAGCTTGTTGATCGAAAATTGCCATTTTTTCATTTTTCATCAACCAGCCTTCGCTTCCTACCGGACTTAAATATCCATGTTTCATAGTTAAAGCATCCAGATAGTTAAGAGATTCTAATGCTATATTTTTAACCTCCTCATCAGAAGTAATTTCATAGCTCATCAGTAAGGCAAGTGGAAGTATTGCATTGTCATAGGTCATTTTACCTTCAAACCAATGCCAATTTTTAGTATTGTGATTTTTGTATGCGTCTGTTAATGGTTTTGTTAATGAATTCAATTGATTATTCATTTCCTCATTATAGGGATGAACTTTCAAATAATTTACAACGCCAATAATGGTATTGGCAATACCTCTTAAATGTTGTAATTTCTGAAAATGCGGAACAGATCTAAAAAATAACTCTTCGGCAAATTCTCTGTAAGAGTTATTTGGAGCGCAATTAATTAAAAAACCAAGCGACCAAACAGTTCTTCCAAATGAATCTTCAGAACCAATTTCATCTAAATACTTTCGGTCAAAACTCAGGAAATTTCTGAAGTTTCCATCATCTAACTGCATATACTGAATATAACTAAGGTACACAGGCAGTAATTCTAGGGCAATTTTACTTTTGTTTTGCTGATAAGACATTAATGCCATAGTCAAAGCCCGGGCATTATCATCCAAACAATAACCTTCTTTTAAGTTTGGGATGCCATATTTTGCATGCTGAACTATTCCGGTATCATCTGTAAGACGTTTAACATGGGCCAGATTGAAAGTTGGAATAGTTTCCGGATCTATTACCTTCTTCGATTTATTTTCAATTCTGATTTGTTTTTTCTGAGCTTGCTTTAAAACTTTAATAAATTCTTGTCCAATTACAGGCCAGCGTAAATGCAGGCCATAATTGTAGGCGTTTCTTTTTAGCTCATTTAGTTTTTTAGGATGATCTAAAAGATCATTTATTTGCATAGATAAATTGACAGAATCTTTAAAATCAAATAATCTTCCCCTGTCATTTGCTAGTAATTCCTGTGCATGCCAGTAAGGTGTTGATATAACTGCGGAGCCTGCACCAACTGCATAAGACAAAGTTCCGCTGGTAATTTGAGCCTCGTTTAAGTAAGGTGTAATGTATATTTCTGAAGCGGTTAAATAATTAAAAAGTTCCTCTTCTGATACAAATTTATTGATGAAGGTAAGATGATTTTCAACATTTAGCTGAATGGCAAGTGTTTTCAAGCTATCGCGATATTCTTCCCCTGAACTCTTTCTAACTCCGGGATGCGTATTACCCAGAACTACATACATCACATCCGGATGTTGTTCTACTATTTTGGGTAGTGCTTTTATAACGGTTTCCAAACCTTTATTTCTGCTTATTAATCCAAAGGTGAATAAAACCCGCTTATCTCGGAAGGAAATTAAATTTCTAATCGGGTTGAAAACATTAGCCTCCAAATCCGGAACACCGTGTTCTATAAATTGAATTTTTTCTTTTGGGATATTGTAAATATCTGTTAAAAAGCCAACCGCTCTTTTGCTCATTACAATTATCTTAGCAGATTGATTGGCTATTTCCTTTATAATTATATGCTGAATAAAAGAAGGTTCTTTTAAAACGGTATGCAAAATTGTAACCAAAGGCTTTTCTAAGCGGTTTATTAAAGGCAAAACATAAACTCCGCTTTCTCCGCCGAATATCCCGAATTCGTGTTCCAAAATACAAACATCGGTATCACTGGTATTAATATAGTTGGCCGCTTTTATGTAATCTTTTTGGTGCTCCTGTCTGATAGTCAGTTGAACTTCATGTGGAAATTCATATTCGTGTGAATTTTCTGAATCTGTCATGGCAACTACAAAACCATGTGGAGATACGTTTTTGGTATCATGGCCTATTGCCCTAAAAAGATTATAGTTGAATGTTGCAATACCACATTCGCGGGGAGGATAAGTTGAGATATATGAAATTTTCATTTAGTTGTCTGTTTAATTAAGCAACGCTTAAAATGCACGGATTGTTCGCAATTATTTCTATATGATAATTTAATTATCCTATTAAAATTTAAGCTTATAAAAGCATTGTGAATGGATTGAAATAATTCTTAACCTTTGTGTTTCGATTTAATCCTTTCTTAATTTATCACCATTATTTTTCTTTTCCTCTTTAAAACTATATAAACTATTAGTAGTTAAATAGTTAGAATATATTGAAATGAGTGATAAAAAATTAATAAATAAGGCAAAGGTTGATGTTACCTTACTTGAAGACGATGGCATTTTTCCAAACAATCCATATTT
Organism: Sphingobacteriales bacterium; assembly: GCA_038204935.1. Lineage (GTDB taxonomy): Bacteria > Bacteroidota > Bacteroidia > Sphingobacteriales > Sphingobacteriaceae > Daejeonella. The sequence continues at coordinate 7,632 of JBBRCI010000074.1, read as the reverse complement.
ACCTTTCCTTATTTATAAAGGCGTTCTTGGATTAAGGGATGAGGATAAAATTGATGTTGTGGAAAATCTGTTTAACTCAAATAAATGGACTAATGCATGGCGCAACGGTATTTTTGATTACCATCATTACTATAGTAATACACATGAAGTATTAGGGGTTTTTTCTGGCAATGCCCATGTGCAGATTGGAGGCGCCCATGGTATTTATTTTACAATTAAAAGAGGAGACGTTTTAATTATTCCTGCGGGCGTTGCGCATAAATGCTTAAAATGCAGTGATGATTTTATGGTGGTGGGAGCATATCCGGATAACAAAATTCAGGACATGAAGTATGGGAAATTAGAAGAGAGGCCTGAGGCGGATAAAAATATATCAAAAGTCAAAATTCCGGATACAGATCCGGTTTTCGGAGAAAATGGTCCGTTAAAACATCATTGGTAAAAAAAAGACCCGAAATTTTTCGGGTCATCTAATTTATCTTCCTGCGGGTTTTTTTCCACTAAAACGTCTGTTGGCTCCGTTCATTCCAGAACCTCCGGATGGTCTTTTGTTTTTTTCTTTAACTTTCTTTTTGGCAGGCTGCTCAAATTTAAAACTTGCCGCTTTCATATGATAAGGCTGTTCTTCTACAACCGGAATTACCTTTGAGATAAGTTTTTGAATATCTTTTAAGTATTCCATTTCTTCATCATCACAAAATGAAAAGGCGATTCCGCTAGAACCCGCACGACCAGTACGTCCAATCCGGTGAACATATGTTTCCGGAACATTTGGTAATTCGTAATTTACTACGTGAGATAGTTCATCAATATCAATTCCGCGGGCTGCAATATCTGTTGCAACTAAAGCTCTGATAACTCCACTTTTAAAATTAGTTAACGCTTTTTGACGTGCGTTTTGAGATTTATTACCATGTATGGCCTCTGCTTTAATATTTGCTTTAATTAAATCTTTTACAATCTTATCTGCTCCGTGTTTTGTACGGGAGAAAACTAATGCAGATTTAATGGTTTTATCATTAAGCAAGTGGATCAATAATTTTTTCTTATCGCTTTTCTCAACAAAATAAATGGCTTGTTCAATAGTATCCGCTGTTGATGAAACAGGAGTAACTTCTACTTTTTCAGGATTTACTAAAATTGTATTTGCCAGCTTTTGAATTTCCTGAGGCATTGTAGCCGAGAAAAACAGAGTTTGACGCTTTTGAGGAATTTTAGTGATGATCTTTTTCACATCATGAATAAAACCCATATCCAGCATACGGTCTGCTTCATCTAAAACAAATATTTTTAAATGATGTAAATGCACAAATTTTTGATTGATAAGATCTAATAATCTTCCGGGAGTGGCAATTAGAATATCAACTCCGTTTTTAAGTGCAGAAACCTGTGAACCCTGAGAAACGCCTCCAAAAATTACAGAATGTTTAAGGCCTGTATGTTTTCCGTAAGCAGTAAAACTTTCGCCAATTTGTATGGCTAATTCTCTAGTTGGCGTTAATATTAAGGTTTTTATTGCCTTGGGTCCTTTATCGTAAATTTTACCTTCGTTTAAAATTTGAAGAATAGGAATTGCAAAAGCTGCGGTTTTACCTGTACCGGTTTGTGCGCAGCCAAGTAAATCTTTTCTTTCTAATATAATTGGGATAGATTGTTCCTGAATTGGTGTTGGTGTAGTATAACCTTCTGTTTTTAAAGCCCTAAGAATTGGCTCTATTAAATTTAAATTTTCGAATGACATTCAATATAATTAATAATTCAGGCTTAAATCGCCTGAATTTTAGTGGGGCAAAGATAAGGCTTTTAATATGAAATGTTTGCGGGTATATTTTTGTGTTTAATCTTCGCAGCAAAAATTAATTGCTTCATTTATAATAGTACAGGCTTGTATAATTTCCTCCTTTGTAATTATCAAAGGTGGTGCAATTCTCAGAGCTGTATCGCAATGTAAAAACCAGTCTATAATTATTCCATTTTTAACACACCTTTTACTCACGTTTTCAACCTGCTCAAAACTATCCAGTTGTACAGATAACATTAAACCTTTCCCTCTGATTTCTTTAATGTATTTACTGCTGAGTTGTTCTTTAAAAAGCTTCTCTTTCTCAAAAACGGAATCGATCAGGTTTTCATTTAAAATAACTTCGAGCGTAGCTAGACCCGCGGCGCAACTCACCGGATGGCCACCAAAAGTTGTTATATGTCCCAGAATTGGATTGTCTTTTAAAACATCCATTATTTCCTTGCTGGCAATAAATGCACCTATTGGCATACCCCCACCCATTCCTTTTGCAAGTAATATTATATCCGGAATGATATCGAAATTTTCAAATCCAAAAAGCTTTCCTGTTCTTCCAAATCCGGTTTGGATTTCATCCAGAATTAAGAGTGTTCCTGTATCTGTACAACGTTTTCGCAGTTGCTTCATGTAAAGGACATCCGGAACTCTAATTCCTGCTTCACCCTGAATAGTTTCTAATAGAACAGCAGCGGTCTGGTCGGTAATTGAATCTAGATTATCAATGTGATTAAAACCAATGAATTTTATTCCTGGCAATAATGGACGGAATTTTTGTTTATAATATTCATTTCCCATTACACTTAAAGCGCCTTGCGTACTACCGTGATAAGAATTTTTGCATGCAATAATTTCAGATCGGTTAGTAAAGGCTTTTGCAAGTTTCATAGCGCCTTCTGTTGCTTCGGCTCCCGAGTTGACGAAATAAACAGAATTTAATGTAGAAGGTAATACGCTGCAAAGTTTCCCGGCAAACTTTACTTGTGGCGCCTGAATGTATTCGCCATAAACAGTAACATGTAAATATTTGTCAACTTGATTTTTGATTGCCTCAACTACTTTTGGGTTTCTATGTCCAATATTGCTTACCGCGAATCCGGAAACCAGATCCATATATTTTTTACCTGCAGTATCATATATATATATTCCTTCTGCAGATTCAACTTCGATCAATCTTGGGAAATTTGAAGTTTGTGCAGTATTTAAAAGAAAAAGCTGACGGTTAGAGATCATGCGCAAAAATAAGAAAGGCTTTCAAGTATAAACTGAAAGCATCTTAATTTTTTAGAAGTAAGGAATTAATTATTCCGCCGATCTTTTAATTCTTTAATTAGATGTTCTCTGAATTCTCTTTCTGCACGGTACAGCATTAGAACCTTATCGGAAGAAACTACTTTAGAAAACTCTTGTTTGTATTTTTTGCGAATGTCTAATAATTTAGTTTCAAATTCAAGTTCACTATTTAAAACTCCATCTGCGTCTCTGTTATTACTACTTTTAGCTTGTCTTTTAATTTTCACCAGCTCATTAATTTCTTTCTGATAGTTGTTGTAAACCGGCCAGAATTTTTCAGCTTCGTCTGAGTTGAGGTTTAGTTTTTGGGTTATAAAAGCAACTTTAACTGCTTCTATCTGTTCTGAGCGACTTTGCTTTGGCTGAGCTTCCGCAGAAGAAAACAAAGCAAAACAAATTAACAAGCTCCAAAAAAATTTCATAACTAATGGTATTATTTTATAAAGTAGAATCAATATAGTACTGTAAATCTTCCTGAGAAATGTCTGTATTCATATCAGCAAGATTTACATTTTGTCCGAGATTTTCAAGAATGGCTGGTGTATCTCCAACATCAGAATGCATTTCCAAATAATTGATTATTTCCTGGTCTGGAATTTTACCTAATTGCTTATTTAGAGAATTTTGGTTCATATTAAAAAAACCAACTGAAGCTACTACTAAAGTTATACAAGCTGCGGCTGCATATTTTGCCCAGACAGGTAATAATTTTCTAACTTTTGGCTTAACAGAAACTTCCTCATCAGAAATTCTTGAGTTAATTTTTGAGCTAAGTTCAGAGAAATATTCAGTTGGAACTGAAAATCCATCCTGATCAATACTTTCTTTTAAAGTTTCAACGGCAATTGCAGAATTTATTCTTTCAGATAAATCCTCAAAATAATTTTGAGGTATTTCAAATTCATCTTCCTCAACAAAACGCAATTCTTCTATTTGAATGGAATTATTAATGAGTTCTGAAGCGGTTTTAAAATAATTTTCAGGAACACAAAATGGATTAGATTTTCCTATCGCCGAAAGGAGAGCAGCCTCTATATCTAAATTGATTTCTGTATTGTCTGAATTCATACTGTTTATGATACTTTAATCTCGAAAAGGTTTAATCAGTATTGCGAAGAAATGCTTCTATTTTTTTAACAGCCAGATGGAATGATGCTTTAAGTCCTCCAACGCTTGTTCCCAAGATTTCTGAAATCTCATCATATTTCAAATCATCGAAATATTTCATGTTAAAAACCAGGCGCTGTTTCTCCGGTAAGGTTAGTAGAGCCTTCTGAAGTTTCATTTGTGCTTTATCTCCATCAAAATAAGGCGTGTCTGCTAAAGTATCAGCAAGACTTAAACCATCCTGCTCAGCATCTATAGAGACGTTGTTTTTTAGCTTTTGGCGATTTAAAAACGTAATACTTTCATTAGAAGCTATTCGATAAAGCCAGGTATACAATTGAGAATCACTTCTAAAATTGCCTAAGTTTTTCCAAACTTTAATAAATACATCCTGAACCAAATCATCTGCATCGTCATGATTGATCACTATCCGGCGGATATGCCAATAGATCTTTTGCTGATATTTTTTTAAAAGTAAATTGAAAGCTTCGTTTTTAGTACGTTCTTCGGCAAACTTTGCAAGTATTTCTGAATCTTCTATGTTCATACAAATTATCTGAAAGTTAACTTTCTGACGAAAACTAAATTATGCTTTTTTACGATTAATTACTTTTTGAGCAGCTTTTACTATATCATCACTTTCCAAACCATATTTTTCCATTAATTGGTCTGGCGTTCCGCTTTCTCCAAAACTATCATCTACCGCGATATATTCTTGTGGTGCCGGAAAATTTTTAGCTAAAACCTGTGCAATGCTATCACCTAAACCACCTAATCGGTTATGCTCTTCGGCAGAAACTACACAACCAGTCTTCTTTACAGATGCCAAAATAGCTTTTTCATCCAAAGGTTTTATGGTATGAATGTTTATTATTTCTGCATTGATGCCTAAAGCTGCTAATTTCTCACCAGCTTCAATTGCTTTCCAAACTAAATGTCCGGTTGCAAAAATTGAAACATCTGCGCCCTCATTAACCATCCATGCTTTACCAATTTCAAATTTTTGATTTTCATCTGTAAATACAGGAACAGTTGGTCTTCCAAAACGCAAATAAACAGGTCCTTCATATTCTGCAATGGCGATAGTTGCAGCTTTTGTTTGATTGTAATCACATGGATTTATCACTGTCATTCCCGGAAGCATTTTCATTAATCCGATATCCTCAAGAATTTGGTGTGTTGCACCGTCTTCCCCAAGGGTTAAACCCGCATGCGAAGCACAGATTTTTACATTTTTATTTGAGTACGCAATTGATTGACGAATTTGATCATATACACGACCTGTTGAAAAGTTAGCGAATGTTCCTGTAAAAGGAATTTTTCCGCCAATTGTCATACCTGCGGCAATTCCCATCATATTTGCTTCCGCGATTCCTACCTGAAAAAAGCGTTCAGGAAATTCTTTTTTAAATGCATCCATTTTAAGGGAGCCAATAAGGTCAGCACAAAGGGCGGTTACATTTTCGTTTTTCTTGCCAGCTTCAAGTAAACCAGCACCAAATCCGGATCTGGTATCTTTTTTTTCTGTATATGTATATTTTTTCATGTGGGTTGTATCTGTAATTCAGTTTATAACTGAAAATATTTAAAGTCTGGAGAATTGGATTTAAATAATTAGTAATCTTCTTTAGTATCTTTTAACTGAAGCAAAGCCGCAGCTAATTGCTCATCATTCGGAGCAATTCCGTGCCATTTGTGAGAATGCATCATAAAATCAATTCCATTACCCATTACAGTTTGCATTAGTATCAAAATTGGTTTCCCTTTTCCGGTTTTAGATTTTGCAAGTTCCAGTACTCTTAATACATCCTGCATATCATTTCCATTCATCTCTAATACTTCCCAGCCAAAAGCTTCCCATTTAGCACGTAGGTTTCCAAGGGATAAAACTTGTTCTGTAGAACCATCAATTTGCTGACCATTCACATCAATAGTAGAAATTAGATTATCTACTTTATTAAAAGGAGCGTACATAGCTGCTTCCCAAATTTGTCCTTCCTGTAATTCACCGTCTCCGTGTAGGGTATAAACCAGATTTGGATCATTATTTAATTTTTTTGTTAATGCGGCACCAATTGCAACAGATAATCCCTGACCTAATGAACCTGATGCAATTCTGATTCCCGGAAGATGTTCATGAGTTGTTGGATGGCCCTGCAACCTGGTATTTAATTTTCTAAAAGTGGATAATTCTTCTACTTCAAAGTATCCGGCTCGGGCTAATACGCTATACCAAACTGGTGAAATGTGTCCGTTTGATAGAAAAAACAAATCTTCATCTTTTCCATTCATATGGAAATCAGGGTTATGCCGCATTATATGAAAATACAATGCAACAAAAAAATCTGCGCATCCTAAAGATCCTCCCGGGTGCCCTGACTGGCTTCCGTGAACCATACGAACGATGTCTCTTCTAACTTGTGTCGCAATTCCTGCTAACTTTTCTAAATCTGGGCTCATAATTTATGCTGCTTTTGGCGGCGCTAAATTAGCCAAATTGTTTAAAAGGCAGGATTTTATAAGCAAAAGAAACTAACAGAAGTTGTGGATAAGTTGTAACCAATTAAAAAATGTAACGTAAAAGAATAGATTTTTCAATCCAAAATCGCGAAGAATACAATTAATATGGTATTATTGTTTGATTAAATAATTTCAATTTCATTTATATGGCAAAAGTTTTACTTAAATCTATGGGTTTAAAAAATGTTCTAATCAGGTCGGCAATTATCCTGGTTCTGTTTTTATTATGTTCTCAGCAAAATTCTGTTGCTCAAACAGGTTCTGTTGGTATTGGTACAGAAACTCCTAATACAAAAGCTGTTTTGGATGTTGTTTCTACTACAAAAGGGATGATGGTCCCGCGTTTAACAATTGCACAACGTACTATATTACAAGCAGATGGTGTTACAAATACTACTATAAATGGATTGTTAATTTATAACTCTACTACAAATCGATACAATTTCTGGTTGAATGATAAATGGTATGACCTTTCTGACGGACCTATGGGACCTCAAGGAATTAAAGGTGATCAGGGTGACATTGGTTTAACCGGTCCAATTGGTTTGACAGGAGCGCAGGGTATTCAAGGAATCAAAGGAGATAAAGGTGATCAGGGTGATATTGGTTTAACCGGTCCAATCGGGTTAACAGGAGCGCAAGGTACTCAAGGTATCAAAGGAGACAAAGGCGATCAAGGAGATGTTGGTCCAGCAGGAGCTACTGGTCCGATTGGAGCGCAGGGTATTCAAGGAATCAAAGGAGATAAAGGTGATCAGGGTGATGTTGGTCCAGCAGGAGCTACAGGTCCGGTTGGAGCACAAGGTATTCAAGGAATCAAAGGAGATAAAGGTGATCAGGGTGATATTGGTTTAACCGGTCCAATCGGTTTAACCGGAGATCAGGGTATTCAAGGTATTAAAGGTGATCAGGGG
>JBBRCI010000073.1:0-14292 GCA_038204935.1 Sphingobacteriales bacterium | reverse complement strand
GATTTCTATGGGTTGTACAGAGCTCATTAAATCTCCTAACATATCTCCAATCACCTGCCCGAAATCTATTCTTAAAGCAGGCTGAGAACTCTCTACTTTCTGCCTGATTTCATCAATCACCTCGTCTGTAGTTCTGCTTCTGTCTTTCTTAAGCTGGATCAAATAGTCGCCTCTGTTGGGCTCGGTAATAAAGAAACCCATTTGGGTTCCTGTTCTGCGGCTGTAAGCTTTTACTTCAGGTACTTTGACAATCAATTTCTCCACTTCCTGCAAGATCCTGTCGGTTTCTTCCAGAGTAGTCCCGGGAGGAGAATCATAATCCAGAACGATGCTTCCTTCATCCATTTCAGGTAAAAAGCCAGTTTCTAAGCGAGGAAGTATCAATACAATTGCTCCAATCAAAATGGCTATGAAGGCAAAACTGATGATGGGTTTTCTGATGAAATATCCCACCCATTTTCGTTCATGCACCTCATGACTATCTTCTTTTGTTTCTCGTTTTTTACTATTTCTGGTTAATGTTAGATACACAACGGGAAGTAAAATCCATGTGCTGAAGAAAGAGCAGACCAGAGTAATAATCATCGTGTTGGTCATCACTTTGAAATACGCACCAGCCACACCACTCATTAATACAAATGGAAGAAAAATCACAATTGTGCTTATAGATGAACCCAGCATAGCTTTAAAAAGATAGCTGATAGCTTTTTGAACCAAAATTTTAGTAGGTTCTTCAGGATGTTCCTCATGAGTACGATGAATTTGTTCCACCACAACTATGGCATCATCTATAATTAAACCGATGGCAGCGGCAATAGCGCCTAAGGTCATGATATTAAAAGTTTCTCCAGTAAAATAAAGGACAATTAACGTCAACGCCAGTGTAATGGGTATGGTGATCAAAATGGTCAAACTTGCTTTCCAGGATCTTAAAAATAAAACTGCCACCAAAATTGCCAGGACTAAACCAATCAACAAACTGTCAGTTACACTTTTCACTGCGTCGTTTACAAAATCTGCCTGTACATAATAAGGCTTAATGGTTACATCAGCGGGTAAAATGTTCTTCAATTCAGCAATTTTATCTTTCATTGCAGTAGAAACATCCACCAGATTGGCATTCGGTTGTTTTATCACCGCAATCAGTAAACTTTCTTCACCATTTGCATTTACTTTAATGTATTCCTTAGCTTCATGTATCTCCACTCTGGCAATGTCTTTTAACTGGATTGCCCTATTTCCGTTGTTTTGAACAATCATTTGCTCAAGTTGCTGCGCATTGGTGATTTGCGCATCAGTTATGGTGAGATATAAGAGATGATAATCAGCCAAATATCCATTGGACTGTACAAAATTTGTTTCATTTAAAGCCTGAGTGAGTTTAGCGGGGTTAAGTCCCAGTCTGCTCATTTTCTCCTGGTTCAGTATCACCCAGTATTCTTTAGATTTTCCTCCTATTATCCGAACATCACTAATGCCTTCAACCTGAGATAAAAATGGCTTGATATTGTATAAAGCCATTTGCTTTAATTCTATGGGCGTACGACTCTTGCTATTCACCGAGTAACCGATAATGGGCAGAATAGAAGGATTCATCTTCTCCACTACTATGCTTACATCAGCCGGAAGACTGCTTCTGATCTGGTTTATCCGCGATTCAATCTGTTGCTTGCTTAAATTAATATCAGCATTCCAATTGATGAAAGCAGAAATTTCACAACTGCCACGACTGGTTGTACTTCTAATCTTAATCAGATCCGGAACCTGTTTGATGGCATTCTCTAAGGGACGTGTGACCGCGACAGTCATTTGCCCTACAGGTTGCTGGCCGGCATTTGCAATGACCTTAATCTTGGGAAAGGTTATTTCCGGAAAAAGTGCGGTCTGCATGCTTTTAAAGGAGAAAACACCGCCAAGAATGATGAGAAGTACTAATACAAGTAACGGGCTTTTATATTTAAAAAAGAAAGGACTTTTCATGTTCAACGTTTTATTCTCACTGATGCAGTATCGGCCAGACCGTAATTTCCTGTTAACACTATTTTTTCGGAACCCGAGAAAGCCGGTGACAGAATTTCAATCCGGTCATTCGATTCAATTCCTTTTTTCACCGGTACTTTTACAGCAGTACTATCATTGATCATTTTCATCACCCAAAACTGCTGCTGGCTTTCATCGGCGAGTACACTTTCCTTAGGCAGAGAAATTTTGGAAGAAGTATTTTTAGTAATATTTATGGTAGCGATCAAATTTTCAGGTAAGGCGTATCCCCGATCCACTTTAACCAACACCTTTTGAGTTTGAGTGATCGAATCTAATGCAGGCATAATTTGGGAGACGATGCCGGAAATTGTTCTTCCGTCAGGCAATTTTATATTGACATTCTTATTTTTAGCCAGAAGCTGATGGTATTCATAAGGGAGATTCATCAGAAAACCAAAACTGTTCTTATCTGCCAGTTCAAGCAGTTGTTCACCGTCCTGAACATAATCGCCGGCCTGATGATTCAGACTGGTTACAAAGCCATTAACCGGACTTTTGATGCGATTTAAACCGGAGAATTTGAAAGAAGAGTCTAATTTGCTAATGGTGTTTCCAATGCTTTGCGCCTCTTTCGTTTTTAAAACAAATAATGTACTTCCCTTACCTACTGATTGCCCTAGCTTTACTGAGGAAGATTGTATATATCCATTAATGGTGGCTTTAACTCCTACCTTTAATAAATAGGTTGTAGTCGCATTCAAAGTGATTTCTTCCTGCAACGGAATATTTTCCGGAGATATCACCGTTACCGGCGTGATGGATACAACATCTTCATTGTTAACAGCATCAGACCCTCCGCAAGAGGAGAAAAACAGAACAAAAAGTCCTAAAATATAAAGTTGTTTTATTCTCATTTTATGGTGAAATAGTGTAGCTGATTGATCACTTGAAGCTGGTTAGTTCTGTTTTGAATAATATTGGTTCTTAAATTCAAATAGTTATTAATTGATAAAAGATAATCATTCATGCGAACATCGCCGGTTCTCAATTGCAAAGCATTCGCATCAATCAGGGTTTGTGAGAAAGTGAGTTGCCTTTTTGCTTTATCTATCAATTCTTCATATTGAGCAATCATTTGCTGCAACTGAAGCTTTTGCTGCTGATATTGAATTCTGTAAAAATCGCGGTAGCGATTTTTGGTAAGCTGATTAAGATTAATTTGATTGATTGTGAGTTTCTTTAAGCCTCCATCGTAAATGGGTATATTTAAATTTAAACCTACTGACCAGCCAAAATTTTTATAAGCCTTCCGGGGAAGAGATGATTGATACCCTGCATCTGCAAAAACATTTAGTTTAGGTCTATAATTAAGCTCAAGCTGATTTAAAGAATTCAACGTTTTTAAGCTATCAATGCTGTATTTTTTGAAAAGAAGGCTGTTCTCAAATTCAGGAATAACTATTTCTTGTACAGGAACGGATGAAAGCTGATAAGTGCTTGTGTCTGCAATTCCACTCAGATAATTCAATGCAGCGAAATCATTTTTATACTGATTTTGATTTTGAAGAACAATTAGTTGTTGCTGTTCTAAATTAACTTTGAATGCCAGATACTCTGTTTGTTTAAAAACTGCGGATTGAGTTAGTTTTTTTAACAAATTATCCTGTCTTTCTAAAAGGCTGAGGGTTTCTTTGGAAAGCTCCAGTAATTCCTGATCTGCCCGGGTGGTAATATATTGAGAGGTAATGCTCTTCCTAAGATCAAGAATACTTAATGCTCGTTGATTTCCGAGACTGTCCCTATTCAGTTGCAAACTTCTGAATAAAGTATTTAACCTTGCCCGGGTTGAAATTTCTTTACTTACCGTGATCAGGCCGCTAACCAGCTGTCCATTGGTAATGGCAGGATCATATCCAAAACCTTTTATAACCGGAGCATATAACAGATTTGATGATCCATTAACCTGCGGTAACAGACCTGCTTTGATCTTTGCACTATCTAAGGACAGTAACGTCAGCTGATTCTGATAGTCGTTTAAGAGAGGACTATTTGTTTTTGCCTGATCCAGAAAATACCTGAGATCTTTTTGTTGTCCATAAACTTCTGAGCCATAGAAAATACTACAGATAAAACTTATACATATGAGGCATACTAACCTGAACAACTTCATCCTCCAAAACAAAGAGTACTTTCTGAATATAAAGTGAATGCTAAATAAGTTCTTCACCCTCATTTCTTATTTTTTTGACAGGCAGATTGTTTGGCATTCATTTTTAAAACTTTAGCATAAAAATTAAAAAAATGGGTTCATTAGAATCCATTTCAGTATATATATTTTATGGGGTAATTAATAATCATTAAATAAATAAAATCTAATGAGTCAAATTTTTATTTCTAATCCATATTTCAATGCAATTTGTTATTCAAATCAACCGTAAAATTATGAGAACCATCCATATAACTATAGAGTATTTTTTGATGGTGCAATTCAGCTATTTTTTCTGAAATAGATAAACCCAACCCATTCCCTGTTTTTACAGAATCCGGCTTCGAGAATCTTCTAAAAAGCTTGGAGGAATTAAATGGTAAGGGGTTGCCAGGATTGCTAAAGGTTAACTTATGCTCGCTCAAAACAATTTTTATAACTGACTCTTCTTTTGAATATCTAATCGCATTGACTAATAAATTTTTGACCATCTGACTGTATAGTGGTCGATTGCCATATAGTTGAGGCTCCTCCACTTTTTGAAAATCCAGTACTATTTTTTCAGGTTCTGCTAAAAAGGAAAGTTCAGAAATACTCTGCTGAACAATTTCAGAAATATTAAATTTCTCATTTAACTGATATTGCCCGTTGTCAATTTTAGCGAGTAATAAAAGATTCAAATTCAGTTTCTCCAGTCCCGAAATGGCTTGATTCATATCTTCAATCAGGAGACTCTGTTCTTCTGACAAAGTTTTTTCCTGTAAAAACAGCTCCAACTTACTTTTGATGATTGCCAATGGAGTTTGTAATTCATGAGAAGCATTTTCTGTAAATTCCTTCTGCGCCATATACGTTTTCCTGGATCTGTGAATTAAGTCATTTATAGAAACGGTTAGCTCGTTGAATTCTGTAATTCTAACTTTTTCATTCCATTCTTTATCTCCCTTATCCAGATCGTAAACTTTCAAATAGTCCAGAATAGATCTGAAAGGCGCCCATATTTTTTTACTGATGTAATAATTGATACAAATTGAACCTGCTGTGAGTAAAATAAGTAGCGTTATTAGAAGTCCTAAAACAGCTTGAATTAAGTCATCCGTTTCAACTAAAGATGATTTAAATGCGATGATATATTCCTTATTAAAAAGCACAATTCTTTTATCCAGCACTCTATATAGTTCATATTCATTGTTGATTTTGCTATATTCTTCAACAGTATAGGGATCTTTTTGGATGGCTTTAGAAGTAGCTGGAACGATGGTCACATCCCTATCCAAATTTTCCCATAAAATCAAATCCTTCTCGGATTGTATATGCTTGCGGTATTCAGGAAGGAATATGGCTTGCTGTCTGAGGGATTCATCAACAGCGTGGATGAATAATTGATTAATGACAATGTAGAAAATTGGAATGCTCAGTAATACCAGAATTATTGAAAAAAGCAAGTATCTCCGGGCACTATAATTCAATAATTTCATGATTCCAGTTTATATCCCACGCCATATACTGTTTTGAGATGAGCACCGCTATCACCTAATTTCTTTTTCAAGTTTTTTACATGCGCATAAATTACATCAAAGTTATCCAGAAATAATGCGGATTCTCCTGAAATATGTTCTGCAATTGCATTCTTTGAAATGACTTTACCTTTATTCATTAAAAGGAAAAGGTATAATTCAAATTCTGTCTTTGTCAATTCTACTGGCTCTCCTTTCACACAGAGAGTTTTAGCTTGTATGTCGAGCACTGTATCTTCGTAATTAATCAGGTTCTGACCGTTTAATTTTCTTCGTCTAATCACTGATTGTATTCTTGCACTTAATTCTGCAAGGTGAAAAGGTTTTGACAGGTAATCATCAGCACCAATATTAAGGGATGATATACGATCTTCTATGGAGTTTTTGGCTGAAATAATGATCACTCCATCCATTTTATGAGATTTCTTAAGGTATTCCAAAAGGTCGAGACCATTTCCGTCAGGAAGCATAATATCTAATAAAATGCAATCATATTCAAACAAAGCTATTTTCTCCTTTGCGGGAATCAGACCAAAAGCGGTTTCGCATAAATAGCTCTCTTTTGAAAGATAGGAAACCATGCTATCGGATAATGGCTTTTCATCTTCTATGATTAATATTTTCATGTTTCATTTTTGGTTTGATTATGCTTAATAGAACATTTATCTTCATAATGCTTTATTCATAATCTTGTTGGCAATATCGTATGTTTCTAAAACAAAAGGGATTCCAATTCGGAACCCCTTTTTCCATTTAAAAGAATTTAGAACGTCTTAATCTTTTTCTTCTGCATTGGCTTTTACTAGTTTACCTTCAGGAGTGAATAAAATATCTTTGCCATTCACTTCAGCTTCATATAGCACTTCACCATTTGACTTCGTAATTTTTGCGGCTTCTTTGATTTTCGCACCTTTATAGTTTTGAGACACATAATTTGTAACAGTTTTCGGTAATTCTGTTACCTTAATTTCCATCTCTGTTTCTGTAGCCATACCGGTTGGAGTGTAAATAACACTCATCTCATGACCTTTCTGTTCAAAACCTGCTTCATAATTTCCACCTTCTTTTTCCCATTTAACCTTGGTTCCGGGATATTCTTTCTGAAAAGAATTCTTAACAGCAACCGGTACTTTAACTTGTGCGCAGGCAGTAGCGGTTATTCCAAATGTAACTGCCATTATCATCATTAAATTTTTCATAATTGTTTTATTTTTATTTATAACCAAATTCGGGTATGAATCTGAATATATCTTGAAGTGAAGAATTAAATACATTTATTAATTTACCCTGACAATCAAATCCAATAAAATTCGTCATTATTCAAAATTGCAAACATTTATGGATGTAAGGTTTATACTTGTCTGACCACAAAGTTTAATTAAATGATCAATTTCGCAGGAAGCAAGTTAAGGTCCTGTATCTCATAACCTACATCGAAGGGGCGATCTAATGCTGAACTTATCTTTGAAATTAAGTGATACTTTAATTGCTTTTCTTGCATATCGGAGGTAGCTGCAATTTTGTTCTTCAAACTAGGATCCCGGTCATAACGCCTGTAGTTTTTAAACCTTGACTTCTACTTCGTGGAGATGGGTAATCCATTTTCACGAGCGGAAAAATAAATTTCTTCAACAGTGATAAGTTCTTTTTTCACCACTTCTTCCAGCAGTTCACCTTATAATTATGACAAGATAGTCCGCAGAATTAACATAACTGTGAACTTGCCAATAGGCGCCGAATTAGTTCCAACCCCGTTTTGTCGATCATTTCGGCCGAAACAGGTTTTGATAAGCAGGCAATGGGATGACCGGCCCATCCTGAGGATTCTTGGATAAAAGCCTTAGAGGGAGATCCCATTAAAATGATTTGTACCAATTCCCTGGTGGCCTGCTGCAAAATCACTTTGGTAAAGTGATTGGCAGTTAAGGCATCATCACAATTGATAAAAATTAAATACAGGTTTTCTGCATCAGATTGTTTTTCAAGAAATTTTAAAGCATTCAGGCTATTACTAAAGCATAGCGCTGAAGTTGCCAGTTTACTGTTGCGGATTTGAGAGCACAATATGTCAGCCGTATATTTATCCGGCTCAATAACAAGTATTTGTAAAATCATATTTAGGAATGTGGCTGTACGAAGAAGACTTGAGTTTGAATATTATTTGATTTTAATACCGGGAACAGACTTTAAATTTAGATCCTGAGTTTTATCTACTATATCCCTGATGATGTAGTCCAGTTCTTTAGCAGATTGTTCGATGTGATTAAGCACCTCCTGTTCATCAACAACATCCCTGCAGTTTCTAAGCAAATCTACAAGACCCATAATACGACAAACAGGTGCTCTAACTACATGCGACTGAATCCATGCAATATCTTTCAGCCTGGCATTCTGGTCTTCAATAAATGCCGTAGCTTTCTTCCTTTCAGTGATATCGCGTATAATGGCACAAACAAATTCATCCCCTTCCTGATTAATGGGCAGAATTACAATTTCGATGGGTAATGCAGATCCCTCTTTATTATAAGCTGTTTCCTCTGATAACACATTGTCTAAAATGATTCGGTTAGAGGCATCAAAACCAAAAATATTAAATAATTTACCAGGGAATATCAGTTGTTTTAAAGACAGGCCCAATACTTCCTCTTCCTTCCATCCGAATATTGTTTCAGCCTGAGAGTTCCAAAAAGTAATAAATCCAAGAGTGTCGATGCATATAATAGCATCAAGGGCCGCATTCATGATGAGGGTCCGCTTTTCTTCGCTTTTGCGGGTTCTGACTTCCGCAAGAGTCCGTTCAGTAACATCTCTTGAGTTGGCAACAATACCACGTACCGATTCATTATCCAAAAGATTGGTCAGTGTAGTTTCGATCCAGCGAAAATTACCCTGGGTATCAACAAAACGAAAAGGATCAATCTGCAGTCTTTTTTGGTTTGAAAGTAATCCAAACTGTTCAGACACTTTTGAAACATCATCAGGATGTATAAAATCAAAAGCGTTTTTGCCTATAAATTCCTCCGGAGGTATGCCCAGAATATCCATGCATGTAGGACTCAAATACGTGTAATTACCTTTTATATCTAAAACGGATATCATATCTGAACTGTTCTGAACCAGAGATTTAAACCGTTGTTCACTTAACTCCAGCGAATACTCTGCTTTTAACTTGGCGCTAATATCGATGCCTAAAACCAGACGTGATTTTCTACCCTTAAATTCAAACGGGTTACTCTCAATTTGCACGTGAATGATTTCGCCACATTTTTTTTTATGCCGTACTACACTATGGTTATGAGAGTTTTTATCTCTTACATCATGAAGCATTTGACTAAGCATATTCACATCTTCGGGAAGGTGTATATCCGTTACAGACATGCTGAGGAATTCCTGCATCGTATAGCCATAACTACGTATAGCTGATTCGTTCACATCCTGAAATCTGAAATTTTCCGTATCGTAAACCCACATGGGTAAAGGACTTACCTCGAATAATTCCTTAAATTTCAATTCGGCCTTTTTTTGTTCCGTGGCATCCTTTGCCACGCAATACATCATCTTTTCTTTTTCATCCCAGTTGCCGGTCCAAATCATGGGTTTAACTGAACCATCCTTACAGATATTTCGACTCTCGAAACTAGTGTGGATGGGCTTTGCATTTTTTGCAGCAGCAATTATTTTTGTGATTTGCAGGTCCTCTTCGGGCACAAATTCTGAATAAGAGTGGTACAAAAGCTCATCAGGATCATAACCCCAAACTCTGCCGGCCGCGGCACTTACCTGCCTGAAAACACCATTTTCATCAAATGCGCAGATCACGTCCACCGAGGCCTCCATAATTTTTTTCAAATCCTTTGAGACTTTATCCAGATCCTCCCTGACGATTATTTTTTCGGTGATATCTTTTACTATACCATACACACCAGTTGTTCTGCCGGAAATTTTTAGCGGTATAAGGGAAACATCTAATATTAATCGATTATTTTTAGCAGTAATTACATTTAAATCAAACCTTGGGGAAGCGCCTGCCCAGGTGTTTTCAAAATAGGCTTCAGCTTCTATCAGATTATCAGGATCACAGAACTGACGAAAATTCATTTTCAACAATTCTTCCAGACCGGTTTCGGCCAATAGGGTTAATTTTTCGTTGGCGCTAACAAAATTCCCTTCCCCGTTCAGGGAGAAAACGGCATCCGGATTTTGGTTAAACAAAGCCTGATAATGTTGCTCAATATCTATAGCTTCAGAAATAGAAGACTGATGGGTTTGCTCCTTCTTTACAGAGCTAAGATCCTTTAAACTGTGAATGATGAAATTAACTTCATTATTATCGTCAATAATGGGTTCGTGATGCACAGAACAGCTTTTTTTGAGATTATTGACTGTGTCCACGATTATTTTGGGATCTACAGCGGGACTGTTTCCGTTTTGCATTATTTTTTTTAAAGAACGGATGATAATATTGATGCCTTCCTCGTCAAATTCCAGCTTTCTCAGCAGCCAAACAAAATCCTCGCCTATCAGATCAGTTGCCTGAAATTCGCAAAGTTCCATGTAGCTGTTGTTAATATCCAGGATGATGAAGCGTGAATCTTTTGGCAGGAGTAAAACAGCAGGGCAAAGGGTTTTCCGAAAAATATCCTTACTATATCTCGGATATAAGTGAGAATAATTTTTTAATAAAGATTTATTTTTTTCCCGATTCTCAAGCATTTAACAAGCCCTATCAACAATTAAATTATTCTGATTGCAAACTGATTTAAATTTGTATTGATTAATAATAATCCTGATTTGTTTATAACCATTGTAAATAGATTACATCTTAAATCAAAAAAAACTAAAAATCTTATAATGTTAAGTAAGCCTTTATCGAATTAAAAGGTAATAGTTGCAACTACATTTTAATGAATATAGGTAAGACTACAGCGGGAGTAAAAGATCAGGCAAATACTTTATAGCCATTATTTAACAACTGTAATCTAAGAGCAAAATTTGACTGAAGCTCCTCATAAAATTCCTCAGTATCCGGATGCAGTTTTTTATAGTGTGCATGAAGATTAAGTAGAATCTGCATAAAAAAGGATTCATTACATAAATAAACAATGCCCGGAGTTTGGTAGTTGTATTTATAACACAGATGTTCGGGCCTGTAAATCAGGGTCCAGTCTTTAAAATGCCGGGAAGGCCCGGAACCTTTAGAAATACAAATAATTTCACTGTGCCGTTCATCTTTTTCGATTAAATTCCAGAGCCTGGTTACAGATCTTTTATTACCCTCTATAACCCCCAGAAAATATCCTTCGCTATAGATCAATAAACCTGTAATTTTCTTGCCAGTTATATCTCCAAAAACCGGAAGTTTGTAATTCTCCAATTGCGACTGGCTCAGCATAGCTGGAGATTGCGAGGCATAAATGATATGATACATAATAAACAGATTTTCAAATTAATTTAGCGGACAGCAAATTCTACTAGAATAAGCACCAATTGCATAATATAAATTGAAAAAATCTGCGGCAGTATCTATATAGTTATAAAACTATAAATGTTGTCATGATACAAACTACAATAAGAGGCTATAGAAGATTATGTTCAAGGACATATCTGGTTAACTGGGCATTATTTTTCATTCCCATCTTTTCGAGAATTCTTGCCCTATAAGTACTGATAGTAGCTACACTTAAAGAAAGTTCGGCGGCAATCTGGGAAACAGTTTTCCCTGAAGCCATTAACAGAATAGTTTGGTACTCGCGGTCGGATAATAATTCATGTGCCGCCTTATCCATTGGATTTTCAAGCTGCATCACCATCAATTCAGAAACCGTTGGAGTGATGTATTTTTTACCGGCTAACAATTTGGTAATAGCTGTTACCAGTTCTTTATCGGCGGCGTCCTTAGACAAATATCCGTAGGCACCAAGTTTTAGGGCACGGATGGCTACCTGCTCTTCCTGATGCATGCTAAATACCAAAACCTTTACCGGATTTTTAGCATCCTTAATGCTTTTCAGTATGTCAAATCCATTTCTTCCCGGAAGGTTTATATCCAGGATCAGAATATCCCACAAAGATTTATCCAGAAGATCCATCACTTCCTGAGCCTGAGTAGCTACTCCAAACTCAATATTTTTAAAGCTATTGTTTAAAATAAGCTGAACCCCGCTGCGAATAGCAGAGTGATCATCGGCAATAAGAATTCTTTTATCAGACATTCAATATGGCAATAAGTTCAACCACGGTTCCACCGCTCAGGGAATTTCCTATTTTAAGCTCTGCGCCTATTAGTTTAGCTCTTTCACGCATTCCTAACAGACCCATCGAGAATGGATTTTCAACTTTAGAGGTATCAATTCCTATACCATTATCGCTGATGCAAAGAATAAGTTGATTTAAATTATGCTCAAGAGATACGGTTACCTCATCGGCTCCCGAATGTTTTAATACATTAGTTAATGCTTCCTGACATATCCTAAAAAAACAAATAGAGAGTTCCTTTTCATAAAACTGATCTCGGTTGTTAATAAGCGGGCGGCATTTTATCCCGGATTTACGCTCAAACTCTTTTGCCAACCATTCTACCGATTCCCCTAAACCCAGCGTATCCAGAATTCCAGGTCTCAGTTCAGTTGCAAATTTGCGGATAGATTGCATACTTCGGTCTACTTCCTTAATTAACGTATTGATCGAAAACTGGTCTTTTTGTTCAGCCTGATTATTTTTGAGCGAGGATAAAACCATTTTGATACCCGCCAATTGCTGCCCGAACTCATCATGCAGCTCCCGGGCAATACGCGAACGTTCATCTTCCAGAACATAATTGATCTGCCTTGCAAAATTCCGCACATCGCCTTCGGCTTTTACCAGGTTTTCAAATGAATGTTTCCTTTCGGTGATATCTTTAAAATAAACTGCAAGACCATCTTCAGTTGGATAAGCTGTAGCCTCGAACCATTTATTGAGCTGAGGCACAAATTCTTCCAAGCGTACGGGAGTTTGCTCCCTGATAGATCTTTCATAGTCTTCTTTAAGTCTTAAAACTTTCTCATTATCAAAAACATCCCATAGATTTTTCTCCAGAATATCTTCCCTCCAGATACCCAGCATTCTTTCGGCCTGTGTATTCCAGTAAGTTACTTTCCAGCTTTTATCTACTGCGAAGAATCCATCGGTAATACTTTCTAAAATGGCAATCTGTTTTTTCTGATAGTCCAATAATTGTAGTTCTGACTCCTTTTTAAAGGTAATATCCTTAGCCACGCAAAAGAATAAATTGTTTGGAAGTGGTGTGGTAGACACGCTGATCCATACTGTTGAACCGTCTTTGGCAAGCAGCCTGAAATCAAAATTGCTGATTGTCTTTCCGTCTAAAATCTTTGCAAACACCTCATAAGCCTGTTCAGTATCATTCGGATGAACCAGAGTTAAAAAAGGTACAGACAGAACTTCAATTTTATCGTAACCCAGACTTCTTACAAAGCCGGGATTGACTTTTTTAAGATAACCATCCAAACCTCCTATATAAAGCAGATCGGATGACATGGAAAATAGCAAATCGAATTCTTCCTCTATTTTTTTTCTGGCCATTTCTCCGGCAAGCTGCCCCAGAATATTCTGGCTCAGGCTTAAAGGCAAACCTTTGCTGAGCTTTCTGTTGCTGTACAATACAAGCACTGCTATTACCTCATTCTGAAAAACAATAGGAATTCCTACCGCAGATTCCAGCTTATTTGCCCTGGCAAATTCTTTCCTGACATAGTCTTTGCTTTTCTGAATATCTTCAATGATAACGGGTTGATTTTCTTTCCATACCTTACCTGGAAGTCCCTCATCTTTTAATGTTTTTTTGAAGCCTTCGATCTGGAATTTAACATCTGATGAGTAATAGGCAAATAGCTTTAACTCATTGTGAGAGATATTAGATACCCAGACCTTAGCAACCTGCATATCCGCATAAGCGCATATCTCCTTAAGAGCCATTACCATACAACTTTCCAGTGTTTTACCTGAACTGAAGATGGCATTCAGGCGCCCGTTCATTTCCTGCTCGGCTTGCGCCCGAATTCTCTCGGTAATATCTATCAATACGTTTACCCCTCCTGTAATTTCTCCCGAACTATCATATAAGGGAGTTGGATGCGGAATTATATGGTGGATGCTACGGTCAGGTTTTTCTACAATGATCTCTTCACCCCGGGTTGGTTTACCACTCTGCAGTGTTTTTGCCATTGGACAATCCTCATGCCTCATAGGATTTCCAGAAGTATCAAATATTTTCCATGATCCGCACCATTGATCTGAGCCTATAATAGGTTCCTTACCCCAAAGGCTGGATGCGGCTTTATTATAAAGTAAAATTTTCCCATCCGTATCGCAGGTATATACCGCTACCGGCAGGTTCTGGATGAGATAAGCATACTGCTTTTCACTCTCTTCTATTTTCTTCCGGGCTTCTACCTGTTCGGTTACATCCACCCCAAAGAAAAATATTCCCTCTACTTCACCTTCCTGATTTCTGTAAGGCTGATACATAAAGTTGATATACGAAGTACTTAACTGGCCGTCGCCATGTAGATCAAGAATCAGCGG
>JBBRCI010000072.1:0-14532 GCA_038204935.1 Sphingobacteriales bacterium | reverse complement strand
CCTAGCTAGCGCACGCGTGCCGCGTGTGAAATAAACTAACTCATTGTACAATTATTACAAATCTTCTAATAATTGAATATTCTGGAGGCTAATTTATAGTTCTTGGATTACATAAAGCACACGCGGCACGCGTGCGCCAGCAACCGGTAATATAGCATCGCTAGCGCACCCGTGCCGCGAGTGAAAATATTGGAATCTAGCACGTTTGTTTATTCGCAAACTAATTGTTAATTGAATTGACATATCATGATTTTAAAAATGAATTAAAGCCTCGCTAGCGCACCCGTCCCGCTTGTGGAATAAACTAACTCATTGTACAATTACCACAAATCTTCTAATAATTGAATATTCCGGAGGCTAATTTATAGTTCTTGGATTACATAAATCACACGCGGCACACGTGCGCCAGCAACCGGTAATATAGCATCAACAGAAAAAACGATATATCCTAAACTAAACTAACCAAACCCTATAGGCATTTCGATAAAATCATTAGCTTTAAAGTACATCCATCAAAATTTGAATAATTGAGTAGAAAATATAAGTTTCTAAATCAGGAAGGATTGTATTTTGTAAGTTTTGCGGTTGTCAACTGGATTGATGTTTTTGTACGACCTGATTATAATGATATACTCACTGAAAGTCTCACTTACTGCCGAAATAATCTGGGATTAGAAATTTACTGCTGGTGTATTATGCCAAGTCATTTGCATCTTATTTTTAGAACTAAAGGTAGTAAGCCAGAATCATTACTGGGCAGATTTAAAGAACATACTTCGAAAGCAATTGTGAAAAGTATAATTGCCAATAATCAGGAATCAAGGAAAGAATGGTTGTTGTGGATGTTTAAAAGAGCGGCTTCTAAAAGCAGTAATGTTCAAAATTTTCAGTTTTGGCAACATGATAATCATCCAATTGAATTATGGAGTCCGGAAGTAATTGAACAGAAAGCAGAATATCTTCATAATAATCCTGTGGTTGCTGGATTCGTTACTGAAGCATCACAATGGAAATACTCTAGTGCTATTGATTATTCCGGAGGCAAAGGGTTAATAGAAATTGACATTTTGTAATTTTTAAATTAAGTTAAAGCACACGCGGCACGCGTGCGCTAGCTAAAATAATTTATTTCAAACGGGCTCAATTGAATATCCAATCTTCCCTCTCATTTCCTATATTTAATAAACCAATCCCACACCAATGAAAAAATTTTTGATATTATTTTTGTTTTTGGGCACACTCAATTTTGTGTTAGCCCGTCCGGTTGAGAAGACCGATGAAGAAATTGTCAGTCAATTATTTGATGATTTTAATAAAGCATTGCTCGAAAAGAATAAAGCCTGGCTGGAAGAAAACTTGTTGGCAGAAACAAGCATGACCGATCCGGGTGGAGAGGTGATGAATCATGATCAAATGATTAGTGTATTTACAGGCACTGTTTATCAGTTCGAAAAAATTGAGCCTGTAAAAGAAAAGCAGATAAAAATAGACGAAAAGAAAGCCATGGTCAATTCAGATATTACTGTAGTCGGCTCAGCACTAATGCAAAGTGGAGAGTTAGCAGATATTTCGGCCCAATATAATATGCGGGTTAATTTTGTGAAGACAGATTCCGGATGGAAAATTCTGGCAGTAAATGTGAGTCGTTAACAAACTAAGGTCTTATTTAAAATGGGTTTCGGAGATGATCTGAAACCTTTTTTTATGAAACCATATTCTAGGTTAAGCCCGGTTTAACTTCCGCAGAAGTTATTGCCGGGAGTTTTACTAGTTTATTTCTCATATCTTTAAATCTGCTGTAACCATTCCTTTATGGTTTAGTCCTAATTTACATTAAAACCAATAATTCATTTATGAAAAAACTTATAATCAGGTATGTTCCCATGCTTTTTTTATCTGTATTTGTTTTGCAGACACAAGCGCAGGTAAACCCGGAATCCAATCCGTCAAATAAAATTTACCGTCCGACAGCTACCAAAATCAATAGTCTGGTACATACCAAACTGGATGTTCGTTTTGATTATGGCAAGCAATATATGTACGGCAAAGCCTGGATTACCTTGAAGCCTTATGCTTACGCTACAGATTCATTGCGGCTGGATGCAAAAGGAATGGATATCAATAACATCTCTATTGTAAAAAGCAATCAGATCATTCCTTTAAAATACTCTTATGATAGTTTGCAATTGCGAATTATCCTGGATAAAAGTTATAAGGCGGATGAGCAATACACCGTTTTTGTAGATTATACCTCTAAGCCTAACGAATTAAAAACGAAAGGTAGTGCTGCAATAACCGATGCCAAAGGTTTGTATTTTATTAATCCGGATAGCGCAATAAAAGGTAAACCGGTTCAAATCTGGACTCAGGGAGAAACCGAAGCATCATCTGTATGGTTTCCAACAATTGATAAACCGAACCAGAAAACAACTTCCGAGATCATTATGACGGTTCCCTCAAAATATGTAACTCTGTCAAATGGACGTTTGGTTTCACAAAAATCATATAGCAACTCTACCCGCACAGATACCTGGAAAATGGATCTGCCGCATTCGCCATATTTATTTATGATGGCCGTTGGCGATTTCAAAATCTATAAAGACAAGTGGAAAGATAAAGAGGTGAATTACTATCTGGAACCTGCATACGCTCCTTATGCCAAACA
Source organism: Sphingobacteriales bacterium (assembly GCA_038204935.1). Classification (GTDB taxonomy): domain Bacteria; phylum Bacteroidota; class Bacteroidia; order Sphingobacteriales; family Sphingobacteriaceae; genus Daejeonella. Next base: position 11,867 of record JBBRCI010000072.1, on the reverse strand, counting down.
GATATTCGGCTTTACGCCTGAAATGATTGATTTTTTTTCTAAAAGACTTGGTGTTGATTATCCATGGAACAAATATTCTCAAATTGTAGTACGTGATTATGTGAGTGGTGCGATGGAAAACACAACTGCAACCTTACATGGCGAGTTTGTTCAGCAAACTCCGGGCGAAATGATTGACGGAAGTGCCGGCGAAGCTGTAATTGCCCATGAGCTTTTCCACCAATGGTTTGGCGATTATGTGACGGCAGAAAGCTGGAGTAATATTACTGTAAATGAATCTTTTGCCAATTTTAGCGAGGTTTTATGGGATGAATTTAAACACGGACAAGATGCGGGAGATTATGGCAATTATGAAGATATGCAAAATTATCTTTCAAACGCCTCAGATGCAAAGAAAGACCTGGTTCGCTTTAATTATACAGATAAAGAGGATGTATTTGACCTGGTGAGTTATCAAAAAGGAGGTCGGATTTTGAACATGCTAAGAGATTATTTGGGTGAAGATGTGTTTTTTAAGGGACTAAATATCTATCTGAAGCAAAACGCATTCAAAAATGGTGAAGCACACCAGCTCCGCTTAGAGCTGGAAGAAGCCAGCGGTAAAGATCTAAACTGGTTTTTCAATCAATGGTATTTTAATAACGGACATCCTTTGTTGAAAATTGATTATAAATGGGATGCAGCGGCAAAAAAGCAAACTGTTTATTTAAAGCAGACTCAGGACGGAGAAGCATTTATGCTTCCTGTTGCGATTGATTTTTATGCGGGTGGAAAAATGGAACGCCATGAGGTGTGGATGAACAGTAAGGCAGATACTTTCACTTATTCTTTTGCGGTTAAACCGGATCTGGTGAATGTGGATGCTAAAAAAATTCTGCTTGCAGAAAAAACGGACAGCAAAACCTTAAATGAATATGTATTTCAGTATTTCAATGCTCCGCTGTTGGTAGACCGGATGGAGGCAATTACTGAGGCAGAAAAAAAACAGGATGATCCGGCTGCCCGTAAAGTAATGATTGCGGCGTTGAATGATAAATTTTTTCGCTTGAGAATGAAAGCCATCGCATCATTGGATATTAAAAATCCTACTATTCAGAAAGAAGCTGCGCCTATATTGGCTAAACTGGTAAATGGTGATTCATCTACACTTGTTCAGGCAGCTGCCATTAAATATCTGGCTAAATCTAAAGATTCAGCCAATCTTCCCATTTTTAAAAAGGCTTTTGAAAGTAAATCATATAGCGTTCAGGCGGCAGCTTTAAATGGAATTGCAGCATTAGATTCTGTAGAAGGTTTGCGTTTAGCCAAATCCCTGGAAAAGGGAAGTAAAGGAGCCATAAAACAATCGGTGGTAGCTATCTATAGTAAATATGGTGGTCCGGATGAATTTGCTTTTGCGGTAAATGAATTTGATAATGCTTCAGTTAATGAAAAATTTCAAATGATTCAAAACTACTTTGTATTGTTAGGAAACATGAATGATACGGAAGTCTTTAAAACCAACTTCAACAAAATAGTAAGCATTATTGAGAAATACAAAGCCTATGGAGTTGGCAAACAACTTATTCCTTTGCTAACTGAATTGAAAGATGAAAAATTGGATAAGGCAAAAAAGTCAGATCAATTAAGTGCACAGCTAGCTTTGCAGGCCGATATTGTTAAAAAAGTAATTGAAGATATTCAGAACGGGAAGTAAAATTAGTTTTCGACATATTCCTTGGAAACCCTTTCGTATTTGCGAAGGGTTTTTTTATGCCTTTTAATCCAATTTTACATATCATTTAGAATTTACTGCAAACCATTAATAATGCTTGCTGTTCCCCATTAAAACTATATTGAACATGAAAGAGGTAAAAGCATACGCTGCGCAAAATGCAGACGCGGATATAGGTCCGTATAAAATTGACCGACGTGAGCCGGGAGCAAATGATGTTGAAATTGAAATTCTGTATTGTGGCGTTTGCCATTCAGATATTCACACGGCAAGAAATGAATGGAAAGGAACAGTTTATCCGGTTGTACCCGGACATGAAATTGTAGGTAAAGTGAGTCGTGTGGGATCTGATGTTAAAAACCACCAAGTTGGTGATACTGTTGGCGTGGGTTGTTTTGTTGATTCATGCGGGCATTGCGGAAATTGTGAAGAAGATTTGGAACAATATTGCGAGAACGGGAATTCTCAAACCTATAACTCATTACTTCAGGATAAGAAAACCATTACCTATGGTGGATATTCAACCCACATCGTGGTAACAGACAAATTTGTTTTAAAGGTTTCTGATAAATTACCATTAGAAGCTGTAGCCCCTTTGTTGTGTGCAGGTATTACCACATATTCTCCGTTGCGACATTGGAATGTGAAGAAAGGCGATAAAGTTGCTGTTGTTGGATTAGGCGGATTGGGGCATATGGCCGTTAAACTGGCAGCTTCTATGGGAGCCGATGTTACTATGCTGAGCCGCTCTCCCGAAAAGGAAAAAGATGCAGAAGAGTTGGGAGCGCATCATTTTATGCTGACCACCAATGATGATAACATGAAAAAAATGGCCGGCACGTTCAATTTAATTATCGATACAGTTTCTGCCAAGCATAATTATAACGACTATCTGGCTTTATTAAAAACCGATGGAGTAATGGTTGTTTTAGGCGTTCCGCCTGAACCGGAATCTGTTAATGCTACTTCCTTGATTTTTGGAAGAAGAAGTTTGGTTGGTTCTTTGGTTGGAGGAATTAAAGAAACGCAGGAAATGCTTGATTACTGCGCCGAACACAATATTGTTTCGGATGTAGAGGTAATTAATATCGACCAGATCAATGAAGCTTATGAACGTACCATAAAAGGTGATGTTCATTATAGGTTTGTGATAGATATGGCCTCTTTAAAAAATTAAAATGATCAACTAAAGAGCTGATGAGATTTCATCAGCTCTTTTCATATTGAACTAAAAAACAATTTTGACAGGAAATATGAGTCATTAGTTGAGCAAATAAAAACAAGCCTTGATATCCGCTGTTGCAATACTATTAAACCACAATAATTATGAAAAAATCAATTTCTTTTAGTTTAAAGGCTTTATGCTTTGTTTTTATCGCCGGAATGTGTGTTCAGGCTTCCTGTAAGCATATGGGCATAAATGAAAAAAAAGCTGAAGCTGTTATAACGGCTACCAAAGCTGATTTTCCGGTTTCAGGAATTTTAAAGTTTGAAGAAGAAAAAAACGGAAAAGTAGAAATGGAACTGGAGTTAACCGTTCCGGGAAAAGCAAACCAAACAGTTGCGGTGCATTTTCATGAGCATGGAATGTGCGGAAATGAAGGAAATGATGCACATGGTCACTGGAATCCTACAAATTCGCAGCACGGAAAATGGGGCAGCAGTTCTTTCCATTCCGGAGATATCGGTAACATCCAGTTAGATTCAAAAGGTAAAGGAAAATTAGAAATAGAAAGTGATCTGTGGACCATCGGAGGAGACGATAAAACCAATATCTTAAACAGAGGAGTTATTGTTCATAGTGGAGTTGATGACTATACTACACAACCAACCGGGAACTCCGGTCCGAGAATTGGCTGTGGTGTAATCACGTTAAAACAGTAAACTCTTAATCAATCAGCCTGAAATTTTATTTAATTAGAGCACAGTAATTGTAAATTAAAATAAACTCTTCCTCATATAATTTGTTAGAAGCGAAGTGTTTAACCTTTAAAAATAATATATTATGAAATTTAAAATCTTTTTTATGCTGCTTTTATCCGGTGGGTTACTGGCAGGTTGCGGATCTACTCAAAATAGCAAAACAGATTCAGATTCAACTATGAGGATGGACTCCTCTATGCAGGAAACCATGCCGATGGACACCATGATGAAGGATACCATGATGCATGATACGATGATGCATGACACCATGATGCGATAAAGCTATAATAATACTGGCCCGGAAGAATCTATTTAAAACCCGCGTATTAGCGGGTTTATTTGTTAAATCAAATCAATATTATGAAACTAATATTAACAGCCTTAGTATTTTTTGCAGTTTTTTGTATTGCTGCTTGTGATCCTGTAGTTAAAAATAATGATGGGGACGATAAAACCACAACAGGACCAATGCCTGATACAGCAACAGCAGGAATGGGTGCTGATACTACCCAAAATGATTATAGATTAGTTGATAGTTTAAACCGCTAATTTTAGAATAGAGAAGCCGGAAATTCCCGGCTTCTCTATTCTATTTATTCTGAAGAATTATATTTTCTCCTTGCTGGCTTGCCCGCATCGCGTAAACCGAGTCGACAATATATCTGCTAAAGCCTCTCCAGGGAATGGTTGCATGATATTCTTTATAATGAAGATCCAAAAATTTTCCTGAATTTTTCATCAGGATATCTGCTATTTTCTCATCTTCAACAGAAAATTCAAATTCATAGGATTGGATGGAACCAGCCGAGCCGGGACGTAAACCGCTTTGAATTAATTTTCCTTCATAGGTTTTAAAAACATTTCCCTTTTTTACCAGGTAGTTTAATTCACCAGATTTAACTCCTTCTCCAAATACATAATAGTACCTGAAAAATACAAAAAGGCTCAGGGCCAAAAAAATGACGCCTAAAATTATCCATGCTGCTTTTCTCATAATACATTAATTAAATCTGGCTTATATTGTTTTACATGCAATAAAAAACCCGCTTACATCTTTCGGATGAAGCGGGCATTTTAAATAAATAATTAAATTTTACTAAACGTTTTTATTAATCCTTAGAATTTAAAACCTAATCCTAACTGGAATACCTGGTTCTTGTAAACCGGAGTTTCTGAAGTTCCGTTTTCGTTATTTTTTTGAAGATCTAATGCATAACGACCGTTCAAGCTAATGATTTGCGAAAAATCATATCCAAAACCTACTACTCCGCCTACAAGGCTTTTCTTTAAGTTATCGTTTTGTTCTTTAACAGTGTTCTGAAAAGACTGTTCACCCGATGTGAATTTCTCTGTAGTAGAAGCTAAGAAAGAAACCTGTGGTCCAACAACAACATTGAAATTATTACCAGCCTTAATTTTAGCCAAAATTGGAATATCAATAAAATTAGTTGTTACAGAATATTCTCCTAAAGTTCCAGTACGTTTATAACCTTTCTGAGAATAAACTATTTCCGGTGCAAAAGCCAAACTGCTAACAATTGGAATCTCCATGGTTAAACCTGCGTGAAAACCAGGCTTATATTCAGTTTTAAAATTGTCATCATTTGTTTTGATGATGTTAGAATAATTACCTCCTGCTTTGATACCAAATTTAACGGCATCAGAATTAGATGATGTTTGGGCGTTTACGGCTCCTGCAGTAAATACACCTATAGCTATAATTAATATTTTTTTCATGTTTTCGAATTATTAGTTCAGTACCACTATATGAAATAATTGTGCCAGAATAATGTTTTTCAATCCATATTAGTGTCAGTTTACATAAAACATTAATTTCAGTTTTATTTTTTTTATGCATTTTAAAGGCGATTTTGATTTTTTTCAATCCTTTAAGAAAGTGTGCAATGAAATGCTTCTGCTGTATTATTTTTAATACATTTTATTAGGGGTTGTATAAATCATACACTTTAAGTTCCTTTATAAAATGCATTTGTGGATCTATTACATTCTATATTTAATAATCAACGTAGCCGGAGTTTACCTCATCTATCGACTGTTAAGTCCGAGGATATCCAATAAATTATTGGTTTGGCTGTTTAGTTTATCATTAAGTTTGAGCCTTACTTTCCTGATTTTTTTGTTGGCTGTAAGTTTGATATTAAAGTTTCCCAATACATTTTAACCAAGGCAATCTCTTTATTATAACATGAATCTATTTAAAAAATTAACCTTCCTTTTATTACTTCTACTTCCTTTTTTCAGTTCAGCTCAAAATCAAAAATCATTTATTGACGGTTTACAGGATGAAAATGTCTGGGTAGATTCTGTATTTAAAAAGCTTACGCGGAGACAAAGAATTGCCCAACTTTTTATGGTTCGTGCACATACAGATAAAGGCAAGAGATATGAAGATTCCATAGCAACCCTTATCCACAAAGAAAATATTGGCGGTTTGGTTTTCTTTCAAGGTGGACCCGGAAGGCAGGCAATTCTGACCAATAAATATCAGGAGATTTCTAAAGTTCCATTATTGATTGCTTTGGATGGTGAGTGGGGATTAGGTATGCGGTTAGACAGCACGATTTCTTTTCCTTATCAAATGACATTGGGCGCCATACAGGATAACAACCTGATTTACCAGATGGGTAAACAAATTGCTTCCGATTTTAAGCGGATTGGAATGCATGTTAATTTTGCACCTGATGCGGATATAAATAACAATCCCAAAAATCCGGTTATCGGCTTCAGATCTTTTGGTGATAATAAATACAATGTAACAGAAAAAGTTGAGCAATATATGGACGGAATGCAGGACAATGGAATCCTGGTAAGTCTGAAACATTTTCCCGGACACGGAGATACAGATGTAGATTCTCATTATGATTTGCCGCAACTGCCGTTCAGCAGAGAGCGTTTAGATTCTCTGGAAATGTATCCTTTCCGGGAGCTGATAAAAAAAGGAGCATCGGGAATTATGGTGGCACATATGAATATTCCAGTGCTTGATAATACTCCGCATTTGCCTTCCACACTTTCTAAACCAATTGTAACCGGCGTTTTGAAAAATGATCTGGGCTTTAAAGGGCTTATATTCTCGGATGCAATGGGCATGAAAGGCGTTGTTAAATATTTCCCTAACGGGGAAGCTGATGTGCGGGCAATAATTGCGGGTAACGATATTCTGGAACTTTCAGAAAATTCTGCCCGTGCCGTAAAACTGATCCGAAAAGCTATCCGCAAAAAGCGCATTACCTGGGAGCAGATTAATGCAAGTGCGAAAAAGGTATTATACGCTAAATATTGGGTTGGATTAAATAATTACAAGCCCGTTAATACATCCAACGTGGTTGCCAATTTAAATACAGAAGCCGCTAAAATGCTCAATCAAAAATTATCGGATGCCAGTGTAACTGTTTTAAACAGCGATAGCTTAATCAATACCCTTGACAGAGTGAAGAAAACCGCAATTATTGCGATAGGAACAACAGAGTTTACAACTTTCCAGAAAGAACTGGACCCGAATTTTAATAATGTGATGATGTTTATTATTTCTAAGGATGCCTCGGAAGCTGATTTAAAGCGGGTTAGTGCAGAATTAAAAAATTACGACCAGATTATTATGGGAATCCATGATATGCGCAAAAGACCGCAAAGCACTTTAGATTATAATTCGGGTGTTAAACTGCTTATCGCTGAAATTGCTTCCTTAAATACGGTTACAAGTGTTTTCGCCAATCCGTATGCCATTGCCGGTTTGCCGGGAATAGAAAAAAGTAAAACCTTGATCATGAATTATCAGCAAAGCTTAGAAATGCAAAAAGCTGCCACCAAAGTTATTCTGGGAACATTAAAAGCGAACGGAAAATTACCCGTAACCATTAATGCCTTTTACAAAACAGGTGATGGAATAAAACAGTAGGGATTTTATTAAAGTTTAAAACATGTGTTAATGGACACAAATAAAGTGTCAGATATCTTCTAATTATTCTAACTTGTAGGTGATAGAGAATGAACTTATAAGGTGCGTTTAAACATACACAGTTATATATTTGCTTACTTCAGGAATAAAAAATATGAAGTTGATTTTGGAAATGTAAATTTCTGTTTCTATTTGTTCGCTTTAATTTTTCAGTTTATTCCACTTTTCGCTATTTCAGCAAATTCAGATCAATTTTTTCTTCAGCAGCTTGATAATAGAAACGGGCTTTCTAACAGTGCAATTAACCATGTATTTCAGGATTCTGATAACATCATTTGGGTAGCAACCTGGGATGGTTTAAATATGCTCGATGGATCTTCATTCAGAGTATTCAATTATAATAAAGAAAATGATTCTAAAAGTTTAGGAAGTAATGTAATTCAACACATTACTGAAGATAAACAGCGTAATATCTGGATCAGTACCATTGAAGGAATTTCCAGATTTGAAAAAAGGTCCGGTAAATTTTATAATTATTTCTACACTCAAACACAGCGTAGCAGAGTGAGCGAACAGGAGTTTGAACTGGCTGTTGATCGATCTGGAAAAGTTTTCTGTCTTACTCAAAAGTATGGACTGACGTATTACGATGCTAAAGCGGATACTTTTCTTCAGTGCAATACTTCCACAAAATCTCCGCAAAATCAATCAACATCCAGAATAAGTAAATTAGTTTTTGATGAATTCAATCATCTCTGGCTGTTAAACAGGGGAAATCTTGAAAGATATTCTTTATCAGAAAATCAGCAAGTAAAACTGGAAAATAAAATAACTGATCAGGCTGGAATAACGAATTTCTTCTTTGTAAATAAGAAAATGTTTTTCACAACAGCTGCCAATCAGCTGAAAGAAATTGATTGTAAAACTCTCCAAAAAAGGCCGGTAATTAATTTAGATCATGGTATTACAGAGATGATCTTTTATAAAGAGCATTATTTACTGGGTTGGTCAACAAAAGGCTTTGCGGTGTACGATCATACTTTTAAACCTTCCACCTTTTTGCAAAAAGAAGCTGGTCAGATGAAAGATATTAAAGTTACTTCATGGGCCCTGGGAACTGAACAAATTTTGTGGTACGGAACAGATGGAAATGGAGTGATAAAAATTTATCCCAAAACCAAATTTTTTGAAACAGTTAATACTTCAGAAAATGGGATGCCTTACAACAGATCTGTAAGAACTTTTACAGAGGAAAACGGAAATCTCTGGGTAGGAACCAAAGGAAGTGGAATTTTCAGATACACTGATTTTCAGTCTGAAAACAGTTCATCAGATAATTTTTTAAATCCCGGAGAACTTGATAACAACTCTGTTTATGAATTAAAAAAGAGTTCTGATGATCTGATTTATATTGGTAGTGACGGAAATGGATTGGGCATTTTTGATATAAAAGCCAATAAATTCATCAAATGGGCCAATGTTAAAAGAGTTAATCAGTATCCCGAATTTCGGTCGGTTTATTCCATTCTAGAAAGTCCGGATAAATCTCTCTGGATTGGAACAAGTGGTTATGGTTTAATTCATTTAAAAATTGTTAAAGAAGCAGGAGGATTGACGCTCGAATATCTGGAGAGTTATAAATTTAAAAACAATAATACAGGCCCGGCAAATGATATTATTTATTCGGTTACTCAAGGTGGAAATAATCAATTATGGATTGCTTGCCGTTACGGTGGCTTGAGTTTACTCGATTTAAAAACCAGAAAGTTTAAAACATTTAAGGCTTCCACTTACGAGGGTAGTTTATCAAATAATGATGTTTTAGCAGTATTTAAGGATAGTAAAAATCGTATATGGGTTGGTACAAGCTATGGACTTAATTGGATAGACCAGAAAGATGCTGCATTGGAAAAGCCAATTTTTAAAAAGTTAACTACGGCCAACGGATTGCCTAATAATACAATACATGCCATTGAAGAGGATAAACTTGGAAATATTTGGGTGAGTACCAATAAAGGTCTTGCAAAAGTACAACCCTCTAGTCTTGAAATTTCCAGATACCAGCAAATTGACGGTTTGCAAAGTAATGAGTTTAGTGATGGTGCCGTGTGGAAAAATTCTGAAGGGTTGCTCTTTTTCGGCGGAACGTATGGATTCAATTATTTCTTTCCTCAAAATATTTACGCGAATAATTCCAAACCCAATTTAATGATTACTGATATTCAGCTGGGTGGATATATCGAAGAACAAAATGGGCTTATAGTATTAAAACCGAATCAGCAGTCTAGTATAGATTACATTTTAAGCAGGAAGGACAATTATTTTGATCTTCAGTTAAAAGCAATAAGTTACCTAAATTCAGAAAAATGCGAATACGCTTATTTTTTGGAAGGGAATGATAAGATCTGGCATTATTCCGGTACTTCCGGGAAACTGGTTTACAGTAACATCCCGCCAGGAAACTATACTCTAAAGGTTAAATGGTCTAATGGGGAAGGAGTTTGGACAAACGAAGCTTCCGTGTTTAGTCTAGAGGTAAAAAACTATTTCTGGTTAACCTATCCGGCATTGTTGTTTTATTTTCTGGTACTTACAGCAGGTGGATATATCGTTTTCAGTTATCGAAAGAACCGACAGGAAATAAAGCAACAACTGGTGATTGAACACCGTCTTCGGGAGAAAGAAGAGATTTTACACCAGGAGCAGCTTGGGTTTTTTACCAATATAGCTCATGAATTGCAAACTCCGCTAACCTTAATAATGGGGTCAACAGAGCAGTATTTAGAGCAAAATAAAAACCAGGATAATAAACAAGGCAAACCCTACTTTTTATCACTCATTCATCAACAGGCTTCCCGACTTTCCTATCTCGTACAGCAATTATTAGAATTCCGCAAAGCGGAAGCCGGGCATCTGAAAATTCAATACAGCTATTTGAATGTTTCTGAACTTTTAGATAAACTGTCTTCTCTTTTCGGCCCGATGAGCGAGCAAAATAAAATGACTTATAAACGGATCATTCCGGATGATATTTTTGCTCTGATAGATAAAGATAAGCTTGAAAAGATCATGTTCAACTTGCTTTCTAATGCTTTTAAGCATTCTGAAAAGAAAGAAAGTGTAACCTTGCTTGTAAGCGAAAATCAATTAAAAAATCAACTGGAAATTTCTGTTGCTAACTCAGGCTGTGGTTTACCGGATGAAAATCTGGAAAAGCTTTTTGATAAATTTTATGTTTCAAACTCCAAAAAGAATGGAAAATTTGGAACTGGAATTGGTTTGGCTTTCACCCGTCAACTGGTGATTTTGTTGAACGGTAAAATAGAGGTCAGCAGCAAGGATAACTGGATCATATTTAAGGTTCTGATACCAATCCCGAAAGAAAACTTTGTTTCTTCATCTGATGATTCTCAGCAATTAACAACAAATCCGTCATCCTTTCTTTTTAAGTCAATGACTCTTGCGCATAGTCATACTATGCCCACTGCGATGGATCATAATAAACAATCGATCATAGAAAACCTTGAACTTAGTACCCGGAAAAGCATATTAATAGTCGAAGATGAATCGGCAATACGTTATTTACTGAATGAAATTTTAAAGGGTACTTATACTATTTATGAAGCAGAAGACGGAAAACAAGCATTAGACTTAATTCAAAAAGTAATTCCTGATTTGATAATAAGTGATATCATGATGCCGGATATGGACGGGCTTGAATTGTGTAACCGGATAAAAACTGCTCCTGCAACCTGCCATATTCCATTTGTTGTTTTATCTGCAAAAGGCTCCATCGAGCATCGGACTGAAGGTTATGAAGTTGGTGCCGATGCTTACATCGCAAAACCTTTCCATGTGGCACATTTGCAGGTTCGAATCCGCAAGTTATTGGAATATCGGGAGCGCCTTGAAGAGTTCTTTAATAATGATGTTGCCGGAGATTTTATTTTAAATTCTGACCTGCCGGATAATGACAAGCAGTTTTTGAGTAATTTATTATCAGTAATAGAGAAAAAAATAGATGAGCCCGAATTGAATGCTGCTGTTTTAGAAAATGAATTATCGATGAGTAAAATGCAGCTGTATCGTAAACTAAAAACCTTAACCCAGATGACGCCTGGAGAATTTATCAAGCAAATCAGGTTAAAACAAGCAGCATCACTTTTAATATCAACCAATCTAACCGTGTCTGAAATATTTTACAGAACAGGTTTTAACAACCAATCCTATTTCTACCGGGAGTTTAAAAAGCGTTATCAGTTTGCGCCGAATGAATACCGTGCCCAACAGCAGGTGCAGGTATAGGCTTTA
>JBBRCI010000071.1:0-14766 GCA_038204935.1 Sphingobacteriales bacterium | reverse complement strand
TTTCTCCGGCCTCACAGGAATTGGCGTTAAGAATGGTTTTAAAAATGCTTGTAGGTACAATCATAAATTGCTGAAGAAAGCAATTCGGAGAAGTGCTGTAGAAACTTTCAATCAATTACCGGTCATAAACACGGCTGGAATTGCAGTAAGCATTTTTAATACCTTTTAGCCAAACCGACTGAAAGGAGCTCATGAGGCCAATTAAAGAAATATTTAAAAACCGAATAAACTGTGCAGCCTTTCAGTTACTCATTTGTGTTTAAATTTTTATTGGTATTCGTGGTCTCGCTAACGCTCGGCATTTGAATACTTTTTGTTTCAAGACAAAAAGTATTTGGCCGCCGCCGCTATAAGGCGGACAGACTTTCAATAAATTCTTGCTTTAACTTTTTGCAGTAAGTTTAAAACAAACCAAATTTGTGAATTATTTTCTTCTGTCGCCTTCCGCGGGACATACTTTCTTTCCTGCAGCGGAAAGAAAGTATGCAAAGAAACGCCGCGGCTTCTTTTATTTGCTACAAAGGCATTGTGATGGCTAAACCATCACTCCCGCAAATAAAAACAGGCCGAAAGAAAGCGTATTTAAAAACATTACTGAGGGCTAAATTACCAATTCATTCCTAGCGACGAACTAATGCATATAGCTGTTGCTAGACTGCAAACTAAAAACTGCAAACTCCGATTGCCACTCTTTCTCCGGCCTCACAGGAATTGGCGTTAAGAATGGTTTTAAAAATGCTTGTAGGTACAATCATAAATTGCTGAAGAAAGCAATTCGGAGAAGTGCTGTAGAAACTTTCAATCAATTACCGGTCATAAACACGGCTCGAATTGCAGTAAGCATTTTTAATACCTTTTAGCCAAAACTGTGCAGCCTTGAATTTTTTGAATACTTTTTGTTTCAAGACAAAAAGTATTTGGCAGCCGCCGCTATAAGGCGGACAGACTTTCAATAAATTCTTGCTTTAACTTTTTGCAGTAAGTTTAAAACAAACCAAATTTGTGAAATATTTTCTTCTGTCGCCTTCCGCGGGACATACTTTCTTTCCTGCAGCGGAAAGAAAGTATGCAAAGAAACGCCGCGGCTTCTTTTATTTGCAACAATGGCAGAGAAAAGGCCAAACCATCACTACCGCAAATAAAAACAGGCCGAAAAGAAGCGTATTTGAAAACATTGCTGTGGCTAAACTATCAAAATATACGGTCAGCACCTTTTAGGCATTGACATTCTAAGGACTGCTAACCGCCAACTAAAATACTGCCAACTAATAAAATCACTCTTTTTCCGGCCTCACAGGAATTGGCGTTAAGAAAGGTTTTAAAAATGCTTGTAGAAACGGTCATAAATCTCTGACTCAAAGCAATTCGGAGAAGTGCTGCAGAAACTTTCATTTATTGCTAACATTCTCACGGCTCGAATTGCAGAAAGCATTTTTAAAAGCTTTTAGCCAAAACTGGGCAGCCTTGAATTTTGGTTCTTTTTTTCCAAGAAAAAGAACTTGGCCTTCCGCCGGCTAAAGAGGCGGACTGGCTCTAAATAAAATCTAATTTTGACTTTTTGCAAGTAAGTTTAAATTCAAAACTAAGTATGTGTTTATTTTCTTTTGTCGCCTTCCGCGAGAATTACTTTTTCCCCTACAGCGGAAGGAAATTAAAAAATAAGGAGTTTATGTTTCCACAAACTCCTTAAAATAAAAAATCTATATTAAATCTACTTACTTCCGGATGTATTGGTTGTTGGTTTCCAGATATTATTCAAGGGATTGGCATCCATATAAATTCCGTTCAGCAGTTTAATTTCGTTTACGGTTTTTCCGGAATTTAAAGCAATGCTGTATTGCTTATTATTTGCTTTCCAAACTTCAGGAGTATAATGAACTTTCTCTTTCTGATTATCTGAATAGGTAATTTCAAGATCGAACGGAGCAGGCATTCCACCAATGTTCTCTATGATAACCGTATTTGCTTTTCCATTTTTAATTACATTTTTAATTCTGAAATCTATGTAAGAACTTTTGATAAACCAGCTATCCCAGAACCAGTTTAAATTTTTACCCGAAGCTCTGTTAAATGTATTAAAGAAATCCCATGGCAATGGATGTTTTCCATTCCAGGTATTCATATATTCATGAAGGCACTTTTTAAACAGCTCATCACCAAGCATATCTTTTACAGCCAGATAACCTAAAGAAGGTTTTCCATATTGATTGCTGCCTAATCCGCCTCCGGTTAAATTAGATCCCGGAGTAATTATAGGCATATCCTGTCCCGGATCTGTATCATTAATCCACCCGGCAACTCTAAATTGCTGGTAAAATTGTTGGGCTCGTTCAACACCAAAATGAATTTTATTTAAAAGATACTCAAAAGTGGTTGCCCAGCCTTCGTCCATAAAACCATACCTGGTCTCATTTATTCCCATGTAAAATGGCATATAAGAGTGCGCAATTTCATGCTCGGCAACAAATTTAGAGAAGGTTGTATCAGCATACGTTTCATCGTTTGCCATCATTGGATATTCCATTCCGGCATAACCCTGAAAAATAGTGGTTTTTTCGAAAGGATATGGAATTCCTGGCCAGGTTGTAGATAATAAATGCAAAGCATCACGGCCGTATTTTACCATGTTGTGAAAATCTGCCGCCGTATCATTATACGCTGCCTGAACAGAAGCTCTGCGCTTTGAAGCTTCATCAACAATAACACTCGAAGCATCCCAAACAAAATGATCACTCAATCCAAAGGCGACATCACTTATATTATTGGCTTTAAATTTCCAGGTGTTCAACTTAGCCTGATTGGTTACTTTTTTAGATTCCAGTTCTTGTTTGGAAGCAATAGTTTTAACATCATCATTTACCAGAGAGCTTTTATATCTGGATGAAAAAGCAGGACTTAGAACATCATCCGGGTTTAATAAAGTTCCGGTTCCCCAAACAATATAATTAGCCGGAACAGTAATATTTACCTTATAGTTGTTGAAATCATTATAAAACTCAAGTGCATCATTAAACTCTGTGTAGTCCCATCCGGCATAATCATCATAAACCGCAACTCTTGGATAGAAATAAGCCAGGAAGTATGTTGTCGGATCTATCATTCCCTCGCGGTTGCTTTTCTCCGATACATCATAATGCCATTTTATCTTCATCTGAACGGAATCTTTAGAAGCTAAAGGTGCAGGTAATGCTACCGGATGAACAGTGTTGTAATAGGAAATTTCTTTCCAGGGAACTTCTTTGCCACCTACATTAAAAGAATCTATTATTATTCCATCCGTAAAATAATCCTTGCTTTCTGGTCGCAGGCGAACTGCGGTGGGTTTATGAATATTCAAGATCATTTTAAATAAAAGATACTTCAATTCATCCGGACTGTTATTCACATAATTGATAGTTTCTATTCCTTCAATCAAGCGGGATGGAGGTTTAGATGTAATATCAATGGTATAACTCGCATGGTTTTGCCAGTAATTTTTTCCAGGCAAACCGGTTTCTGATCGGGTTTCATTTTTAAATGCCTGCTGTACATCTCTAGGTTTGTACAATTCCTGTGCATTGCTTACAGCATAAACTCCCAGAAATGTGAGGCAAAAAGTGAATAATCTTTTCATTTAAGAATCTAATTTGGTTGATTGAAGAATTTGTAATGCTAATATATGATTTAGAGAAATCAATATCTAAATGTTACCGTTCAATCAGGAAATGAAATTGTAGCCAAACAAAAAAAGGATCTCAGTTTTATTGAAATCCTTTTTAGAAAATTATACTAATCCCGTAAGGGAATTGAAATCTATTTTTGTTTTTTAACGGACACGGCGTTCGGGCCTTTCTGACCTTGTTCTACTTCAAAAGTTACTTTATCAGCCTCTTTCACAGGATCAATTAACCCGTTAATATGCACGAAAACACTTTCGCCGGTTTGCGAATCCTTAATAAAGCCATATCCTTTTGATTCGTTGAAGAAGGTAATAGATCCGGTACGCGGACCTTCAGGTTCGGCATTTGGATCTTGCTTGGCAATTCCAATCTGGATGTCTTCGGTTTTGAATTTCTTCTTCTTTGTAGGATCTGGAGGTGTGGAAGAAATATTTCCATTCTCATCGATATAAGCCATCATGTCTTCAAGGCTTTTACCTTTCACAGCGTTAGATTTACGATCTTCTGCTTTCTCCTTCTTCTCCAGCTGCTTTTTTAATCGTTTTTTTTCTTTTTCTTTTTTGTTAAATGTTTCGGTTGGTCTACCCATAGTTTTTCTCAGTTTGCGAATTTGCGCAGAAACAAAGGTCGGCAATTTGATTTACAATCGGGTTATTTAATAAAAATATCATCGATTACACAAAAGACTAACCTATTGCTACTTTAAAGGCTGTTTTTAACCTTTTTTCTAATTGTGCCTGTCTTTTTACAACATTAAAATATCTTTCTTGTGTTCAAAAAATTAAAATTGCATAATCTCTGTCAGAGAAGCCATGCGGTTTTTTTACCTTGCGAAACAAAAAATCTCTATATAAATCATGGCAATTATTTATCATAAGTTTAAAGATCATCAGGTTAGTGCGGATACGGAGATTTTAATTCTAGGAACTTTTAATCCGGATTTACCGGGAGGACCCGATTTTTTTTATGGTCGTGATCGTAATTTTTTATGGCATTTATTACCCATTTGCTGGGAAGAAGAAAGTTTAAAAGAAGCAGACCTTAATGCCAAGACTGAATTTATGAAATCGCATAAAATTGATTTTGCCGATTTTATAGAATCTTTGGATGTTGAAGAAGGTCAGGAACAAAATGTGGATGATTCGTTTATAGATCAGCATGTTCATTCATGGAAAAATATTCCTTCGCTAATTGATTCATTACCAAATCTGAAGGCAGTTTATTTTACCCGCAAAACATTTAACGGTATTTCCAATATCAAATCGCAAATGAATTTGGTTTCTAAAAAATGCCAGGAAAAGAACATCCGCGTTTGTAAACTGGAAACTCCAGCAAAGTATTTTAGTCCCGAAAAACAACAGCAATGGATTGATACGATCGTTCTTAAAAACACCTGTTTAAAACCCTGATAAGACCTATAAATTTTACATGCAACAGGTGATTCATTATTTTCTACACTTTATATTTCCGGGAATTGTTGCTTATGCATTTTACAGACCAGAATGGATTAAAACGTATTCGATTTTCCTCTTAACTATGTTGGTTGATTTAGATCATTTACTAGCGAATCCGGTTTTTGATCCATGCAGATGTAGTATTGGCTTTCATCCATTACATAGTTATTATGCTATCGCGATATACGCCATATTGGTTTTTATTCCCAAAACCAGAATTATTGCTATTGGATTGTTAATGCACATGGCAACAGATCAGTTAGATTGTTTGCTCAATACCTGTTAGGTTGATTGAATATTCACCACATCCATATTATACTTATTGCGGTATTGAACAGGAGATAAGCCCGTTAGCTTTTTAAAAATTGTTCTGAATGCCTTTACATCAGAATAGCCAACTTCATACATTATTTCATCTATGTTTTTTCGGCTGCTTTCAAAGCTTTTCTTGGCAGCTTCAACTTTTACCCGCTGAATATATTCAATTACAGTATTACTGGTTGCTTTTTTAAAGCGTCTTTCAAGGCTTCTTCTGCCTAAGGCAAACCTGGATGAAAGCTGATCTACCGTAATTTTTTCACGGAAATTTTCCTCAATAAATTGCTGCGTTTTTTTTACGCACTCATCTTTATGATCACGTTGGCCCTGAAATAAAATAAACGAAGATTGATTATTTCGATCAATTTCTATAGCGAAATATTTAGCACACCAGATAGCCATTTCACGATCGGTGTATTTTTCTATTAAATAGATCAGCAGGTTCCAGTAAGAGTTTGCGCCGCCACTAGAATAAATGCCGTGTTCATCTGTGATAATGCGGTCAGAAACCAGCTCAACATCCGGAAACATTTTTTTGAAATCATTAGAAGCCAACCAATGCGTAGCACATTTTTTACCTTTTAGCAATCCGGTTGCGGCTAATAAAAAAGCACCCACACATAAACTGGAAAGTTCTGATCCATTTTTATACTGATCGATTATCCAGGGAAGAAAACTTTTATTTTGCTGAATAATGGTTTGCATATCGCCGTTTATGGCAGGGATAATTATAAGATTTGTTTTAAAATAATCTTCAATTGTTAGGTCGGGACTAACTTTAAAAAATTGATGATATACCTGTGTTTCTGAATCTAAACCTACTAACTGAACTTTAAAAAGTGCAGGTTTTCCCATACTTATTAAAAAGTCGTTTGCTTTATTAAATAAAGTAAAAGGACCGTCTATGCAACTTAAGGCCACAGCGCCTTTTGGAACCAATATGGAGATGTGTTTCATAAAATAAATTTATAAGAAATATTTGTCGTAATCAACCCCTTACATTGCCGTAATTCCACCCTTAAAATATTGGCTTTCCTTGTTAACTTAGTGAGAGAGAACCTATAAATTATAATTATGGAAACGATCACCGCTAAAAACAAAATTGCAGCCTTCATAGAATTATATGACCTGCAAACCGGATTTTTCAAAAACGTAACTGACGGAATTAGTGATGAAGATGCGCATAATAGGTTGGATACACAAGCCAATCATGTTGCATGGCTTACTGGAAGTTTAGTTCATCAGCGATTTGAAATTGCCAAAATGTTAGGGAGTGATATTGAATCTCCTTTTCTGGAGCTTTTCGATCATAATAAAGGAATTCAGGATGGATTGAAATACCCGTCTTTGCAGGAATATAGAGAGGCATGGGAAAGGATATCTCCAATACTGAAAGAGATGATTATGAATGTAAGTAATGAAATGCTGGACGAAACTTTCCAGATGATGCCGGATATGAAATTCAGCAATTATGAAATGATGTCCTTCTTTATTTATCGCGAAGCAAATTGTATTGGTCAGATAGCTCTATGGAGAAGATTGTTAGGTTATGAAGCCATGAAGTATATGTAAAAAAAGTATTCATTTTCCTAACAAATCTCAATAACATGTATCTAATAAATTAAATTCCTTTAAACCTTTGAAAAGATGGCAAGCGTAAATCCATACCTCAACTTTAACGGAAATACAGAAGAAGCATTTAATTTCTATAAGTCCGTTTTTGGAAATGAATTTTCTGCGATAATGCGCTGGAAAGATATGCCTGACTCTGAAAAGATTCCCGGAACGGTGAAAGAAAAGATCATGCATATTTCTTTACCTATCGGGAAGGGAACCATTCTTATGGGTACAGACAGCCTAGAAGAAATGGGCCAGAGAGTAACGCAAGGGTCTAATTTTAGTATAAATGTTTCTGCAGATAGCAGTGCCGAAGCTGATAAAATTTATAATTCTTTATCAGAAGGCGGCAAGCAAACAATGCCTCTGGAAAAGACGTTTTGGGGTGCGTATTTTGGAATGCTGACAGATAAATTTGGTATTCATTGGATGGTTGGTGCCGATCTGAAAGAAAGTTAGAGCAATTCTCAATGTCAATTAAAATTAATTAAAGTGGTTGAAGTTTTTAAAACTAACGTGAATACCTGGCGCAGGGCAAAGTTTATATTAGACTTAATTCATCAAAAATTTGAAAGTTGCGAAGCTAATTTTGATTTAGATGATTGTGATAATATCCTTCGTGTAGAAAGTTCTGATGAATATTTCAATTTTGATTTAATTAAAAGTTTGTTAGAAAAAAGAAAAGTTCAGATCGATTTTCTTCCTGAAACTGAAAACGTTTATGCCCTTTAGTTACTCATTATTTTAAACGATTTAATGCACTAAAAAACATAGAAACCATGTTAAAAAATTCGAAAGCCTTTAGTAGTTTTTCTTCAGATGATCTGGATAAATCTCAGCAATTTTATTCTGAAATATTGGGATTGGATGTTTCTAAAAATCAAATGGGAATTTTAGAAGTTAAATTAAATGGAAGCAATAATGCAATCATTTATCCCAAGCCGGATCATGTTGCGGCTAATTTTACGGTTTTGAATTTTCCGGTAGAAGATCTGGAAAAAACTGTTGATGAATTAACCGCAAAAGGAGTCAAGTTTGAACAATATGATTTTGGTCATTCAAAAACCAATGATAAAGGACTTATGGATGGTGGTGATCGGGGTCCGAAAATTGCCTGGTTTAAAGATCCGGCAGGAAATATTTTAAGTGTTATGGAGAAATGGAATTAATTAATTCCTAAATTATAATTCATCATTAAATAACTATAGAATCAATTCCCATGAAAAAAGAATCCTTCAAAATAAGCGGTGAAAATCTTTTGAAAAAAGTTAAAGAATTAATTGAAGAAGGAAATGTTTCTAAAATTACCATTCACGAAAAATCTGGAAAAGAATTAATGAGTTTTCCGTTAAGTATAGGTTTAGTGGGTGCTGTGTTGGCACCATTGCTGGCAGCTATTGGAGCAGTGGCCGCATTAATTGGAGAATGTTCCATTACCATTGAACGCGAAGAATAAAAAACCGTAATCTCTTAATAATATCTGAAATTGAATTTCAAAACTCAAAATAGTTTTAAATTTATTTTCCAAAAAATTGGAGTTTAAATGCCTGATCTTGAACGGAAATCCTTCAATAAATCTTCAATTTATTTTAGAATTTGTAAATTAGTTTATTAGTTAATCAATGCTCTGCAGCCTATTCCAGAAAGATACAGATTGTCTTTTTATTTGATTTTTCTAGACTTTCTATTTTCTTTCAATTTATTAAAGGTCAGCATTGTTAGAAAGCATTTAGGTTAATTGAATTAATAAAATTCTAAAAAACAATCACATGAAAAATATATTAATTCCTACCGATTTTTCTACCTGCTCTAATAACGCAATTGATTTTGCGGTGCAAACAGCTAAACAACTTCCGGTACAATTAACCATCATGCACGCTTTTGAACTGATGGGAAATGTATATATAGATTATATGGGCGTTAACAGAGAATACAATGAAGCTCAGCTTGATGATATATATATTAAACTGGATGACCTGAAAAAAAGAATCGAAACTGATCATGGCATTAAAGTTCATGCCTATGTAGAAAACGGAGGTGTAGAACACAGCATTCACAAAGCCGTAAAAGAAAGAAACATTGATCTCATCATAATGGGTACTAAAGGTGCAAAAGGAGTTCAGGAGAAATTATGGGGAAGTGAAACCGGTTCTGTTATTGAGAGCAGTAAAATTCCTGTTTTAACCATTCCTCATGATTATAAATTTAAAACACCTGATAAAGTAGTGTTGGCGTTGGATAAATTGGAAGAAGACGTGACCAGCCTGGATGTTCTTTTTGAATTAACAGATTTTTTCAATTCGCACGTGGAAGTGGTTTTGTTTACCGGTGAGGAAAATGATGAATCGCAAACATTCCTGGAACGCAGCAGAGAAATTCCGCAATTTGAAAAAACATTAAAGAGCCATTATCAGGAAGAAACTTTAACTGTTTCTCATTTATTTGGCCGACAGTTTGATCATAGTTTGCAAAATTATATTACCGACAATAACGTAAATATGCTTGCAATGATAAAGCATAAAAGAAACTTCCTGGAAAATTTATTCCATTCAAGTAAAACCAAGCGTATGAGCTATCATACAAATATTCCATTACTGGTAATTCCCGATAAATAGAATTATACTTTTATATTGTTGCATTACTGATTATAATCTCCATTTCATTCTTACATAGGCAAATGGCATGTCCAAAAAAAGCGCAGGAATAATATTGTATAAATTTTCTGATTCTGTTCCTGAAATTTTATTAGTGCATATGGGCGGACCTTACTGGCAGAAAAAAGATAAAGCTTCCTGGAGTATTCCTAAAGGTGAATTTGAATTTCCTGAATTACCTTTTGATGCGGCCATAAGAGAAATGGAAGAAGAAACAGGCTTATTAGTTAAGGGAGATTTTATTGAGTTAAAACCTGTTAAACAAAAAGGAGGGAAGGTAATTCATGCGTTTGCCTTTAATCAGGATTTTAATCCGGAAAGCCTAATAAGCAATTCATTTGATCTGGAGTGGCCGCCTCAATCCGGAAAAATATCGGCTTTTGCCGAAATTGATAAAGCTTGCTGGTTTGATAAGGAAACCGCATTGGATAAAATTCTGCCCGGACAAACAGCAATTTTAGAAGAACTTTTTCAAAAGATAATATCAAACTGATCCTTTATTATTTCCTATAATTTTTATTAGCTTGAAAGTTGAGCGCAAACTATATGTGGTACCAGTTTTTAAACATTTTCTTTTTTGCCTTTCATACATTTTTTACCGTCTTCAATATAATTGGATGGGCATTCCCTAAAACAAGACGACTGCATCTGATTACCATGAGCTTAACATTGTTCAGCTGGTTAATTTTGGGCTTTTGGTATGGATGGGGTTATTGTTTTTGTACCGACTGGCATTTTGCTGTCCGTGAAAAATTAGGTTTCATTGATCATTCAACCTCGTACATTCATTTTTTGATTTTGGAAATTACAGGTTTAAATCTAGATCCGGTATTGGTTGATTACACCACATTACTGGTGTTTATAATCAGCTTATTTATGAGTGTTTGGGTAAACCGTAAAATAGTGTTCAGAAGCAGGAAATTTTTTTAGCCAGAAAATATAATACTACTTTCTTTTTAGCTACCGCGATAATATCTCCTTCAATAATATTTTTAGAATTGAATTTTCCAGAGTCTATATTTCCATTGAAATTGTCCCACACTTGCAAGTGTGGGACAATTAACCTTTGTGGGACAATTAAGACATTTGACGTATAATTTTCTGCAACTTTTTGTAACAAAAAACTTTCTTTTAAGTATAAAATAATTGCACGAGAAGAAGTATTTATTTCCTTACGCAGCATTTTAATAAAAAAATTATATGCCGAAACTGTTCGTTCGTTTTAATACAATCCAGATAGTTCTTGCAGTTTGTATGTTTTTTAGCATACAGGCTGTATCAGGACAAGTATTTTACAAAGGGAAACCTCAGGATAATATTTTATTAAAAGAAAATGGGGTTAAAGCAGGACTTCCTTTTCACACCGATTTAATTTTAGCCTCTAATTCGATTAGACCCTTTAATAATTTTTTAGAAGTTTTAAATGCAGGTTCATTGCCATTGTTTGAAGTTGTAAATCCTAAATCATTAGCTGATTTTCATCTGCCGACTGAAAATGCAAAAGCTGAGGAAAAGGTTTGTGAAAAATCATGCAGAAATTTCAATGTGGCCGATACTGTAAAAGCAACAGAAAGTAAAGTTCAGAAGGAAACTGCAAAAGCAAAGCAAGAAATTAATCCCAATGATTTGAATTTGTTCATCAGTTTTTAAATATTTATAGGTAGGTTTTAAATCCGCAGGAATGTATTTCTGCGGATTTTTGTTTAAGAACATTTTTCAAATAATTAACCTTATTCTTTAATCCTTTCGGGACGGAAACTTATTCCATGTCCCAATTTTCAATTCTTTTACCCTCTAAATTTAATTCTCAAAACTCTCTGAGGTTTATAGCGTTTGTTCCTGCAAAGGCCTTTACTTTAAACGGGCTTGTGATTCTGAAGATTATAAAATTAAGGAATATGAAAAAATACGATGCCATCATTATAGGTTCTGGTCAGGGAGGAAATCCTTTAGCTAAAAAATTAGCCGAAGCTGGCTGGAGAACCGCTTTGGTTGAAAAACAATATGCGGGTGGTACCTGCGTAAACGTTGGTTGTACTCCAACAAAGGCGATGATCGCATCCGCTAAAGCGGCTTATATTGCTGCTAATTCTGGTGACTGGGGAGTAGAAATTCCAGAATTTAAAGTTAATATTTCGAAGGTTATCAATCGCAAAGATAAAATTGTAGAGAGCTTCCGGTCAGGATCTCAAACATCTTTGGAAAAAACAAATAACCTGGATTTTATTTTCGGACTTGCTTCCTTCAAAGATCAAACAAAAATTCATATTCAATTAAATGATGGCGGAACCGAGGAAATCAGTGCTCCAAAAATTTTCATTGATGCCGGAGGCAGACCAGCAATTCCTGAAATAGACGGACTGCAAGACTGCCCTTATTTTACCTCCACCAGTATGATGGAACTGAAAGAAATTCCGGAGCATCTGCTCATAATCGGTGGCGGATATATTGGTTTGGAATTCGGTCAAATGTACAGGAGGTTTGGCAGTAAAGTAACCATTCTGGAACATTCTGAACGCTTTTTAGAAAAAGAAGACAAAGATATATCTGAGGAAATCAGCAAAATACTGGAAGGTGAAAAGATTAAAATACTAACAAATGTCAAAGTTGAAAATATCCGGAAATCAAATGATCATTTGACAATAAGCTTTAGCATTGCTAAAGAAAATAAAACTATTGACTGCTCGCATATTTTGCTTGCTGCCGGAAGAACACCTAATACCGATTTATTGAATACAAAATCAGCAGGCATTGAATTAGATGACAGAGGACATATTGTGGTAAATGATAAGTTGGAAACCACTGCAGAGGGAATTTACGCCATAGGCGATATCAAAGGAGGACCTGAGTTTACGCATATTTCTTACAATGATTTTGTGATCCTGTCCGGAAATTTGCTGAATGGAAAGCACCAAAGCATAAAGGACCGGATAGTTCCCTATACCATGTTTACCGACCCACAATTAGGCAGAATTGGAATTACAGAACAAGAAGCCAGAAAAAAAGACTTAAACATTCAGGTGCTAAAAATACCGATGGAAAAAGTTGCCAGAGCTATTGAAACAGGCGACACCCGCGGATTGATGAAAGTGATTGTCGATGCAAAATCCGGTGAAATTTTGGGAGCCGCAGTTTTAGGCTCAGAAGGAGGAGAGTTAATGACCTTAATTCAAATGGCCATGCTCGGCAAAATCAAAGCACCGCAGCTAAAATACATGATTTTCGCCCATCCGCTTTATGCGGAATCTTTAAATAATTTATTCAGTTTGTTTGAAGAAGATTAGCCTGTATTGAATATTCAAAAGATTCCATGCGATTTGATCTGCCTTTGGAAGCCAACTTCAACTGGGGATTCCCTAAAGCAAAACCAAAATCTTTTGCCGGAAGCCTAGGCTTGAAAGCGTTCGGAAATATCTCTGAAAAATCTTATGCAGGTTTGGGTTTAAGTTTGGGGCTGGGCTATAGGAAGTAGGAGAGATTTCGGTTTAAACGTTATAAGTTTAAAGGTTTTAGAATAATCTTTTAAGTTCACTTATTTCCGATGGTTTTAAGTTAAAAAATAATTGAAATTTATGTCTGGAATTGCTCTGAATAGTTGAAAATATGCCGGATATCAAATTTTCTTATTTATATCGGGATGCCAGTAATTACAAAAATTTTGGAGAAATAATTTTCAGTAATCCTACACACTTATCGATTGAAATTTTAGAAACAATAATAAAATCGAAGTTAATTGATGGACAATGGTTTTTTGCCAATGATTGGGAAATACCTGAATTATATTTTAAAGATAGAAATGATGAATTAGATCATTCTTTTCATGAGTATTTATGCATTTCAGCTACTAATGACAAAGCAAACTCTGAACTGTCATTAATTAATTTCTTGAGGTTAGTTGAAGGAACCAATTGGAAATATTAGATTGAGTCATATTTTCAATAAATGAAAGAAGGTCAAACTCTTTGGAATAGAGATGAATTAATCTTAGCGGTTAATTTATATGTTAAAATTCCTTTTGGGAAAATGCACCAAGGGAACAGCGAAGTGCAGGAATTAGCAAAATTGATTAACAGAACTCCAAGTTCTGTTGCTAGAAGGTTAGGAAATTTTGCAAGTTTTGATCCTGTTCTAAGAGCAAGGGGAATTACTGGACTTACAAATTCAGGTAAATTAGCTGAGACGGTTTGGAATGAATTCCATGAAAATTGGGACAGATCTTTTGAGGAAAGTGAACAATTATTAGTCAATTATAAGAAAACTAAAATTGAAAAACTTTACGATATTGACTTTGATGATATTGAAAAAGGAATGGATAAAATGAGGTTAGTTAAAACTAGGATAAACCAATATCGATTTCGACAAATAGTAATGACTAATTATAATAATTCTTGCTGTATTACTGGAATTAGTCAAAATGAACTTCTAATCGCTAGCCATATCACTCCCTGGAGCCAATATGAAAATAATAGATTAAATCCTTCAAATGGTTTATGTTTGAATGCATTACATGATAAAGCATTTGATAGTGGATTGCTTACAATTTTGGCAGAGGATTTTACTATTCAAATCTCACCAAAATTTAAAAAAATGGAAACTGAAGAAATCCAAAATCACTTTTTAAGATATGATGGAAAAGAGATCATTCTTCCTAAGAAATTTTTGCCTAATCCACAGTTTTTAAAAATACACAATGAGTATTATGCAAGCAAAAACTAAACCCCCTCAACCACCAAAGCTCTCTTTTTCTTCTCATTCATCCTGAAAATCAAAAACATCAACACTCCGGAAAGAAGGATAAGGATGAGGTAACTGTAGCTTAAGTTTCGTTCGTCTTTAGCGGGGATGATATTGACAATTCCGTAGCTTAAAAAGGAAACGATCACGTAGGTGAAACCTCCGGTAAGTCCGCCGGCGATGCCTGCGTTTTTAGGAAATTTGCCCAGACAATAGGTGAAGTAATTGTTAAAGGTATAACCTGCGGCAATATGAATAATAAAGGCAAAAAATACCATTGAATATAAATTAGAGATCCATTGTAAACTTACCAGCATAGCCAGCACAAAG
>JBBRCI010000070.1:0-15082 GCA_038204935.1 Sphingobacteriales bacterium | reverse complement strand
GAAGGATTTTTTTCATCCGGTCTAGATCTGATTGAATTATATGATTATGATGAAATTCAGGTTAGAGATTTCTGGTATAAATTTCTTGATTTTGTAACCGCCTTAGCATCCTTTAAAAAACCGTTAATCAGTGCTATTTCTGGACACAGTCCGGCTGGAGGTTGCGTTTTAGCTATTTGCAGTGATTACCGTATTATGTCTGAAGGAAAATATATTATCGGCCTTAATGAGGTCCCGGTAGGAATTATTGTTCCGGATAGTATTTTTAGTTTATATGCTTTCTGGCTGGGAAATGCTAAAGCTTATCAATTTTTACTCGAAGGTAAGTTAATGGATTGCGAAGAAGCCTTGAATGTAGGTCTGGTAGATGAAGTTGTAAGTCCGGAGAGTTTGCATGCATCCGCCGAAAGGAAAATGTTGAAATACATTCAGTATGATCGCATTACCTGGCAACAAAGTAAACTTAACCTGAGAAAAGAGTTACTGAAAAGAGTTGCAGCAGATCAGTCTGAAGCGTTAGAATTAATGCTAAAGCAGTGGTGGTCTCCTTCTACCCGTTCAATTTTATATACTATAATCCAAAATCTTCAAAAAAAATAAAGCCAGATGTATAATCAACCAATGCTTCGTGATGATTCTTTAAAGGGTAAAACTATAGTTGTTACCGGTGGAGGAACCGGTTTGGGCAAAGCTATGAGCACTTATTTTTTAACATTAGGTGCCAATGTGGTAATTACCAGTCGGAAACTGGAAGTCCTGCAAAAAACTGCGGCAGAGATGGAAGCTGAAACCGGCGGCAAAGTTTTAGCAGTTGCCTGCGATGTACGCAACAATGATGAAGTGGAAGCAGTTCTTCAAAAATCATTGGAGACTTTTGGAGAAGTTCATGGTTTATTAAATAATGCAGCAGGAAATTTTATATCACCTACAGAGCGATTATCTTCCAATGCCTTTTCTACTATAATTGATATCGTTTTAAAAGGAACAGCAAATTGCACTCTGGCATTTGGTAAACACTGGATAGATAAAAAACAACCCGGAACCATTTTAAATATCGTTACCACCTACGCATTTACCGGATCGGGTTATGTAGTTCCTTCAGCATGCGCCAAAGGTGGTGTTTTAGCTATGACACGTTCACTAGCGGCCGAATGGGGTAAATATGGTATCAGATCTAATGCAATAGCTCCGGGACCTTTTCCAACAAAAGGCGCATGGGACAGATTGTTACCGGGAGATATGGCTAAAAAATTTGATTTTAAAAACAGAGTTCCATTGAAACGGGTTGGCGAACATCAGGAACTTGCCAATTTAGCCGCTTTCTTAATTTCTGATTTCTCAGGATATATAAATGGCGAAGTAATTACTATAGATGGCGGCGAATGGCTGCAGGGTGCCGGGCAGTTTAATGGCCTGGAAGCAATAACACCGGAAATGTGGGATATGCTGGAACAAATGATCCGCACTACAAACAAATCCAAAGAATAAATGTCAGAGATTTTAAAAATTTCTTCCGGAACAATATGGGAAAATCAGGTTGGTTATAGCCGAGCCATTCGGGTTGGAAATGTTATAGAAGTTTCAGGCACTACGGCTATATCAGAAGACCAGATTATAGGCATCGGAAACATGTATGAGCAAACCATTTTTATATTTGAGAAAGTTGAAAAAGCCTTAAAACTTGCAGATGCAAGCTTAGAAAATGTAGTGCGTACAAGAATGTTTGTTACTGATATTAGCAAATGGGAGGAAGCGGGTAAAGCACATCATCATTTTTTCAAACACATAAAACCTGCAAGTTCAATGTATCAGATTCAGCAATTAATTCATCCGGATTTACTTATTGAAATTGAAGTAACTGCAATAATGTAATTCATATATCATTTGTTAAGCTCTATTACTTATTTTTGCACAATGGATACACAAGTTCAGGAAGAGACTTTAACACTCGAGGAAATACTTTCAGGACTAAAAGAAACGCATCGTTTAATTTTATGGAATGATGATACCAACACCTTTGAACACGTTATTCATTGTTTAATAAAATATTTAGATTATAATGAGCAACAGGCAGAAATGATTGCCTGGACAGTTCACAATGATGGCAAATGTACCATCCTGGAAGGATCTTTCACAGAAATTGAGGTTTATCGCAAAATTCTTCAACAAGAAGGTTTGTCTGTCACAATAGATTAAAATTCTCGCCAAAACACTGTAATGAAACAGTTACCTGCTGTTTTGTTAAACTCTTTCTGACTTTCTTTGTCTCTTCTATTTAAGCAAATTCTCATTTAATAAATTCATGAAATTTTCTTTGACTAAATTCATTATTCTAATTCTATTTTTATGTTCAAGCCTGAATGTTTTTTCTCAAAGCAATACAGGCCAAAATCTGGAGATCTCCGGCAAAGTAACAGATTCTCAATCTGGAAAGCCGGTAGATTTTGCTACAGTATTACTCTTTGCCAATTCAAAACAACCCATCAAAAGTTTACAGACTGATTTAGAGGGATTATTTTCTATTAAAAATATAGCTTCCGGCAAGTATAGGTTAGAAATAAGTTTTTTGGGATATGATAAAAAAAGCGATTCAGTAAGAGTTATTTCATCTAACGTCAATCTTGGTAACATTAAGCTTAATCCGGCTAAATCAACATTTTTAAAAGAAGTAGTTATAGAAGGCCAGCGAAGTACCATTCAACTGGGAATTGACAGAAAAGTTTTTAGTGTCGATCAGAGTTTAGTAAGTGAAGGAGGTTCTGCAACAGATCTTTTAACCAATGTTCCAACTGTTTCAGTAGATATTGATGGCAATGTGTCTCTAAGGGGAACGGATAATGTACGGATTTTAATAGATGGAAAACCATCGGCAATTGGAGGCGGAAGAATGGCAGATGTGTTGCAATCATTACCCGCGAGTGCCATAGAAAGTATAGAACTTATAACTAATCCTTCTTCAAAATATGATGCTGAAGGTCAATCAGGTATTATAAATATTGTTCTTAAAAAGAATAGAAAAGTTGGTTTAACAGGGGCGGTTTCAACCTCTGCAGGTACTCAAAGTAATTATAATGCAAACAGTAATTTAAGCTATCGAGATGAAAAAATTAACGTTTATGGAAACTATAGCTACCGCCAGGGAACCAGAAACGGAGATGGTTTTAACAATACCACATTTTTGCAATCGAACGGGCTGGTAAACAATAACTCAGTTAGCGACAGGCAAAATGTAAACAACTCTTTTAAATTGGGTACTGATTTTTATTTATCGCCCAAAACAACGGTTGGAGCATCCGGTAATTTCAACTTTAGAAATAACCAAAACTCAGAAATTCTTAACTACTTCATTCAGGGTTTTCCAGCAGATAATGGATCGAGCATTCGAAATACCAACCGCGATGGTAATAGTTCCGGCTACGACCTTAGTTTTGATTTTAATCGTCAATTGAAAAAGAAAGGCGAAAACATAGTAGCCAATTTTTCTTTTGGACAGGAAAAAGACAATGACTTTCAAACTTTTAACCAAAACTTTTTTACTAGCGGAGGAACTGCAAAAGACACAACCGATAATCGTAATAACACAAATACAGAATTCAATGAAAGTTATAATTTCCAGATCGATTATACCTTACCAATTACTGATAAACAAAAGTTTGAAACCGGAACCAGAGTAACCGTAAAAGACAATGGGGAGTCTCAACTTTCTGAGTTATTTAGTCCGATTAATAATGCCTTTAACAGAGATTATAGTCAAAGTAACGTATTCACATTAAAAGATCAGGTTTACGCAGTTTATGCAAATTATCAAAATCAACTGAGCAAAAATTTTGGTTTTCAGATTGGATTAAGAGCAGAGCAGGCATATCTTAACACACAATATAATGTTTACGGAAACATAGGCATCGGAACAACTGGTAATTTAGATTACCTGAGAATATACCCAAGTATATTTCTTACCCAAAAACTTCCCGCTGATCAGCAGTTTCAGTTAAGTTATACACGAAGGGTAAACAGACCAAGAGGATGGCAGGTAAATCCATTTGCTGATATTTCTGACCCAAACAACATACGGATGGGAAATCCAAATTTAAAACCTGAGGATATTAATTCTTTTGAATTAAGTTATATCAAATATTGGAAGACTGTAACATTTACTTCATCTGCTTATTTAAGGCAAGTTAATGATGTTGTTCAGGGAATCAGATTACCCCAACCGGATAATAATGCGGCAACAATTACACAGTTTTTCAATTTAAGCAAAAATAGAACAAGTGGATTTGAATTTATTTCAAAAGCGGATCTGGTTAAAAACTTCAGTTTAACAACTAACTTAAATTTATATTACAGTCATTTTGACGGCAATGAACAATACAACATTAAAAGTGCTGATGGTTTTAACTGGGATGCTAACCTTACCGGGAATATTAAATTCCCAAAAAACCTGGCCGGCCAATTTAATATGATGTATGTGGCACCTCGCGTAAGTTCTCAGGGTCGAAGGAATGAAATGTATTATATGGACGCAGGTTTAAAGCTTGATTTGTTGAAAAATAAAGTAGGCAGCATATCATTTAATGTAAGAGACATATTAAACAGTCGTAAATGGGGACAAACTACAGAAACAGATTACTTTATACAGGATTCTGAACGGAGATTTTCTGGCAGAATGGCAACGATAACATTAAGTTATCGCTTCGGAAAACCGGATTTGAATATTAGAAATAAAAAGAATCAACGTGAACAACCAAAAGAAAGTGGTGTTGAGGAAGAACAGTTTTAAATTAAGACAACGAAAAAATCCCCTTATTTAAAAAATAAGAGGATTTTATTTATACGTTAGTACCATTTTGTCGATAAAATAAATTTAAGTGTTTAAAAATAATTATAGAGACATTGAATCAGATTCATAAACATTAGTTGAGAATGATTTAGTCTGAAGACGCTTGATTTCCATCAAGGGATTAAACTCACTTTTAGAAGGATCTTTTGCAAGCAGTTCATTATACTTTTCCAAAAGAGAAATATATTTCACCATCCAATAGTGAACCGAGTTTGGATAACCTTGTTCCGTTTGGTCCATTGAATCAACAATTTTTTCCATAACAGCAAAACCACGTTCACCAAAAGCATCCGGAAAATCTACTGAAAAATCGTGGCCTAATACATAGCCAATTTTACAAATGATATCCATGCGAAGGGTCTTTTGATCAAACCAGTTATAAACCGAACGGCGGTTTACTTGCATGCGACGGGCAAGTTCACTAATACTTACCTTGTTTCTTCGAACTACGCGTTCTACTATTTCTCCAGCATTTACTTCCATAACTATTAATCTAAATGATTTAATTATTTTCAATTATGCATATTCAGACAACTTTATCAGGAAATGGAGTTTAGGCATTCTCCACTTTCAATATAGATACCATGACTTGAGCAAAGAATATTTGCTTAGTAAATTAAATTTAAACTATTAAATTAAATATATCAAGTTTTTCATACTCTGAATTATTACTTTTAAATTCAGGAACGATATCTTTCATTTTTCTAACTACCTCATAATCATCATACATATTGTTAAGGATGATTAATTCCTTGATTTCCTGTGCAACATAATCTAGCGGATATGTAATTACTCTCGAAATTTTAATTTTATTATGATAGGTTGGTATAATATGTTCCTCTTTATTTAATAATTCTTCATAAAGTTTCTCGCCAGGTCTTAGTCCGCTAAATACAATTTCAATATCCTTATCGGGAACTAAGCCTGATAACTTAATCATATTTTTAGCTAAGTCAACAATTTTTACCGGACTTCCCATATCAAATACAAATATTTCCCCACCATTCCCCATTGCAGCCGCTTCCATCACTAACTGAACAGCTTCTGGAATAGTCATAAAATACCGGGTAATATCCGGATGAGTTACTGTCACCGGACCACCTTTTTCAATCTGAGATTGAAATCTGGATAGAACAGAACCATTGGAACCCAAAACATTTCCAAATCTGGTCGTTATAAAACGTGTTTTCGAATTTTGAGTTGTTTTGTTTTTATCCGGTAAGGGTAAGTTTAATGATTGAATATAAATCTCTGCGATACGCTTAGATGCGCCCATTACATTGGTTGGATTTACGGCTTTATCAGTAGATATCATTATAAATTTATCTACATCAAATTCATTAGAAATATCAGCCAGATTTTTTGTGCCTAATATATTCGTATTAACAGCCTCTGACGGATTATTTTCCATCATAGGAACATGTTTATAAGCAGCAGCATGAAATACAATCTGAGGCTTATATCGCTTAAACATTGCCCTAACTCTCCCTTTGTTTTGGATATCAGCAACGTACATGATAGTTTTTGACCCTGGATAGTTATCTTCTACTTCTAACTGGAGTTCATGCAGTGGAGATTCGGCCTGATCACAAAGTATAACTTGTTGCGGATTATAACTTAAAACCTGTCTTACGATTTCAGAACCAATTGAGCCGGCAGCACCGGTTATCAAAACTCTTTTACCCGTAATTTCCGTTAAAATATTATTCTTTTTAAGGATAATCGCATCTCTTTGTAAAAGATCTTCAATTTTTAAATTGCGGATCTGATTTAATTCCAGCTTCCCATATAGCCATTGATCTGCTGGAGGAACGGTTTGCACCTTAATTCCTTCCTCCATGCATTTTTCGATCGCCAATTTTTTTCCATCAACATTGATGCAATTACTCATTACAACCAAATTGTCAATTTTATATTTCTTCTTTAATTGATGAATAGCTGAAGTTGGGTAAACTTTTCTCTGTTCTATGTATTTATCTACTTTATCCTCATCATCATCAATAAATCCAATAATTTCGAACTTGTTTTTGTTTCTTACTTCTAATGCCTGCTTTAAAAGAATTGAAGCACTATCTGTTCCATAAATAAGAACAATCTCCTTGTCGCCTTTTTGAGAGCTTTTTAAATAACTGAAGAAACTTTTTACCCCAATTCTCAACATGATGAGTAAGGATGTACTTATAAAAAAATTAAGAACCGCTACTGTTGTAAATTGCTTTACATAAAGATGAAAATATGGTATTACAAAGGCAAAAACCACAACTGCATACAATATGTTTGTTAGCAGAACTGCTGAAAATATCCGGAAAATATCTTCCGTGTTTGAGTACCTTATAATTCCGGTATGAATGCGCATTTTAATAAATACGCATACAGATAACAAAATAAAGACTCCTGAATATATGAAAAAGGAGCCCCGAAGAATTTCGTTAAACTCAAATTGCATCACTATAAAAAAGGAAACTGCAAAAGCCCAACTAACGATAATTTGGTCGATGAGGAAAATGAGCCACTTTGAAAGGGCCCTTTCTCCATAAAGTATGTTTTTCATGGCAGAAAGATTAGGTAGCTAATAAAAAAGAACTTACTGTACGGTAGAAACAGTAAAACAATTTTTAATCTTAGATATAACCATTCGAATCTCATACTCAGTTAAATTCGAACCTGATGGTAGACATAAACCAATTTTAAACAATCGATCACTTGTTCCGTCTCCATAGAAAGGATATTGTTCAAAAATCGGCTGTAAATGCATTGGCTTCCAAATCGGTCTGGCTTCAATGTTATCCTGAGCTAAAGCAAGCCTTAATACTTCATTGTTAATTCTATCTTCCCCATTTTTAAGTGTTATAGCACTTAACCAATGGTTAGAGAAAAATTCCCCAGAAGGTTCTTCATGAAATTGAATATTAGGAATATTCGCTAATAATCTTTTATAGTGAGTAAAGTTTTTTCGTCGTTGATATATTCTTAAAGGTAAAACCTCCATTTGCCCTCTTCCAATACTTGCACAAATATTACTCATCCTGTAATTATATCCAACCTGACTATGCTGGTAATAAGGAGCAATATCTCTGGCCTGTGTAGCTAAAAAGCGGGCTTTAATTATCCATTCTTCGTTTTTAGATATTAAAGCACCACCACCAGAAGTTGTGATAATTTTGTTTCCATTAAATGAAAGGATAGCCATGTCTCCAAAAGTTCCTAATTTTTGGCCCTTATATGTTGATCCTAATGCCTCAGCAGCATCTTCAACAACCGGAATATCATATCTTTTAGATATTT
Organism: Sphingobacteriales bacterium; assembly: GCA_038204935.1. Taxonomy (GTDB): domain Bacteria; phylum Bacteroidota; class Bacteroidia; order Sphingobacteriales; family Sphingobacteriaceae; genus Daejeonella. The sequence goes on along the minus strand of JBBRCI010000070.1, from coordinate 6,957 downwards.
CCATGATCTCATCCATTTTGGCTGGCATGCCATACAAATGGACAACAATAATTGCTTTTGGCTTTTTCCCTAATTCAATACGATCCTTAATTGCTATCTCAAGAAATTCCGGAGACATATTCCATGTATCCTCTTCACTATCAACAAAAACAGGTGTAGCTCCCTGATACATTATAGGGTTAGCAGAAGCGGAAAATGTTAACGACTGACATAATACTTCATCACCTGCTTTAACACCCAAAATTATTAAAGCTAAATGCAATGAGGCAGTTCCCGAACTTAAAGCCGCAACGTGCACATTATTACCCAAATAGGTACAAAGGTCTTTCTCAAATCCATCAACGTGTGGACCTAAAGGCGCAATCCAATTGCTATCGAAGGCATTTTTAAGGAAGAGGAATTCGCTGCCCCCCATGTGAGGAGATGATAAACTAATTTTTTTATTCATAGTAGTAGAGGTTGATGTGGGAGATAAAACAATTAGTATGCCGCTTTACCCAAAACTTAACGACGTAGTTAAAATATTATTCAATCTCCCGATTTAAACTAAAAATACAGAAATATTTTATTATTTAAAATCATTAAAATTTCAAAGAAAACTAAATTTATTACTATTATTTAATTCAATTACCGATTACTAATATAAAGAATAAGTTATAAGAGAACAGGATATTTTAAAAAATATCACATATAAATAAAAATATTGGCCTAATATTTAAACTAAAATCTACTATATTTTCCTATAAAGAAAGTTAAAGTAATTATACTAATGCTGATTCTCTATCTCTATATAGAGGGAAAAAATCAGAAAATATTCCATAATTATCTGTTTTATCACTTACCAAATCATCGTAAATTTTTTTATCATGAACAAATCTCCATGTATTAAAGTCTAAAATAGTATCAGAAAAGCCTGCCTTAAATTCAAACAAAGAATCTTCTTTTCCTCCTACTCCTCCCCCTAAATGAAGATATTGCATAAACTTTTCACGCCCCACTAAGGAAGCTTCATCTATTAGCATTTTCATTGGCCCTTCATGTAAAAATTTATTATTTGTAGCCGCCAGATGAAATTGCATTATGTTATTTGAATAAGTCACAATCGCACCACAAGTAATTTCCGATTCACTAAATAATAATAAAACAGAGCTCCCAAATTCTTCTGATGCCAGCATATTAAAAAAGTATTTCTCATCAAAACAATAAGAGGAGGCCGCTTTTACCCGAGACATATTATCATTATAAATTTGAACAAAAGCTTGGATTTCTTCAACAGTTGAAGCCTTTTTCAAATAATAACCTTTTTTACGTAGTTGTTTAATTTTAGACCTGAATTGCCTTCTATACTTAGATCTTTGTTCTTCAATGGGGATGGTTAAATCGATAGCAACAGTTTTTCCATTATTGCGAATGCTACCAAATTTTTTAACCAGTATATCATGGTTGATTATAGGATGTAAACGGCAAAATACCGAAACATTTTTATCCTCATTTAAATACTTTAAAAAGGATTCTTTAAAACCCTGCATCTGAAAATCACAAATATTTTCGAACCCCATATTTGAGATAGGCCCGGCATAACCATACACTGATGTTAAGTCACTATAATTAATTCCATCAATTTCTCTTCTAATTAGAGGAAATGCAATTATTAAATTATCAACTTCGTAAACAAAAAGAATAGGCTCTCCTTTTTTCTCTAATGAATGATAATACCATGTATGGTAAAAATCAAATATTTTACAAGATTGAACATATTCATTCCATTTATCTTTTTGTTCAATTGTGATTATAGAATAGCTCATATATTTAAAAGTGTCAGCTCTTACTTGATTTTTTATTGATTAATCTAACAGATCACAAATTTTTATATAACAATACAGAATAAAATTACTTCATTTATTTTTATGTCTATTAAAACATTCCTAGTTTTTAACTTCTTCAAAACGATATAGTGGAAAATAGTCGTTTCCTACCTCTGGCTCAATTTCCAATGTTTCAACTAATTCATTATAAATATTTTGGTTGGAAATATATCGCCAGGTTTTAAAATCGAGAAAACAATCGGAAAAACCTGCTTTCCAATTAAATAATGAATCATCATTTCCACCAACTCCACCACCAAGATGATAATACTTCATCCCATATTTTCTTCCTAAAACGGTTACTTCGTCAACTAAAAGTTTCGCTGGAGATTCCCGAAGATAATCTGTACGCGTGCCTATAAGATGACCTTGTATTATATTATTAGTACAAGTAACCAAGGTGCCACATATAGCCTCATCTCCAGAGAATACAAGAAGCAATTTGGAATCAATTTCGTCAGAAGCCAATATTTGGGTGAAATAATTTTCATCAAAAAAGTAATTCTCAGAAGCTCCAATTCGTTGCATATTTTCTGAATAAATACTAATAAAATCCCGAATACTTGCTAAATCCTCGCAATGCTTGATTGTGTATCCCTTCCTTCGAAGTTGATTAATATTTTCTTTTAAAGTCCTTCTATATTTAGATCGTTGCTCCTCAAGTGATGTTTCAAGATTTATTACAACCGTTCTACCTGTGGAATGCAAACCCTTAAATTGATCAAGTAGAATATCCTGGTTCATAAAAGGATGTAATCTTGTAAAAACTGAAATATTATTTTCATTTTCCAGATAAAGGAGAAAACTTTTTCTAAAATCAGTTTTGAAAGAGTCCGACAAACTCTCAAATTTTGAATTTGAAATTGGGCCTACATATCCGTAGGCAGAGGTAATATCGTAATATTTGGAATTTTGAATGGATCTTACTATTATGGGAATAGCAATAAAAATGTTTTCTTTCGAGAAGACAAATAACTTAGGAGTTCCATTCTTTTCTAAGGAATGGTAAATCCATGTATGATAGAAATCATAAAATAAGGATTCCTTGATATAATTTTGCCATCTCTTCTTTTCATCTAATGAAACAATTTGATAACTCATAGATAAATTTGCAGTTAAAGAGAGTATGAATTAAATTCTTAAATTTCTAATCTGTAAAGTGGAAAATAATTTGAACCTAATGAATTACCCGATATTCTTTCTTTTACCAATTCATCATAAGCTGAAACGTTTGTAATTAATCTCCAGGTTTTAAAATCATTAAAAGAATCTGAAAACCCAGCTTTGAATTTAAATAAATTATCTTCAGATCCGCCTACTCCTCCACCTAAATGAAGGACTTCCATTTCAAAATCCCTTCCCATCAATGTAACTTCATCAATTAATAATTTCATTGGCCCGTCCTTAAGGTAAGAATTTTTTGTTGCAGCCAAATGAAATTGAATTATTTTGTTCGAAAATGTTACAATTGTACCGGATGTTATTTCATCTCCACAGTAGCAAATAATTAATCTAGTTTTATAATCACTAGAATTTAGCATGTCCTTAAAATATTGTTTGTCAAAATAATATAAAGCGCTTGCATTAACTTTTTGCATATTCTCAATATAAATTGCTACAAATTCATCAAGATCTTTTTCTGTAGTTGCTTCTCTAATATAAAACCCTTTGTTTTTTAGTTGTTTAACTTTTGCACGAACAGTACGTTGATATTCTTTTCTTTGTTCGTCTATATTTTGCATTAAACCTATTGATACTGTTCGCCCATGCGATTCTAAATTCCCCAATATATTCCAAATTTCATTCTTATTTATAATAGGATGGAATCTTGAGAAAAAAGAGATTACATTTTGACCCATTAAATACTCATTTAAGTGATCTTTAAAGTTATTAACTACTTTCTCTGGAATCGAGCCTTCAGAAAAATTTGTAACGGGTCCGGCATAGCCATATACCGAAGTACAATCATAATATTGTGAATCAGGAATTGGTCTTTTAAGGAAAGGTAGAGCGATAAAATTCTCATCTATGGAAAAAACAAATAAATACGGTTCTCCATCCGTACTCATATTATGGTAATCCCATGTATGATAAAAGTCGTAATCACTTGAATTATTTAGATAATAGTTCCATTTATCTTTTTGATCAATATTTACAATTTCAAATTCTGGTTCCATAATATTTCTCGAGTAACATTCTAACTTATAACTCAAAATATTCTTTTCGAAGTATTGACATAATAACCATATCTTTCATTATTCCATTCTCTCTGATATCTTCCCGCAAAAGACCTTCTTGTTTGCCACCTAATTTTATATTAATTTTTATCGCTGCTGTATTTGTTGCCTGATGATAACTATAGATTTTATTCAAATTAAACTGATTAAATCCATATTCAACCAACGCCTTTTTAATTTCATAGCCAAATCCCTTTCCCCATGAATTAACATCACCTATTCCCAAGTAGCTCTCGGCTTTAAGGTTTATTAAATCAACATTTTTCAGCCCACCAAAACCAATTGGTTGTCCAGTTTCCTTAAGACAAACAAAAAAATCTTTACGTGAATAGTTAAGAGAACTTTTTTTTAGCCATTCTTCTGTACTTATAATGGAAACAGGAAAATCTTCAAAACCTAAAGTACTTCGAAATTTTTCATCATTCACCCATTTAACTTTGATACGGACATCTTCCATCTCCATTGGACGTATAATAAGGCTATTGGTATCTATCATATTTATTTAGATTTCTAATTGATGAATTCTCTAAATTATTTACTTTGAATTTTGCAATAGTTTTGCATCTTCATTGCGATAATCTCTTAGTTTTTTTGACGCTGTTACAATTGTAATATCTTTTGCTGTAATAACATTTTGGATGGTTTTCAGACCTATCTTACAATCATTTATAAACGAAATATTTTCTACATACTGTACATCTAACTCTAATCTTTCAGGAATTGTTATGGTATTCCGACCGGATATCTGAGCTAAACCAGTAATTCCAGGTCTAACTTGATGCCTTAATTTTTCCCTATCTGTATAATCTAATAGATATTCAATTAATAAAGGCCTGGGACCTATAAAGGACATGTCCCCGATTAATACATTCCAGAGTTGAGGAATTTCATCAAGAGATGTACGTCTGATAAATTTACCTAACCCTGTAATTCTATCCTTATCAGGCAGTAAACTCCCTTCGCTGTCAAACTTCTCAACCATAGACTTAAGTTTTAACAAGCGAAATATCTCTTCATTTAAGCCGGGCCGATTTTGTGTAAAAAAGGGATTTCCCTTATAGTAAATAGATAATACTATAACGAGTACTAATAAAATTGGGGAAATTAATACGCTAAGAAGTATCGAAAAAATCAAATCAATAAATCTTTTAAAAAAATATTTATACATCAGATTCAACTTTACACAAACACTATACCATATCCTTTAACTTTTAACCAAATTATTTTCTATCAATGAATTAGTTTCGGGAAAAAAAATTTTGAGCATAGAGCTGTTTACTTTATTGACGTCAAACTTGTCAATTGCATAATTTCTGCCATTTATGCCCATATTTATAGCTTTTGGAGGATTCAAAACAAAATTTTCCATTTTATCTGCTAGCTCCTTAACACTTTTAACAGGAACTAAATAACCATTCGAAAATTCTGGATCCCTATTAATTGTTTGTCTGCAACCAGCTGTATCTGTAGTTATTATTGCCCTGCCCATGGCCATTGCTTCTAAAATTGATCTTGGTGTTCCTTCCCTATAAGAAGGCAAAACAACAACAGAGGCCTGTTCAATAAAAGGTCTCACATCATCTACCCATCCTGTGTAATCAATAAAATCACTGTTCCTTATTTCATCAAATAGATACTGGGGTATACTATCAATCTGAGAACCGTCAAAAGTTCCAACAACACTAAATTTAACATCAGGATACTTTGAATGAATTATTTTTATTGCCGCCAGAAACTCTTCAACTCCTTTGGCCTTTATTAATCTTGCAATTAATAAAAATCTCATGCTCTTAACATTCGGCTCAGAGTATTTATAAAAACTTAAATCGACACCGGAACCATTAACTACATAAGTTTTGGATTTTTTACTTAAAATTTTCCTCTTTAAGAGTTCATTATGATCATCTTCATTTTGAAAAATAACCTTTAAATCCTTATTAAACCTTAAACTTAATTTAAGCAAATTCTGAGTAGCTATTTTAGGAAAGCTCTTGGCTGTGTCGGTAAAATTGTAACCGAGACCAGTAAGCATAGCGACTCTGTTTTTCACATTTAATAACGAAGAAACAATGGAACCAAATATTAATGGCTTAAAAGTGTAAGCAAAAAATACGTCGGGCTTTATTTGCTTAATAACCTTATATAGATCAACTATATAACCAAGATCTGATGCAACAGAAATATTATTCCTCCTTAAGCCGTTTTCATAAATATGAACTCCTAACTGAGTTAATTTTTCCCGCATTTTTTCATCTTGGATTTTAGGAGTAAATACGTAAACGATATGATCCTGTAATAATTCTTCAATTAATTTCCCCCTGAACTGAATAAGAGATCCGGGAGCACTACAGGAAATAAGGATTTTTTTTTGCATAAATATTTAGACGAAGTTCTATAAAATGGAACAGAATGACAATATTAGCTTTGTTATCTTAAGCTCCTGAATTATTGTTTATATACTGTATTATTAAATTATTTATAATTAATAGTATAATTAGCGTGAGGGTTTATATGGCCTTTGGAAGCTAAGATTTTTCTCATACTTGATTCTGATAAAGACCTGCCTTTTGAATCTGAAATAGTTGGATTAGAAATTTTCAAAAGCAAATCTTTTTGAAATAATGCGGTTTGAATAGGGACTTTATAATTTCCCATCCAGGTTGGGTTGTTCAACTGTATAAAGCCTTTAATTTCTTCTTTCCCAATCTTTCTTTTAGGATAGCAGGAAGTTTTAAAACCTATGCCTGAGAATTTATCTACATGGTTGTTAATTTCAACACTTACATTTCTATCATTCTTTCCATACAGCTTACTTATTCCTATGGAAATACCCGCTCCTTTGTTAAATTCAGTTT
>JBBRCI010000069.1:0-15319 GCA_038204935.1 Sphingobacteriales bacterium | reverse complement strand
ATTCTTGCTGAATCTTATTCTAAGACAGGAAATGATACACAGGCTTTAAATACTTTAAATGAATTTAGAGCTTACATGAATACTGGTGGCTATATTTCACAAGGATATTATGGTTTTGGACTTAAATATGATCCATATGTAATAGCAGATTTTCTTCCTGTTGTAGGTATTGCTAATAAAAGTAATTTGACAACTAGTCAGGCTTTGTTAAAAGAAATCTTAACAGAAAAGTACGTTACCTTGACTGGTCAATTAGAGCAGTTTACTGACTTGAGAAGAACTAAGAACTTTATTGGAGTTACTCCTAAAACAGGTTCTCAAATCCCGGCTCGTTTCTTATATCCACAAAGTGAAATAAATACTAATCCAAATGTACCAAAATTAGTTGCTGGTGATTTATTTAAAGAAACTCCTGTTAACACATCGGCTTATTAATATAAAATTAGCCTATGTAAATAGTTTAACCGGCTTCCTAATAGGAAGCCGGTTTTTTTATTTATATATCCTGCGAAAAAGTTGAGTTTCTAGCTAAGAACGAGGCCTGGATTGTTTATTGATATTACCTAGGTTTTATTATTAATTATTTTGATTCTTAGCAAGTTAGATTTTAGTTTTTAAGTATTTTTTTCCTAACTTTCTGGTAGTTACAAACAAAAACATATTTATTTCTTATGAAAAAAATCTTACTATCAATCTTTATTCTGCTGCTTGTTAGTTCTTTTTCATTTGCGCAATCCAAAAGCGTAAAAGGGAAAGTTACAGCGGTAAGTGACGGTATATCCTTACCTGGGGTAAGCATATCTGTAAAAGGCAATTCCTCAGTCGGTACACAATCTGATGCTCAGGGTTTATTTCAATTAAGTGTTGCTGAAAATGCAACAACCCTTGTATTTAAATACATTGGGTATAAAACTAAAGAAGTTGCTATTACATCCTCTGCATTAAATGTGCAACTAGAGGAGGATCAAAAGCAACTTTCTGAAGTTGTGGTTGTTGGTTATGGAACTCAGATAAAGCGGGATTTAACCGGCTCAGTGGCTCAGGTAAATGCTAAAGCTCTGGAGAATGTTCCGGTTACTAGTTTTGAATCAGCACTTCAGGGAAAAGCAGCCGGGGTTTTTGTAGAATCCCAAAACGGAAAAGTAGGACAGGGAATTAAAATTCGTGTTCGTGGTTCTGCATCGGTTTCGGCAGGCAATGAGCCTTTGTATGTGGTTGATGGAATTGTAATTACTTCCACCAATCTGTCTAGTACTTCGGCGTCAACAAATCCTTTGGCAGATTTAAATACGAATGATATTGAATCTATTGAAGTTTTAAAAGACGCATCGGCGGCGGCTATCTATGGTGCAAGAGCATCAAATGGGGTCGTTTTAATAACAACTAAAAAGGGAAAAGCCGGACAGTCAAAAATTAATTTTAGTGCTTTTGGAGGGGTTAGTTCGCCCACTGGTCACCGTGAATTTCTAAATTCTGAACAATACGTTCAAATTACCAGAAGAGCTGCCATGGGTGCGGCAAATCAAGATTATTTGGCGGGATACTATGATACTCCGGAAGATGCTGAAGCTGATTATTCCAGTTATGTAGAAAGCAGACTTACCCGAAATTCGGCTGGCAATACAGATTATGAAACCTTTAAAGTAAATACTGATTGGGAATCGTTAGCTTTTCAGGATAATCCCACAATTCAGCAGTATGATTTAAACTTTACCGGAGGAAATGATAAAACTACTTTTTTTATTTCGGGACAATATTTAAATCAGGATGGTATCATTGTAGCAAATGGATATAAAAGGTATTCAGGGAGAATTAATCTTACTCATCAGGCTAATAATTTTATAGATTTAGGATTGAATCTAAATATAAGTAATAGCGTAAATAATAGGGTTTCTAACGACAATGCATTTTCAACTCCAATTCAGATTGTTGCTTTACCACCCATTACACCTTTAATTGATCCTCGAACCAATCTGCTTAGTGGAAGCTTACCTGGACAGGCTACGAATTACCCGCTTTATTATAACCCATTATTAAGTGTTGATAATGCTTTTTATAAAACAAAGGTTTACAGGAATATTGGAAAGATTTTCGCAAATATAAAATTGGTGGAAGATTTAAAATTTACCAGTGACTTTTCAGTAGATAATTTAAATCAGAATGAAGAAAATTATTATGGAACCTTAACATTTAGAAACACTGGTGTTAGAAATGGATCGGGTTATAATGCAGCCGATTTTGTCCTTAATTTAAATACTAATAATTTTTTATCCTATAATAAATCGTTTGGTACAAAACATAACCTAGATGCGGTAGTTGGTACCAGTTACCAAAAGCAAACTCTGCAACAAAACTCTGCTACAGGGGAAGAATTTCCAAGTGATTCCTACAAGAAAATAGCAAGTGCTGCTTCTTTTACCTCCGCTTATAGTGGAGAAACATCCTTTAGTTTCCTGTCTTATTTTGCAAGAGGAAATTACAAATTTGATAACAAATATCTGGTATCCTTTAGCGCCCGGTATGATGGCTCTTCCAGATTTGGTTCGGCAAACAGATATGGATTTTTTCCTGCCGGTTCCTTAGGTTGGATAATGAGTGAAGAAAATTTTATAAAAAATATTGAAGCCATAAGTTTTCTAAAACTAAGAGCCAGCTATGGTTTAACAGGTAATTCAGAAATTGGAAATTTTGCATCCAGAGGCCTATATAGTGGAAATGGCTCTTATGGAGGGTTAGCAGGACAAATACCTTCTCAAATTGAGAACCCGGATTTAAGCTGGGAAGAAACTGCTCAACTGGATTTGGGTTTGGATTTTGGAATTATTAAAAATCGTGTAAATGGTTCATTTGATTATTATGACAAAAAAACAAATGGGTTGCTATTAAACGTTCCAGTTCCAGAAACTACGGGATTTGCTACTTACACCAAAAATGTGGGTAAACTAACTAATAAAGGTTTTGAAGTTTCTTTAAATTCTGAAAATTTTACGGGTTCTTTTGGTTGGTCAACTAGTATTAGCTTTGCCAATAATTCAAATAAAATAACGGATTTAGGCGGTCAGCAATTAGGCACTAACTTCATTAATTATGGTATTGAAGGGCAATCAATAGGTGTGTTTTATTTGCCTGAATATGCAGGAGTAGACCCCGCGAATGGCGATGCGCTTTATTATTTAAATACTAAGAACGCTGACGGTACATTTGACAGAGGAACTACGAACAATGTGAATTCCGCCGAGAGAATATTCGCGGGAAATCCCAATCCTAAATACATATATGGATTCAATAATAATTTCAGCTTTAAAGGAATAGATTTAACGGTTTTCTTTCAGGGAGTTTCCGGAAATAAAATCTTTAATGCTGGCGGTCAATATATGAGTGCGAGTGCAAGTAATGGTTTTGATAATCAGACCACAGATCAGATAGCTTATTGGGATAAACCAGGTGATATTACAGATGTTCCTGAACCTCGATTGTTTTATGCAAATGGTACCGAAAATTCTTCCAGATATCTGAGTGATGGCTCATATCTGAGATTAAAGACCCTTACTTTGGGTTATAACCTCCCTTCATCATTGACTCAAAAATTAAAATTAAGCAAGTTAAGAATTTATGCTACCGGACAAAATCTGGCCACATTTACAAAATACAAAGGATGGGATCCGGAAGTAAATGCTGATTACCAATCCTCAAATATTAATCAGGGTGTCGATTTTTATTCTGCACCTCAGGCTAAGGTAATTTCATTCGGTATAAATATTGGCTTATAAATTATAGATTTAAAATTATGAAAAGAATATATATATATAGTATAGCCATATGTACAATTCTAGTTACGGGATTAACATCTTGTGACAAACAATTAGACATTCAGCCAACTCAAAGTATTGATCAGGATAAAGCGTTGTTAACTTCTAAAGATGTATCTGTAGCATTAACTGGCGCATATTCTGAATTAGCAAGTAGAAACCTGTATGGAGGGAGAACTTATCTCACGGCAGATTTTTTAGCTGATGTGAATTCCATAGAATGGTCTGGGACATATCAAGGAATGACTCAGATAATTAATAAAACAATTCCAAAAGACAATCTTTTTGTCAATAACATTTGGTCTGATGCATATACTACTATTAACGACGTAAATAATGTTTTATCTGCAATTGATAAAGTAGAGGATGCAAATAAGGACAATATAGAAGGCCAGGCTAAATTTATTAGAGGATCTTTATATTTTGAACTTGTAAGGCTTTTTGGTAAAGCATATAATGATGGAGATCCAAAAACTAATTTGGGAGTTCCTTTAGTGTTGCTTCCGACAAAAGGCGTAGACGAATCAAGCTTGGTAAGCAGAGCAACCGTGGACCAGGTGTATCAGCAGGCAATTTCAGATTTAATGGATGCTGAAAGTAAACTGCCGGAAAATAATGGATTTTTTGCCACAAAATTCGCTGCGGCCGGAATGTTGGCAAGGATATATTTACAGCAAGGTGATTATGCAAAAGCTGCTGTACAAGCCAATACGGTTATTAGTTTATCAGGAAAAACTTTAACCAATAATTATATTGATGCATTTCCAGCAAAAGGTAGCTCATCTGGATCGAACACCTCTGAAGATATATTTGCCATACAAATAACTCCGCAAAGTGGGTTTAATGGATATAATGAATTTTATGATTCTGGAGATTACGGCGGTAGAGGTGATGCGGCAATTTCTGACGCATGGTATAATAGTTATGAAACTGGAGACAAGCGGTTAGATACTTATTTTACTTCCGGGGGATCATTATTTATTGGAAAGTTTAGTAATCTATATGGAAACGTCTCCGTAATTAGGCTGGCGGAAATGTATCTTATAAGGGCCGAAGCTAATTTACGTTTAGCACCGGCAGCTCCAATTGGAGGTATAACTCCAACACAAGATCTTACGACAATTAGAAATAGGGTTGGCTTACCTTCTATTCCGGCAACATTAATGAATGTGTTAAACGAACGTGCTCATGAATTAGCTTTTGAGGGTTTTGCCTTACATGATGCTAAAAGAACTAAAACAGGTATTGGTAATATTCCATGGGATGATAATAAGCTTGTCTATCCTATTCCCCAAAGAGAAATAGATGCAAATCCTAATTTGATTCAAAATCCGGGATATTAAATCTTCAATTAAGCATAAGTTATAAGTTGCAAAGCAACAGAAAAAAGAGGCTGTCTTAAAAGGGCAGTCTCTTTTTTTGTACTTAATAAATCGTATTTATTTTCATAAATACTTATTATCAGTATAATGAATCTAATCTGAATTGATTGCGGACCATCACCAGGTTATTATGCTGGATTCGGATATAGCAGGGATGGATCTGTTTACAGGTATCTTTGCGGGGGAAAATCGGGAGCTAGTGTGAAATACGGATCATTTCTTCGGGAGCAAAAAATGCCATATAAAAATCAGATGGGCTATTAGACCGGTTTCCAATATAACTTGTCCCAATACACTGCTTCCTGTCCTGATGAATTCTTCTAAAGTGATGCAGCAAACCCAAATCAGTTCACATGAAAAACCGTCGCGAAATTACTTTCGAGACGGCTTCTCTTTTATAAGATTTTTAAAAAGTCTTACTTAGACTTCTTTGATGATTTAGTTTTACTTTTTGGTTGAGAAAAGTGAGGCTTCCCGGCCGGGTTAATTTCAGGCTCTCCAACCAAGGTCATTGCACATCTGAAACCAAGTTCAGCACTTGCATCATCCTGTTGCTTAAAACGGCGGGTTGCGGGGTTTAGCCAATAAGCACGATCATTCCATGAACCACCTTTGAAAACTCTTGAGCGATCATTTACTAATGTAGTAACACCATAAAGATCCTGATTAACGCTATCTAAATGCCCACGAAAATCGGGATCATAAGGTTTTCCGGCAATTGAAGAACTATCAATTTTAGCCTGATCAGCCTGTATTTCAGACCATGTTTGCTTTTTACCAGCTTTAGCAGGGTCTTTAATTGGGCGACCGTATTTATCTTTTGCGTAAGTTCCTTTATCTCTGTCGGATAAACGCTTGTTTACATATTCGTTACCACGGAATGGATTGAAGTCAGAGAAATCTTCGAAAGACAGTTTTCTGTAAACATCTGCAGTCCATTCATTCACGTTACCTGCCATATTATATAATCCGAAGTCATTCGGGAGGTACATTCGAACCTGAGCTGTGATATCGGCTTTATCATTCAAATATCCACCTGTACCCATGTTATCACCTTCGCCACGTTTAAAGTTGGCTAAAATCATACCCTGAGTCTTTTTGTTTGGAGAACGAACTCCTAAACCATTCCATGGATAAATTTTACCATCAGAAATGTTTTCGTATTCAGTATTTCCTGCTAAAGAAAGAGCCGCATATTCCCACTCAGCTTCGGTTGGCAATCTATAAGGTTGCTTTAAAATTCCATCTTCTAAACGAACCGGACGTGTGGGACCTTTTTTACCTTTTGCAGTTGCTCCGGTTGATGTTGTATTCGGATTTAAATCTGTCGGCATTTTTTTACCGTCAATTCCTTCGCCACGGTACTGACCGTTAAGGTAAATATCTGTACTGAATGGATCTGCTGAGGTTGTAGTTGCAGTTGTTGCTGCACCTCCAGATTTACCTTTGCCACCACCAGCTAATGTTTTATAGTCCATTAAAATTCCGCGGGAACGCAAAATTTCTTCGTTTACACGATCTGTACGCCATTCGCAATAAGCATTTGCCTGTTCCCAGGTTACACCCACAACGGGATAGTCCTGAAATGCCGGGTGACGTAAATAGTTATTTACGTAAGGCTCATTATATGAAAGTGGTTGTCTCCAAACCAAAGTATCTGGAAGTGCATTGTAATAATATTCTCTGTCTTCAGGGAAATTACGATTGATCCAGTATAAATATTCTAACCAGTCCACATTTGCAACTTCTGTCTCGTCCATATAGAAAGAGGCAACTGTTACACGTCTGCGTACATTATCAAATTCATAACCCAAGTCCTGGTTTAAACTACCTCCCATAACAAAAGTACCACCTTCAATTGCAACAAGTCCCGGACCGGGACCTGGTTTAACTTTTTTGTGTACTTCGAATCCACCGTTGTACTTATCGTTATAAGCCATACCGGTTTTAGAGGAAGCCTGACGTTTTTTACAGCCAGTTCCCAGTATGATCACAGCCAATAAAATAGAGCTGAAAATTATAGAAAATCTTACCATTAGGAGTAAATGAGCATTTAATTTTTAAAAATACTAAATCAGAATTATATCACAAACCAATTCTGGGTGCAATATACATGGTTTGTGTTTTAATTTAACTTTACTACTCAAACGAAAACAACAATAAAAGAGTTACAGTCAATCAGTTTTTTTGATACATTTTTCAAACGTTTTGTATTTCAGATTATTGCGAAACTTTTACAAGCAGAAATAATTTAAAAATTTCTGATCACTTATAATTTCATGAGTTCATTTTAAATATTAATCAATCTTGTTTAATAGGTTCAGAAATCTGTTTGAAATATTATTAACTTAACGTTTTAAAATCGATAGGGAAATTAGTTATATTGAAATATACTAATTAATTCTATTTTTGGGTGTTATTGCAATCCGATACAATCATATGACTTTGAATAAATCTACGCTGGGAACCTTATTGACTGCAGGCTTTACTTTTATGTACAGCTTGGCTTTTGGACAAACCCAAAGTGATGGTAAAACTTCTAATACCATTCAAACCGCTGCTCCCTTTCTTTTGATTGCACCTGATGCTAGATCGGGCGCTATGGGCGACGCTGGTGTAGCAATTTCTCCGGACGCAAATGCAATGCACTGGAATCCTGCGAAACTTGCATTTATGGAAGACCCAACAGGTTTTTCTGTTTCATATACTCCATGGTTACGAAATCTGGTTCCCGATATCGATTTAGGATATTTATCATTTTATCATCGTTTAGATGATAGAAATACCATTGGGGGGTCTTTGCGCTATTTTTCTTACGGTTCAATTCAGCTTACAGATAACAATCAGAATGATATAGGAGTTTACAGTCCCAATGAATTTGCAGTAGACGGAACATTTGCCCGCAAGTTTGGCGAGAATTTTTCATTGGGAACCGCTATCCGTTATATTCGTTCAAGTTTAAGTAACGGGCAGTTTAATGGCCAGGAAATAAGACCAGCATCAGCCTTAGCTGCAGATGTTTCGGGGTATTTTAAAAAACCAACCACACTATTAGGTAAAGATGCTGAGCTTGCTTTAGGTTTAAATATTTCTAATATCGGAACTAAAGTTAATTATTCTGACGCTGCAGATAAGTCTTTCCTTCCAACAAATATGAAGTTAGGTGCTGCAACTACTTTTAATATTGATGAGCTAAATAAATTTACTGTTGCTTTAGATTTAAATAAATTATTGGTTCCAACCAGTCCTATTCGGGATGAAGACGGAAATATCATTTCTGGTAAAGACCCAAACAGATCAGTTCCTTCCGGGATATTCGGATCATTTAGTGATGCACCGGGTGGTTTCTCTGAAGAGGTTAAAGAAATCAGTTATTCATTAGGAACAGAATATTGGTACAATAAGCAGTTTGCCGTTCGTGCAGGTTATTTCTACGAAAACCCTACCAAAGGCGACAGACAATATTTCACCCTTGGTGCAGGTCTAAAGTACAATGTTTTCGATCTTGATTTTGCCTATTTGCTAGCTAATCAGCAGAAAAGTCCTTTGGCTCAAACGCTTCGTTTTTCTTTAATGTTCAATTTCGTTAAAAAGTAATTCTTAATGAAAATCAGAGTTGGGTTTGGATTCGATGTCCATCAGTTGGTGGATAATCATCCTTTCGTGATGGGCGGAGTAAATCTGGTACATCATTCCGGAGCTTATGGCCACTCTGATGCCGATGTTTTATTACATGCTATTTGCGATGCGCTTTTAGGAGCAGCTAATCTTCGGGATATCGGTCATCATTTTTCAAATACAGATGATCGCTGGAAAGGAATTAGTAGTATAATTCTGTTGCAGGAATGTGTAAAGCTATTAGCCGAAAAAGACTGGACAATTGGAAATATTGATGCGATGATTTGCCTGGAAGCTCCAAAGGTTAATCCGTACGTTTCGCAAATGAAAAAAAATATTGCAGAAGCTATCGCGATAAGCGAAGACGATATTTCAATTAAAGCGACAACAAATGAAAAAATGGGTTTTATAGGCAGGGAAGAAGGCGTAGTGGCTTATGCTGTTTGTCTGATAGAAAAAACTTAGTTATTTTTTCTCGGCGGGTATTTTAATTTCAGAAAAATCAACCCCACACTTGCAGCTTGATCCGCAACCATTTTTGGGATTTAAGCTACGATAAAAGTATCTGCCTAAGTAGAATAAAGCAATAGCAAAAACAATTATTAGAATAATCTCCTGAATTCCCATTGAATCAAAATTAGATTTTTGTTAATTTATAATTGTCAGTTGATTTTCAGATTAGCAGATAAATGAAATATCGGATTTAAAAAACTACCTTTGCAGAAATTTTCAAGTAGTTTTTGCATGCAAAATATCCGGAATATAGCGATTATCGCACACGTTGACCACGGTAAAACCACCCTGGTTGATAAAATTTTACACCAAACGAATCTTTTTCGCGACAATCAGCCAAAAGGAGAACTCATCCTGGACAGTAATGACCTGGAGCGTGAGCGTGGTATTACAATCGTTTCTAAAAACGTTTCTGTAGATTATAAAGGAATAAAGATCAACATTATTGATACTCCTGGTCACGCCGATTTCGGTGGTGAGGTAGAACGTGTTCTTAAAATGGCTGATGGTGTTTTACTTTTAGTTGATGCTTTTGAAGGCGCAATGCCTCAAACTCGTTTTGTAACCCAAAAAGCTTTGGCTTTAGGCTTAAAGCCAATTGTGGTTGTAAATAAAGTAGATAAAGAAAATTGTCGCCCTGAAGAGGTTTACGAATCAATTTTTGAATTATTCTTCAACTTAGAGGCAACAGAAGATCAGTTAGATTTTCCTGTTATTTACGGTTCATCAAAACATGGATGGATGAGTACAGACTGGAAAAATCAAACGGAAGATATTACACCTTTATTAGATGCTATCCTGGAATTTATTCCACCTGCACCAACTTTTGAAGGCACATTACAGATGCAGATCACTTCTTTAGATTATTCATCTTTTGTAGGTCGTATTGCAATTGGTCGTGTGGCACGTGGTACAGTTAAAGAAAACCAACCGGTTTCTTTGGTTAAACGTGATGGAACAATCCAAAAATCAAGAATCAAAGAATTATATACTTTCGAAGGATTAGGAAAAATTCGGGTTACTGAAGTGGCTTCCGGTGATATCTGCGCTGTTGTAGGTATTGAAGGATTTGATATTGGTGATACAATTGCCGATTTCGAAAAACCTGAACAATTGGCAGTTATCAAAATTGATGAGCCAACCATGAATATGTTGTTTACCATTAACAACTCTCCGTTCTTTGGTAAAGAAGGTAAATTTGTAACTTCTCGTCATCTTCGTGATCGTTTGATGAAAGAGATGGAGAAAAACTTAGCTCTTAAAGTAGTTGAAACTGATTCTCCTGATGCTTACCTTGTTTACGGACGTGGTATTCTGCACTTATCAGTTTTGATTGAAACTATGCGTCGCGAAGGATATGAGATCCAGGTTGGGCAGCCACAGGTAATTATCAAAGAAATTGATGGTGTTAAATGCGAGCCTATTGAGCATTTAATTGTGGATGTTCCGGGCGAAGTTTCTGGTAAAGTAATCGAATTGGTAACTCAGCGTAAAGGTGAATTATTGGTAATGGAGCCAAAAGGCGATTTACAGCACTTAGAATTTGAAATTCCTGCACGTGGAATTATCGGTCTTCGTAATAATGTTTTAACTGCAACAGCAGGCGAAGCTATTATGGCGCACCGTTTTAAAGCTTACGAGCCTTGGAAAGGTACAATTCCTGGTCGTTTAAATGGCGTTTTAGTATCTATGGATAAAGGTCAAACAACTGCTTATTCAATTGATAAATTGCAGGACAGAGGTCGTTTCTTTGTTGATCCGGGTGTTGATGTTTACGAAGGTCAGATTATGGGTGAGCACATCCGTGATAACGATTTAGTAGTTAACATTGTAAAAGGTAAAGCTTTAACAAACATGCGTGCTTCAGGTACAGATGACAATACACGTATTGCACCGGCTATTAAATTCTCTTTAGAAGAAGCGATGGAATATATCCAGTCTGATGAGTATATTGAGATCACACCCAAAAGCATGCGTTTACGTAAGATCTATCTTACAGAGAACGAACGTAAAGTGAATGCAAAAAAGTTTACCAACCAGTAAACTCAAGTTTTTATATAAATGTTCTGTGAGGGAATATATAAGGGCCAGCTTTTAGCTGAGCCCTTTTTTTATACATTTGTTTTGAATGGTTTTTCTAAAACGATAAAAAAGATTGAAAAATAAACGTCTGCTTAATTTAGTGGTTCCAATTTCCAGAATGCGATGAAAATACCTGCAATTCCGGGATTTGATCAGAAAGCTTTCGAAAAGTATTTTAAAAATACAGCCTGGTTAATGCTCGGTCGTGTTTTAAGTATGATAGTTGGATTTATAATTGCTCGCTATTTAGGTCCATCAAACTTTGGCGATTTAAGTTTTGCCATTGCCTTTACCGGATTATTTGCCGCTGTGGCAACTTTAGGTTTAGATACTTTTGTGGTTAGAGAATTAATTCATACTCCCGAAAAAACGCCTTTAATTTTAGGAACCTCCTTTTGGTTAAGAATAGTTGTTAGCATCATATTGATACCTGCAGCGGTAATTTTATATGTTTTTTTCAGACAGCTTTCGCCGATACAAGGGAATTCATTAACAGCATTAGTCGGACTTTGCGCTTTAGCAACTGCTTTCAAGTCATTTAATGTAATCGATTCCTATTTTCAGTCGCAGGTTAAATCTAAATACGTAGTTATTGTACAAAATATTTGTTTGTTTATTTCCGCAGCGTTTAAGGTTTTCCTAATCATTATGGAAGTTCCGGTAGTATATTTTGCTATGGCTTTGGTTATTGATGGTTTTTTACTGGCAGTTGGACTCATCCTGATTTATCAGAAAAAAGAAAAACAGCTTTTGCGAAACTGGAATTTCAGTTCGGCTATGGCTGCTTCATTGTTAAAAAAATCATGGCCTTTAATTTTTACTGCCGTGATGATCTCTATCTATATGCAGATAGATGTGGTGATGTTAAAATCCTTGGGTGCCGAAGTGGTTGGCATTTATAGCGCCGCCGCACGAATTAGTGAAGCCTGGTATTTTATACCGGTTGCAATTATCACTTCCGTGATGCCGGCCATAGTTCAGGCCAGAAAAAAAGACGTAATACACTATCAAAAACGACTTCAAAATTTATATGATCTGCTTGTCGCGATAAGTTTGCCGGTTGCACTTGTAATCAGTTTCAGCGCTAATTTAATTATTAGTATTCTTTACGGAAAAGACTTTGAAGGAGCAGGATTAATTCTGAGCATTCATATCTGGTCGGGGGTTTTTGTGTTTTTAGGTAGTGCTAGTAGCCAGTATTTATTGGCTGAAGCCTACACGGTTATTTCCCTTAAAAGAACGGCAATGGGTGCTCTGGTGAATATTATTTTAAATCTTTGGCTCATTCCAATTTACGGTGGAGTTGGCTCCGCAATAGCAACGCTGATTGCGTATTTTACAGCGGCTTTTTCAATTCTGCTATTTAAGCAAACCCGTCAGCAGGGAATTATGATGCTGAAATCCTTATTTTTAATTTCTTTAATTCAAAAGATCCCAAAAAGGTGAAACAAAATCATTCAATAACCACATTATTTAAGCCTGCAAAAGTTCGGGCATTGCTTTCATTCGGGATCAAAGGTTACCTCTCAGAAATTGGCTGGTTCAAATCGTTCGAAACTAAATCTCCTGTTGACGAAAATGGAGACCCAATTCCCTGGGTGACATATTCTTTCATAGATTTTATACGTGATCGAATCACAAATAAGCATTCTATTTTTGAATTTGGATCCGGGAACTCAACCTTTTTCTATGCAAAAGCTGCCGGAAATGTTGTTTCCGTTGAGCACGATAAATCATGGTTCGATAAAATATCAAAAACGAAACCTGCAAACTCAGAAATGATTTTTTGCGAGCTGGATAAAGGGGGTAAGTATTGTAAGATGCCTGTTTCCCGCAAGGAAAATTATCATATTGTAATTGTAGATGGTCGTGATCGGGTTAATTGTTGTTATCAGGCAATTAATGCTTTAACCGAAGATGGAGTAATTATTTTAGATGATTCTGAGCGTGAATTTTACCTTGCGGCAATTGCATTTTTAAAAGCAGAAGGTTTTAAAGAATTGCCTTTTAGCGGCGTTTCTCCTGGTTTATTCTACCGCAAAACAACTTCTGTTTTTTATAAACAGAAAAATTGCCTGGGAATTTAACACTCAAATAAAAATTATGATTAGTTCGGGAGTTCAAAGCGCATATGGTGAATTTTACCAAAACCATAATGAGCAATGGCGTTTATTGGGTGCCAGATTTAAGGCCCAGAATATTGTAGATGTTTGTAATGGGCATCGTTTCAACAAAGTTTTAGAAGTTGGTGCCGGGGATGGAAGTATTTTGAAGTTTCTGGATGAATGGAATTTCTGCGATGAATTACATGCCCTGGAAATTGCGGAAAGCGGTGTAGAGTTAATTCGTAAAAAAAATCTGAAATCCTTAAAATCAGTTTCTAGCTTTGATGGATATAAAACGCCGTTTGCTGATCAGGAATTCGATCTGGTTATTTTAGCTCATGTATTGGAACATGTTGAGCACGAACGAATATTGATCCGTGAATTAAAACGCATTTCTAAATACCAGGTAATTGAGGTTCCGCTTGATTACAGGTACGGAGTTGATAAACGATTAAAACATTTTCTGGATTACGGACATATCAATATGTACACTCCTTCAAGTCTTCGGTTTTTATTGAAGTCGGAAGGGTTAAAAATTTTGAATGATAAGTGTTCGTTAATCGAACCTGAAGTTTCAAAGTTTAATTTATTTATCAATCAGAAAGTGGCGAAGAGTACAATTTCTTCCCTGAAAATTGATTTAGAGTATAAAATAAAAAGGCTTTTGGGTAAAATTACCGGCAAAAAAAATGAAGAAAAATTTGCCAATGCTTATACCATTTTAACTGAAAGAAATACAGATTTGAATATATTTTAAATGCAAAATTTAGCTCCAATTGCATTATTTGTTTACAATCGTCCGGAACATACACGCCGGACATTGAAGTTTTTAAAGGAAAATTCTTTGGCAGACGAGTCCCGTTTGTTTATTTTTTCTGATGCCGCTGCCGCGGAAAATGATCAGGAGAAAGTGAATGAAGTGAGAGAATTGATCCGCAATGCGGATGGTTTTAAAAAGATCGATATCATCGAGCGAAAGCAAAATTTTGGGCTAGCTAAATCGATAATTGACGGCGTTTCTAAACTGGTTAAAGAATATGGGAAAGTCATCGTTTTTGAAGACGACCTGATTAGTTCGCCAAATACATTGCAATACTTTAATGCTGCGTTGAAAAAATATGAATGGAGCGAAAAAGTGATGCATATTGGCGCATATATGTATCCGCTAAAAGAAAAATTAGCTTCCGGTTTACCCGAAACTTTTTTTTACCGTGCCGCTACTAGCTGGGGCTGGGCAACCTGGCAGCGAGCCTGGGATCAGTTTGAGCCCGATGTAGATAAACTAATCGGTCAGTTTGACTCTAAAAAGATTCATGAATTTTCTATTGAGAACAACATGAATTTCTGGAAACAGATTAGGGAATTTAAAGCAGGCAAAAATAATTCATGGGCAATCAGGTGGTACGCTTCCATTTTTTTAAATGGCGGCCTCACTTTAAATCCTGCTTATTCGTTGGTTAACAATATTGGTCATGACGGATCCGGAATTCATTCTGGCTTAAATGACATTTATAATGTGGTGATCAACCATAAGCCCATAACTCTTTTTCCTGATGAGATTGAAGAAAATAAAGCGGCTTATTCAGCCATCAAAAGCTTTCTGAAGAATCGGAAAGGAAATTTGTGGCAACGTATTATCCGCTTTGCGAAACAGAGACTCAATAAAAAGTAGACTTTACGATTTTTTCCTTGCAACCAGCATAATATAAGGAGAAAGCATTTTCGACTCGATCGGAATTAGTTTGGTTGCAACTTTTCCAATGTACCAGATCGTTTTAATGAAAGTCTTTGTAAGAGCAGACTTTTCGGC
>JBBRCI010000068.1:0-15353 GCA_038204935.1 Sphingobacteriales bacterium | reverse complement strand
TTTTTTTGCCTGGCTTTTAAAAAAGTTGTGTGAAATTCTTCTTTAAAAGCTATAGCTAATTTTTTGAAAGCGATAGACATTTGCGCTTCAATTGTTTTGACAGAAAGATTTAATAAAACCGCTACTTCATTATATTTAAATCCTTCTTCCTTTACCAAGATAAATATTGCTTTACATTTTTTTGGAAGCTTTTCAATCTCGGCATTAATTAATGCTATCCTTTCTTTCGTAATCAAGGAATCTTCTGGAGTTGCAACTATGGCCTCTATATCTATGTCTAAATCATCAATAAAGCTTAAATTCATTTTTTTTTGCTTAACCAAATGATTGATGCATGAATTTTTAATAGCCACATATAAATAAAGTTTAAGGTTTTTAATGGCGTAAATGGTACTTCGACTTTGCCAAAGTTTAATAAAAACATCTTCTACAATGTCTTCGGCAATTGAAATTTGTTTAACATAGCCATTGGCAAAAACTATCAAGTTAGGGTAAAACTCAAGATAAATCGATTTAAAAAAATCCTCATCATGCTTAAATTGATGATCAGAGTCCAAATCATTCAAATTTTGATTCAACATGGCTAAATAAAAAGGCATACAATTGATATACCAATCTATAAAATAAATCAAACAAAAACATCTATTTGCAAAAATTCCGTTACAAAAAACAAATAGTTTTGATCCGTTAAAGAGCAAAGACTGAAGGAAAAATACGAAGATTTGTAAGATGGTAATAAAGAAAAATCAATCTGGAAGAGAAATTCATCATCTGTCAGGAGAGTTTCCAGCGATTATCAAAATTGATTAGTAAGTAAACAATAAATAGCTGTTGTACAGTTTAGCGAAGAGTCTCTACGGATTACTCAATGTATAAGAGCCTTCAGACTCGTTTACAATTTAAATAACCATACTCGTACATTAAAAATAATTTAAATTTTGATATGATTTGTTATATGCATTATTGCTTTCAATGTTGATCTTTTTATCTGAAAAGCAGGTAAGGGGAGGAATTATAAGATTTTAGCAGGACTTCGAGAATTGTTTCCAGGGAAATGAATTAGTTTGATTGTTTTGTTTCTTCACAAGGATTCAGGAGACTCCTCATCATGCCAAAATCCGTAGAGCTGCTGCGCTAAATTCTATAGTGGAGCCAGCCAGTCCCGACAATTATCTGGACAAACTCACAATTTACAAAAAAAGCCCTTCTTTCGAAGAGCTTTCCGTACACTCAACGGGACAATTCTCGAACCACTTGGAGGAAGATTTAAAGCTGCTGGAAAGGTTAATTGCTTGACAAATTGGCGTTTAAACACAGAAGGCAACAGAATAACGTCGAACCAAAAATCGGCGACACTGAAACCTCACAAAATATCAAAGTTCAAATCCTGTCATGCCGGCTAAATCTTAGAACATAGCTCTAATCAATGAAAACAATATATTCAGGGTGGCAGGACGATTATCCGGCCACTTAAATCGTTGATTTATTATATTTATCAAGTAAACTTGCCAAACAGGTAACCTTATCAGTCTCATTTTATTTGAAGCGGATTAGTTTACTTTAATGCCCTGCAAGCCCTGTAACGGATAGTCAATGAACGGTGATATACAAATATGAGAGTATTTGAATTACAGGCAAACAGGATATTACAATAAAATTTACGTTACGTATATTTGTATATGGCAAAAGCGATTGAGATAAATAAGTCCATAGATCATGTCCGGCTGGATGAACAATTGGTTAAACTTACTAAAAAACTCAAACCTATTGATCTGAAAAAATACGCTGGCAAAGTGGATTCGGCGATTGACGGATTGGAATACCAGTTAAAAATCAGGAATGAGTAGCAATAATATCGTTATTGAGGAACGACCCTTAAATAAAGCAGAAAAAGTTATTTATAAACGTCTGAAAACCTCATTTGAAGAAATTAAGCTGCATCGTGAAGGCAAAATCGAATTGCGCGACTCAAGAGAATTGCTAAATGATCTTTAGATCAAATTGTTCTTATTTTACCTGTTTAAAAGCATAATTTTGTATTTTTACCTTAATGAAAACGATTTCTTTAAATGTACCTCCAAAAATAGCTCAGGCATTTGAAAACGCTGATGATTCAGTTAAGCAGAAAGCGGAAATTTATATTAATGCCTGGCTTGATGATTTTTTAAGCAGGAAGTCACCAAATGAGAAGCTGAAGTCTATCATGAAAAAAGCTACCAAAGAAGCAAGAAACAATGGCTTTACCCCCGATAAGCTTAGTGAATTGCTAAATGATGATTAACCAGTTTTGGATAATTGATACCAACACCCAGATCAGTGCCTTATTTAGTATGTAATTCATCTCCGGGTAAAGCGTTGACCAAAGCGCGGGAAACCGGGACCTTACTGGTGAGTCCTGAAACCAGCGATGAATATTTTGCTGTTTTTACCCGTCCAAAGTTTGATAAGTATTTGTCATTGCATACAAGGATCGCTTTTCTTGAAAATATTCTGACCCATTCATTATCTATTAAACTGACGGAAACAGTAACCATTTGCAGGGATCCGAAAGATAACATGTTTCTTTCACTGGCTCTTTCTGCTTCAGCGGATGGTGTGATCACTGGAGATAAGGATTTGCTTATTTTAAATCCATTTAATAATATTCCACTAGTGTCACCGGCTGAATTTATCGCACGTTTTTAATACAAGAATATCCCCTAACGCTCATCTGTCCATAGTCTTAAGCGCAGCGTGACTACGGATTACCAAATAAATTGGGGTCTCTGACCCCATTCTGTATGGAATACAGTCGGTAACTAAAAAAAGACCTGTGAAAATATTGCTACAGGTCTTTATTGATATTAATCGTACCCAGCGCCGGAATCGAACCGGCACAGTTTCCTATCGGTGTTTGAGACCGACGCGTCTACCAGTTCCGCCAGCTGGGCATTTACAGCATATAAAGGCTTATATGCGGGCAGCAAATCTATTCAAACTCTCCCGAATTCGCAACAAATATTTTTGTCGGTACCAGATGTCTTTGATTTTCAGCAAAGTGCTCTCGTGTTTGCCTTCCGGTTCATGGTCAAAAGCATCAGTATATTGCTTTAATTCGTCAAATAAACTCTTTTCAATTTCATCAACCTGAGTGTTAATGTTTTCTAAAGCTCCGGCATCTGGTTCAAATTCCTGTTCCATCAAGGCTTCATTCACATCCATCATTTCCATTAAAAAATCCTGCGGAAGGCTATACTTATCTCCTTCGGCCATCAGGTAATTTAAAGAAAGAATATATTCTATCCGCTTAAGCGGATTTGACAAAACCTGGAAAGCTTTATTATTTAATGTGGAAAGTTCCAGAATTTCCTGTTGCTTCTCTTCACTTTCATTGGCAAAAAAATCGGGATGGTACTTTTTGCTCAGTTCATAAAACTTCTTTTTTACGTCTCCTTCATTTACATGAAACAGAACCGGCAAATCGTAAAATTCGAAATAATCCATTTTTTCTTAGAGAACTTAGTATTGAGATATTAGTATTGAGTATTGAGATATTAGAAATTAGATATTAGTATTGAGATATTAGTAATGAGAATATAGCATCCAGCTAATTGATTACTTCTATCTGAAGATTGTCAACTGCTAACAGAATACTGCTAACTGAATACTGACAACTGCAAACTATAAACTGCTAACTGAATACTACCAACTGCAAACTGCCTGATTAATTAATAACGTGCTTAATTATATCGTTTCCAAAAACGAAAACCATCAAAGTAATTAAAATTACGAAACCCACCATTTGTGCACGTTCCATAAATTTATCGCTCAGTGGTTCGCCTTTTACCATTTCAATCAGTAAAAACACAGCGTGTCCGCCATCTAAAGCAGGAATTGGCAATAAGTTCATCAGCGCAAGCGCCATAGAAAGTAAACCAACTAGGCTCCAGAATTTAACCCAGTCTACTGTTTTACCAAACATGGTAGCAATACCAATCGGACCTGTAAAGGCTTTGTTAGCCTTTACTTGTCCGCTAACCACTTTTCCAAGGCCTTTGGCGTTATCCATAAAAGATCCCCATGCTTTTGAAGCACCCACCGGCAAAGCCGCTACGAAGCCATATTGCTGATTTTCGCGAGGCACACCCAACTGCGGAATTACCACACCTAAAGTTCCTTCGTCAGAAACATTACTGGTTAATGATTGAGGCTGACCGTTTCTTAGAATTGAAAGGTCAACAGATTTACCTGTTTTGGCGATCACTTCAGATTGAAATTGATCAAAGAACTTTACATCTTTTCCGTTAACCGCTACAATGCTGTCGCCAACCTGAATACCAGCTTTCTCCGCATTACTTGCCGGCGCAATTGCCGAAACTTTGCCAATTATCCCTCGAGGAGTAATGAATTGTCCGATTCCGTAATCAGAAAGTTCTTCAATAATGTTTCCCGGTACAGAAATAATTTTTTTCTCGCCGTTGCGATCTACTGTTAAAGCTGTATTACCAAATAATACTTTAGAACTGGTTAGTTCTTCAAAGCGAACGATCTTTTTGCCGTTTACAGCAGTAATTTTATCTCCTGCCTGCAAACCAATATTGCGTCCGATAATTCCCGGAGCAATACCATATTGCAGTTTATCATTGGGTGTATAGGTTTCCCCAAACTTCAGCGTAAGCATCCAGAAAATAAAAATTCCCAGCACTATATTTACCGTAACACCGCCAAGCATGACAATTAGTCGTTGCCAAGCTGGTTTTGATCTAAATTCCCAGGGTTGCGCCGGACCAGCAAGCTGATCGGTGTCCATAGATTCGTCTATCATTCCCGCAATTTTAACGTAGCCGCCCAAAGGCAACCAGCCAATTCCGTATTCGCAACCTTTATAATTGAAACTAAAAAGTTTAAAACCCCAGGCATCAAAAAACAAATAGAATTTCTCTACTCTGATGCCGAAAGCCCGGGCTGCAAAAAAGTGCCCTGCCTCGTGCAGAATAATCAAAATAGATAATCCAAGAAGCAGTTGTCCTGCCATTACTAATCCGTCCATGCGTTTTCTCTAAAATTTTATATTGGATATTTTTGTTAACGATTTGTTACTAATTCCTGTGCGTACACGCGGGTCTCGCGGTCGGTTTCCAAGTAATCTTCTAATGAAGGATTTTTAACCAGCGAAGCTTTTGCCATGCAGCTTGCAATCACGTCGCTCATCTGCAAAAATCCAACACGGTTATTCAAAAACTCTGCCACTACAACCTCATTGGCAGCATTAATCACACATGGCATATTTCCGCCAGAATTAAGCGCATCAAAAGCAAGTCCTAGGTTTCGGAACGTCTTGCTGTCCGCCTGCTCAAAAGAAAGCGTTGGATAATCCATGAAATTAAACCGGGGAAATGTATTTTCTATCCTTTGTGGATAAGCCAGAGCATATTGTATGGGCAATTTCATATCTGGAAGTCCCATTTGTGCTTTCATAGAACCGTCTTTAAATTGAACGATAGAATGCACTATAGATTGCGGATGAACAATGACATCGATCTGATCTACTTCCAGATTAAAAAGCCATTTGGCTTCTATCACTTCCAAACCTTTATTCATCAGGCTGGCAGAATCTATCGTGATCTTCGCTCCCATCACCCAATTGGGATGCTTTAGTGCTTCTGTGCGTGTTACAGTTGACAAAAAAGCTGAATCTTTTCCGCGGAAAGGACCACCTGAAGCCGTTAAATATATTTTTTCTACCGGATTATTTTCCTCGCCGGCAAGGCATTGAAAAATTGCCGAATGCTCTGAATCTACAGGCAGAATTTTCACTTTGTGTTTAGCAGCCATTTCTGTCACCAGCTCGCCGGCAACTACCAAAGTTTCCTTATTTGCTAACGCGATATCTTTTCCGGCCCGGATGGCAGAAAGTGTAGGTCTTAAACCCGCAAAACCAACCAAAGCGGTTAAAACAATATCAATTTCTGAGCTGGTTACAACAGAATCGAGATCATCCAAACCGCAAAGAACTTTACAGTTTGCAGATGTAAGCGCATTCTCCACTTCCTTACACTTACTCTCTTCGCCAATTACTACATACGATGGTTTAAACTCAAGCGCCTGCTGTATTAATAATTCAGCATTACTTTGAGCGGTTAGCACAAAAACAGAGAATCGATCGGGATTTTGCCTGATCACTTCTAATGCTTGCGTACCAATACTTCCGGTTGAACCCAGAATCGCTATATTCCTTTTAATCAAAATTTATATTTTATCACGAAGATCTGAAATCAATCAAATTTCCGGTAATTATTTCTTTATGTATGCGCCTAGCTCGTCAGCAATTTTACGATCATTACTTAATCTGGGCACTTTATTCTGACCTCCAAGTTTTCCCTGAGATCGCATGTAGTTGATAAAAGAATGTTTCTCTAAACTACGTATAACCAGTGGCTGCAGGATTTTTCCTTCTATCAGATCAAAGTAATATGTATTCTTTTTTTGCAATGCCGCATCTACCTTTTTTTTGAAAGCCTCTTCGTCGGCAGGAGATTTTGCATATTCTATAAACCATTCATGGTAAGGTAATGTTCCGTTTTCCGGATTAACCTGTGGTGCAACCGTAAATTCGGTAATTTCGACACCTTCCTTTTTTGCTTCAGAAAGTAATGCGTATTCAACTTCCTCAGCTATAACGTGCTCGCCAAAAGCCGAAATATAGTGTTTTATCCGTCCGCTTACTACAATACGGTATGGATCTTTAGAAATAAACTTTATGGTATCGCCAATACTATAACCCCATAATCCGGCATTTGTATTTAAAATTAAGGCGTAATTTCTATCCAGTTCTACATCCTGCAAAGATAAACGGGTTGGATTCTCATTAAAATATTCCTCCGAAGGAATAAATTCATAAAACATTCCGGCATCCACTAAAAGCAATAATCCGGGTTCGGTCTGCGAATCCTGAAAAGCGATAAATCCTTCTGAAGCGGGATAAGTTTCAATTGAATCTACCTTTCTGCCGATACTTTCTTCCAGTTTTGCACGATAAGGTTCGAAGTTTACTCCACCATACACAAACAAATTAAAATTAGGGAAAATGTCTTTGATCTTTTTGCCGGGCAATTTTGATATCAGTTTGTCGAAATACATTTGCACCCAGGGCGGAATTCCGCCGATAAGGCTCATATCAGAATGAAGCGTTTCTTCAACAATTGCATCCACTTTTTGCTCCCAGTCTTCAATACAATTGGTTTGGTAGCTTGGCATTCTGTTTTTCTGCAGATAATTGGGAACGTGATGCGCCACAATTCCGGATAATCGCCCGGTTTTAATTCCTGCTTTTACATCCATAATTGGACTTCCCTGCAGGAAGATCATTTTTCCGTTAACAAAATCGGCATTTCCTGTTTCGTGGATATAACATAAAAGCGCATTGCGGGCCGCTTTTATATGTTCGGGCATAGATTCTTTAGAAATTGGAATGTACTTCATTCCGGAAGTTGTTCCCGAAGTTTTAGCAAAATAGGCAGGTTTTCCCGGCCAGATCACATTCGGTTCACCTTTTACAACCCGTTCTATATATGGCCTTAATTCTTCATATTCCCTCACGGGAACAGCTTTCTTAAAATCTTCGTATGTTTTAATGGATTCAAAATGATGATCACGACCGAATGCAGTATTCTTTGCATCAGCAATCAGATTTTGCAAAACATTTTGTTGAGCGGCAAGCGCATTTTTCTTCCATTTGTTAATCTGCCTGACTACATAGGCGGCAAATGGCTTACTTAATGCTGCTTTAATTCCCATTTCTATTGCTCAGGATTTTCTATTAGAACATCTTCCTCATCGGTATAGTTGTTTACCATTTGACGGTAAGCAATAATTATTACCAAACTGGAAAAGGGAACGGTAAATAATAATCCGATGAAAAGCGCTATTGCTCCTAAAATATTTATTCCTAATATAAAAAGGAATAATAAAAAGATGATCCAAAAATTGCCCGCGGTTAATGTCCAGCTTTGGCTAATTGATTCTGAAGCGCCAGATTCCTGATCGACGATAAAACAAACCACAAAGCATAAACGAACAGTAAAATAAATTATCGGGATGGCAATTAATACGAAAACCGGAAGCAAATCCCAGCTCAATTTATTAGTTGTGTCAATCTCAGGGCTGTTTATAAAATAAACAGAGCTGATTAAAGTAATAATCAAAACCAGTAAAATTCCAATAATCAGTTTCACCAATACAAAGTTCATGGCTTTTACCAGATTCGGAACAAAATCCGGAAGCTCGGGTTCACCTTCTTCATCAATTAGCTTGAAAACTACCTGGTAAAATGCAACCGTAAAAAACGCATCAAATAGTGCAAGGATAATATTTTGTGTAATTAAACTCACCTGACTTTCTCCACCAAATAAACCTTTTAGAAGTGTTGTAATAATTAAAATCACCACAAACTGCACGGCGGTAAATCCAATTAAAATCCAAATGTTCGTTTTTGCAAAGCTCCAGGCATCTGCTAATATCTCGTTAACCGAGAAGGGCTTATTCATATAGATTATCCTTGTTTTAATATAATTCGTTTCCAAAAATCCTGCATAAAACCTAAGCCGTAAGCAGTTAACTGCACAAATGCAGCTATAATGCTCAAAAATGCAACTTTTGCTGATTTATTTTTCATCCATGAATGAAAAAATATTAACAAAACATATAATGAGAGGAAAACTTTGCAAAAATCGGCCAGAGGCACATTCAGAATGCTTAATATAAGACTTACGAAAAGAAATATGGTAAACATAGCAGGAAAAAAATGAACCAGCTTTAATTCCTTTGGGTAATGTTTATAAATATTAATCCTCGCTCTGCCGAAAAAATGCAATTGCTTAAAAAACTGAACAAAATCTGTACGGCGTTTATGATATACAACCGCATCGGGTATTAACCCGATTTTAAAACCCATACTGTGAATGCGGATACTAAATTCAATATCCTCACCCAACCGGGTTAGAATAAAACCATTGCTTTTCTCCCACACTTCGCGGGAAATTCCCATATTAAAACTTCTGGGATGAAAAGTGCCTATATGCTTTTTATTACCACGAATTCCGCCGGTTGTAAATGGCGAAGTCATGGAATAACTGATGGCTTTTTGTGTTGGCGTAAATGATTCATGCGCACCATCAGGACCACCAAAAGCATCAAGCGGATTTTTTAACAAATAATTTTTTACTGTCTCCAGATAGTTTACCGGAATTAAGCAGTCCGAATCAAAAACGATGAAATAATCTCCTTTTGCTTTCGCGAAACCATAATTGCGGGCAAAACCCTGACCTGCATTTTCCTTAAAATAATAATGAATATCCAGCTTATCGCGATAACTTTCTACAATCTCTTTCGCATCCTGAACTGATCCGTCTTCAACAATCAGCACCTCAAACTGGGTGTACTGCTGCTGAGTTAAAGTATGCAGCAATTCATCAATTTCCTGTGGGCGATTGTAAAGAGGAATGATTATGGAAAAAAACATTTAGAAAATTAAGGTTATGCTAATGAGTCTTCGTAATGGAGATTATATGGTTTTAGCTATCTGATACGAGTTTCTTTCCGGAGCGTTGCGTGAAACCAGTTCGGCAATAAAACCCGTTAGGAAAAGCTGAAAACCAACAATTATAGCAACCAGAGCAATATAAAATAAAGGTTGCGAAGTTACTTCTCGGCTGTATGGAATATGGCGGGCAATATGATACAGCTTTTCGCCGATAATCCAAACCGCCATTATTGTTCCCGAAAGAAAACTTAAAACACCCAAAGTACCGAAAAAGTGCATCGGGCGTTTGGCAAATTTTCCAACAAAAAATATAGATAAAAGGTCTAAAAATCCGTTTACAAAACGGCTGAAACCAAACTTGGTAGTTCCATATTTACGAGCCCGATGTTCTACAATCTGCTCGCCAATTTTATGAAATCCGGCCCATTTTGCAATAACCGGAATATAGCGGTGCATCTCTCCGTAAACTTCAATGTTCTTTACAACTTCTTTCCGGTATGCTTTTAGACCGCAGTTAAAATCATGCAGATTATGTATTCC
Source organism: Sphingobacteriales bacterium (assembly GCA_038204935.1). Lineage (GTDB taxonomy): Bacteria > Bacteroidota > Bacteroidia > Sphingobacteriales > Sphingobacteriaceae > Daejeonella. The sequence continues at coordinate 5,293 of JBBRCI010000068.1, read as the reverse complement.
CGACATATTTCGGGTTACCGAATTAAAAAACTTGGTAGGAATTGTTTTGGTGAGCGGATCATAGCGCTTTTGCTTCCATCCGGAAACGAGATCGAATTTATCCTCGTGAATACGGCGGTATAATTCCGGAATTTCATCCGGACTATCCTGCAAATCGGCATCCATTGTAATAACAACATCGCCCTGCGAAGCTTCAAAACCAACATTCAATGCCGCTGATTTACCGTAGTTACGTCTGAATTTAATACCAACAATATTATCGTGGTGGGATTTTAATTCTTCAATTTTATCCCATGAACCATCGTTGCTTCCATCATCAATCAAAATTATTTCATAGCTGAAATTGGATTTCTGCATCACCTGCCTGATCCATTCTGTTAGTTCGGGCAAAGATTCAACTTCATTATATAATGGTACAACTACGGAAATATCCATTTTTATCGGGTACAATTCAGATTTCGCATCTTTGAAATGCTGTTAAAATAAAACGTGCAAATTTCATCAATATAATTGACAAAACCTGCACGTGAATAATATGCGGTAAATATCTATTCTTCGGTATTGTTAGCAAAAACCTGCGGATCTCTTTTGAAAATAGCCGCAAAAATTAAGGCGCCAACAAAATACATGATAGCTACGGTTCCCAGTCCAATTAAAATTTCTTTGATTCCCGGATTAAATTGTTTTTCCAAACGAACATCACTTTCGGCCATGGCTTCATCGATTTTATCCTGATTCATTCCTACTTTTTCAAGCATTTCCTGCGTGCTGTTAGAAACGATTTCTTTCATTTTAACGGCATAGTCAGGTTCAATAAACTTGGCAAATATGATTGTGAAGAAGAATACAATTATTGCCTGCACAAAAAACATGATAAAAATGCTGCTCAACGCTTGTTTGAACGTCCAGTAACCTCCAATTTTTTTCCGCATGTCCATGCAAAAATAAACTGCAAGTCCAATTCCTATCAACAGCTGAATACCTGTAAATAGAAATGATCCCATAAGGTCTGGTTTAACATAATACACAATCAGAAAAATGGCAATATTAATTGCAGCCCAAATCAAGGAATTGTTAAGGGCTAATTTCTTAGGATCTGTAGTCAGTTGAATTGATTCCATATTAAAATTGGTTTTGGTTTAGTGATTTTAATTAAGATTGAAATTTGGTCAATTTATTACAATTGATTATCAATGATAAAATTAATTTCTTTAAAATTCCAAATTTTAATTTTGATTATAAGAAATTAGCAAAGAATATACAGAAGTATCAAAGGCAGGATTGGCGCTATTATTTTTAAAAGTCTCCAATTCTTCAGCAGATGGATTTTGTTCACGGAAAAAGCCTATTAAAGGATAAAATAAATCTTTAAGCTCCGAAAATTCATGCAAATTCTTTGAAACCCGGGCAACTTCCTCCAAAGAACTGTCAACCAAACTCTGATTGGCTATTACATCTTCATAAATACGATGTTCGTCCTGAAATTCATCTTCTTCTACCAATAAAAATTCTTTCAGAAAATCTTCCAGCTCCGGTTCCAGATTTTCATCCTCGCATTCTTTGATGTATAAAAGTAAGTTTAGTAATTCTGTTCCACGGTCTAGAGTTTCCTCTTCAATATCTTCCCATTCATCAGAATCAAGATAATCTTCTTCCAGTTTTTGAACATCTTCTGTAAAGAAATTAATGAGCAAGAGATCAAAAATAACTTCGCGAAGCGCATCAAACTTTGGCGCTTCATCAATAACCTGATCCATTTCGGCAACCTTTTCTAAATAAGATTGCTCGCTGTTGAACACAGTTTTCAAATTTGTATGTAATTCGCTTCCGTTTTCCTCAATAATCTGAGCAAATTTTTCAACACTTATTTTCAGTGCTTTATCGACCTTTAAATTCATAATTGTAGATTTTAGAATGTAACAGATTGATTATTATTATAAATCATAATAACCTTTCCCTTTAAATTTTGCCCCATTAGCGGGGAATTTTCTGATTTTGATAGATTGCTGCTTTCTGAATACTCCCAGCTTGCTTCTGTATCAAACAATACTAAATTAGCTAATTCTCCTTCAAGGATAGAAGGAATATCCAGATTTAAGATCTTTCTGGGATTAAGAGCTAACTTTTCAACTAATTCTTCAGCACTTATTCCTGCTTTCAATACCATTGCTAAAAGCGTTTGTAAACCAATAATTCCATATTCGGCAATTTCAAATTCCACATTTTTAAATTCAATTTCATGTGGGGTATGCTGAGAAACGATGGCATCAATAGTTCCATCCTTTAAACCTTTTAACAATGCTTTTCTGTCTTTAGCAGTTCTAAGCGGAGGTTTCACTTTAAAATTACTCTCAAAATCTGCCAGGTCATCATCGGTGAAAACCAAATGATGAACCGCCACATCGCATGTTACTTTTATTCCTTTTTTACGGGCCTGCCTTATCAGCTCAACGCTTCTTTCGGTGCTTAAGGTAGAAAAATGAATTCTCGCATCATTGTATTCGGCCAGGTTTAAATCGCGGCTAACCATCAATTCTTCCGCTAAAGCGGGATTACCTTTCATACCCAGCAAAGTGCTCATCACACCTTCGTTCATCTTTCCGTTTGCCGCCAAACCGGCATCTTCGGCATAAGAAATTATCAGGCCATCAAAACCTTTAGTATACAAAAGTGCTCTGCTCATTAGTCCGGCGTCGGCCACAGGCTTATTTCCATCGCTAAAAGCTACGGCTCCGCTCCTGCTCATATCAAACAATTCTGCCAGGTTTTTGCCCTCGCGGTTATTACTTATGGTTCCTACCGGGAATACATCAACCAGATTACCTTTACTTTTATTGAGGATATAAGAAATTTCGCCTTTCGACTGAAATGGAGGGTCCGTATTGGGCATCAAGGCAATTCCGGTTATTCCTCCCGCGGCAGCAGCTTCACATCCGCTTTCAATTTCTTCTTTAGTTTCAAGTCCGGGTTCGCCAAAATTTACGTTCAGATCAAAAAAACCGATGGACAAAAACTTTCCTTCACCATCAATAACTTCTATATCAGATCCATCCGATTTTATTTTAGCTGCAATCTTTTGGATTTTCCCATCAGCAATCAAAACATCGGCAACCGTTTGGTGATGCTTGCTTTGTTTGTCGAGAATAGTTACCTGTTGAAGAAGTAATTGTTTCATCTGTTGAATTTGTATGTTTAAAAGCCATTCAATCGTTTATAATTTCCATTATATCGGATCTACGGGTGTAATTTTAGAAGTTTTATAAAAACGGATCAACAGAATTTCTGCTGCCAGAAACATTAGTGCCAAAATTAGACAAAGTTTCCACAATTGTGTTCCCTGACGGGCTGATTTAACTTCATTCTGCATAGAACCTTCTACCGAATTGATGATGTCTGGCTTGTTTTTATCAAACTGAGCAAGCAAATCTTTGTCAGACGCATAACTCAGATCAGACTCAGAACCCAAATCATTAAACGCGAATCGTGCAATCAGACTATCACCTTTATATAGATCGTAATTTCCGGCCTCTTTAATCTGGTCGGCAACAAATAACCGGGTTACATTTTCTGTCTGCCGCACATCCGGAATTGCTTCAAAATCTTTTTTCCTGATTCGCAATGTTTGATTGGCATTTAAATTCACACGCGGAATTTCTATAGTTTGATCTTTACCAATTGTATAATAAAGCCGGTTTTCCTGCAAGCCCAGCAAAGCAACCCGATACATAATAGGAACGAAAACCGAATGCCTTGCAAAGTTTCCCGCCTCATCTTTTAAAGGCACAGCCGATAAATAAACTTTCCCTTTGCCGGATAAATATTCTCCAAACAAACTTCGCCTTGCGGGAAAATCTAAAATATTTTGCTTGCCGGTTCTGCTTTGTGATGAATAACGAATGTATTTTTTAACAACAGGTAAATTCAAATTCTGTGGAATCCGTTCAAACACATCAGCAAAAACTGGATGCTTTAAATTAATGGACGTAACTTTTTCTTCAGCATTGATTATTTCCTGGGGAACATCTGTTCCTAAATTTCGCAACAGATTTGACAATCCGGAAATATCTGCATCTAGCGACGGAAAAACCACAACGCTACCACCTTTGCGGGTATAATTTTGAATTTGCTGGATTAAACCTGAGGAATAATCTGTTATTTCATTTAAAATGATTAGTGGATAGTTTCCAAGTTCTGAATAGTTAATATTTCCTGCCGGAACATTTTCTACTCTGAAAAACGGATCTGAGCGATAAACGGCTTGCAGATACGGATTTGGCAGTGAGCCATTAATGATCAAAATATTTAAACTGGATTGAATTGGGTAGCTGAAATAAAATTTATCATCAAAAACGACAGGAAAATCGGTGATATTGATTTCTGCAGATTGCCATCCGGAATTTGCCGAACTAAATCTAAGTGTATCATTTTTACTAGCACGGGGCGCAATACTTAAATTGCCAATTGCCTTTTGCTGTTTATTGATCAGAAGTTTAATAGGAATATTTTCGGATTGTTTATCTGAATTATTGCGAAGCTTCACAACCAGATTTTCGGGTTCGCCTGCCCGATGTATTGGCGACGTGAACCAAACAGAATCAACCGAGATATTTGCTAAAGGATTTGCCTTTAGTCGCACAAAGCGATAATTGGTTGAGCTGTCTGAAGGAATTTGCTTTTCGCTGATCAGGTTTTTCTGAAAATCAGAAATGATATACGATGACTTTAAAGAATTGCTTTCCCCGTTTAACAGATCTTTCTGGCGTTCCACAATTTGATTCAGCGTTCTGTTGCTTCCGCTTATTTTTATTTCTTCAACTGCATTAATAAATTCTTCGTTTGATAAAAGACGTTGGTGTTTGCCTTCAAAATCATGCGTCAGGATTTGAAATTTATCATTCAAATCGAAAGCTAAAGCAATTTCTTTTGCCCGTCGTTTAGCTTCATCCAGCAATGTTCCTTCTTTGTTAACACTTTCCATGCTGTAAGAATTGTCAATAAACACACTTACAACTTGGGGATTTAAATTATTGACTGCGTTTTTATCCGGGATAAATGGTCGGGCGAAAGCAAAAACCATAAAAATAACGGCCAAAATGCGTGAAGCCAAAACCATGCGATTACGCAAATTTTTACCTGAAGCGCTTTGTAACTCTATATTTTTTAAAAAAGCAACATTACTGAAATAGACTTTTTTGTAACGCCTGAAATTAAATAAATGAATAATAATGGGGATGGCAACAAAAAAGAGGGCAAATAAAAATCCGGGGAATAGGAATCTCATTACCCAAAACTA
>JBBRCI010000067.1:0-15483 GCA_038204935.1 Sphingobacteriales bacterium | reverse complement strand
TTGGTATTTAGTCAGCAGCTGGGATATATGTATGCAAAAAACAGGTTTACGTTCGACTTCTCATTTATTTTTAAATCCAGAGAAATTAAAAGTACTGCCAAAGCACATCAATATGGTTCAATTGCGATGTATTATCGTTTTAATGAAAATAAATAATTGGCTTATTCAAAACTGCTTTGATTTTTTCGGTTAATCTTTTTCATCGCCTGCATTTGTTTGCTCTTCAAGCGTTTTTCTATAGCTGATTTTTTTGGTTTGCTGGCTTTCCTCAATTTTGGAATATGAAGGGCTTTCTTTACCAGAACCAGTAATTTTTCAATACACCTTTGTTTATTTAAAATCTGACTCCTCTCCTCTTCAGAAATAACCTGCAGAATTCCGTTTAAATTTATCCGACTTGCAAGCTTGGTATTGATCAACGTTTTTTCTTCGTCTGTTAATAGTTCAGATTCCTGAATATGCCAATTTAACTCAGCTTTGCTGGATACTTTATTTACATTTTGCCCGCCTTTACCACCGCTTCTGGAAGTTTTAAAACTAATTTCTTTTAGGAGCAATTCCCTTGTCAAATTCATGGGGCTAAAAATAACAATTCCATTTAATCCTTTTAATCAGGATGAAATCATCCTGTAAAAGGAGAAAATAATTGATTTAAAATTAATTTTCTCAATTAAAATTTGGTGCAAATCTTACCTTTGTTTCCCGATGAGCAAAAATATTGTTGTAGCTATAGATGGCTATTCTTCATGCGGCAAAAGCACATTAGCAAAAGCGCTGGCAAAAAAACTACATTTTATATATATTGATAGCGGAGCAATGTACCGTGCAGTAACTTTGTACTTTTTAAGAAACAATATCAATCTGACCGATAACTCGGCAGTTGAACAGGCTCTACAAGATATTCATCTTGAATTTCATTCCAGAGATTACCAGACTCATATTACCCTTAACGGCGAAGAGGTTTCTGAAGAAATAAGGCAAATGCCAGTTTCGGCAATGGTAAGCGAAGTAAGCGCTGTTAAAGCCATCCGTAAAGAAATGGTGAAACAACAACAAAGAATGGGGCAATCTAAAAACATTGTCATGGATGGCCGTGACATTTGCACCACAGTTTTCCCTTTTGCCGAGGTTAAAATATTTATGACTGCCGATCCAAAGATCAGAGCAGAAAGAAGATTCAAAGAATTAAAAAACCAGGGACAAGATATTACTTTGGAAGAGATATTTGAGAACCTGGCTCACCGCGATTATTTAGATACCACACGAAAAGAAAGTCCGTTAACAAGGGCAAAAGATGCTATTGTTTTGGACAATACCACATTGAACGAGAAAGAACAACTTGAATTTGCATTAGAAAGAGTTAAACCTTTTATTAAATAGCTATGACTGTTTTTGAACTGGAAAAGTTAAAATATCCTATCGGGAATTTTAAAATGCCTGATGATGCTTCAGAAAACCGCCAGGCAAATATTGAAGTGATCAAAAATCTACCAAAGAATTTAATTTCTGAAGTTGAAAATCTGAGTGATGAGCAATTAGATACGCCTTACCGTAAAGATGGCTGGACCATTCGTCAGGTAGTTCATCATCTGGCTGATAGTCATATGAATGCTTTCATCCGTTTTAAACTGGCATTAACAGAAGACAATCCGACTATAAAGCCTTTTGAAGAAAGTTTGTGGGCTGATTTAGCCGATGGAAAAGATCTCCCGATTGATTCTTCTCTAAAAATTATTGAAGGCCTGCACTTTCGTTGGGCAATACTTTTAAATTCCTTAAGCGAAGACCAATTCCAGAGAACCTATTTTCATCCCGCACAAGGTAAAAAATGGACGCTAGAAAACGTGCTTGCTTTATATAGTTGGCATAGCAGTCATCATTTAGCACATATTACAAACTTAAGGAACGTAAGAACTGGAATTAATCCTCCTTTGGATCGTCTTTTTTAATTCCTTTAGCTTCCCTTATCTCATCAAATGAGCCATACATTTGTTCATCTGCAGGAATATCCTGTGTGCTTGAACGTTTGGAAGAGCCTGTTTTTATGCCATCAACTTTAAATTTTTCCTTGGCATGCTTATCATCAATTTCTGCGTCAATTCCGTCTTCCTGTGGTGATGAAATTCTGGTTTTATCTTTTGAATCGCTCATAACTTTCAATTGTTTAGTTGAAAAACACGAGCATTCAAAATAAGTTTTTAGGGAAACTGTTAATTATCAGCAAATAAAGGTTCAAAAACTTTTTGTTTAAAAAGGGAATTTTCTACCTTTGCAGTCCGATTTAAATCGGAAAAAGGAGATAAATTAATTAATGGCCAAAAAACTAGAAGCCGAAAAGGAGTTGAAAGCTAAACAAGCAGAACTTCAAGGCGAAGAAACCACTACGGTTAAACAAAAGGAAAACATTGAATCAGAAGCTGATTCATCGTTTATCGACGAAATCAAATCTAAAACTTTGATTACACCTTCCGGTGATTTTGACTGGGATGCTGATGACAAAGGATTTGGAAACTACAGTGATGCAGATCGCGAGAAGTTTGAGGAAATGTACGCAGGTACGTTCAACTCAATCAACAAAGGCGAGATCATCCCTGGAATTGTTGTTTCTATAAACAACAAAGATGTGGTATTAAACATCGGATTTAAGTCTGACGGATTAGTATCATTATCTGAATTCCGTGATACACCGGACTTAAAAGTTGGTGATTCGGTTGATGTATTTGTAGAGTCTCAGGAAGATGCTAACGGACAGTTGGTATTATCCCGCAAACGTGCAAAAACTCAGCGTTCATGGGAAACTATTAATGAAGCATTAGATCAGGACAAAATTATTACTGGTTTTGTAAAAAGCCGTACTAAAGGAGGTTTGATTGTAGATATTATGGGCGTTGAAGCCTTCTTACCAGGATCTCAGATCGACATTAAGCCGATCCGTGATTACGACATTTATGTTGGTAAGACAATGGAATTCAAAGTTGTTAAGATCAATCACGAGTTTAAAAACGTAGTGGTATCGCACAAAGTGCTGATCGAAGATGATTTAGAAAACCAAAAAACTGAGATCGTTGCTAAACTTGAAAAAGGTCAGGTATTAGAAGGTACAGTTAAAAACATTACTGATTTCGGTGTATTTATCGATTTAGGTGGTGTTGACGGTTTATTACACATTACTGATATTTCATGGGGCCGTATAGAGCATCCACGTGAAGTGTTAAACTTAGACCAGAAGATTAACGTTGTTGTTCTTGACTTTGATGATGAGAAAAAACGTATCGCTTTAGGTTTAAAACAATTAACTCCACATCCTTGGGAAGCTTTAGATACTGCATTAGAAATTGGTTCTAAAGTAAAAGGTAAGATTGTAACTGTAGCAGATTACGGTGCTTTCTTAGAAATTACTCCAGGTGTTGAAGGATTAATTCACGTTTCTGAAATGTCTTGGTCACAGAATTTACGTAATCCACAGGAATTCCTGAAAGTAGGTGACGAAGTTGAAGCAGAGGTTTTAACTTTAGATCGTACTGATCGTAAAATGAGCTTAGGTATTAAGCAATTAACTCCAGATCCTTGGAAGAACATTGCTGAGCGTTACCCAATTGGAAGCAAGCACAAAGCAGTAGTTAAAAACATGACTAACTTTGGTGTGTTTGTTGAAATTGAAGAAGGAATTGATGGTTTAATCCATATTTCTGACTTATCATGGTCTAAGAAAATCAATCATCCAAATGAATTCACTAAAGTTGGTGAAGAATTAGATGTAGTTGTTTTAGAATTAGATGAGGCTAACCGCAAATTAAGTTTAGGTCACAAGCAATTAGAAGAAAACCCTTGGGATACTTTCGAAACAATCTTCACTATGGACTCTGTTCATGAAGGAACTGTATTGAAAGTAACTGATAAAGGTGCTATCATCGCTTTACCTTATGGTGTAGAAGGATTCGTTCCAACTAAACATATGGCAAAAGAAGATGGTTCTACTATCAAAGCTGACGAAACTGCAGAATTCAGAATCATTGAGTTTAATAAAGATTCTAAGCGTATCGTTGTTTCTCACGCCCGCATTTGGGAAGAAGTGAAAGCAGAAGAGCGTAAAGAAGAGATGAACCAAAAGAAGAAAGATGCCAAAGCAACTGTTAGTGCAGTTAAAAAGGTAAAAGATTCTGTAGAGAAATCTACTCTTGGTGACTTAGGTGTTCTTGCTCAGTTAAAACAACAAATGGAAGGTGCTGAAAACAAAGCTAAAAAAGCCAAAGAGCCTAAAGCTGAAGCAAAAGCAGAAACCAAAACTGAAGTAGAAGAAGATTCTAAGGAAGAAGCTAACGCAGATTCAAAAGATCAAACTAAAGAAGAAGATTCAGCAGAATAATTTTCTTTAAAATCTAAATATAGCCTCTCCTGTTATTCGGGAGAGGCTTTTTTGTGATCTTGAATTTGAAATAGATTATAATCTATTTTATTTCGTTGAATTAGCGCCTATTTTCTATTTTTGCTCAAACCAAATAACCTGATGCAGAACCTTCCATTGCTTTCCGGTCAGAAATTCCAGATCACCATTCAACGTCTTTGCCATCAATTAATAGAAAATCACAACGACTTTTCAAATTCTGTAATTCTGGGAATACAACCCCGAGGAATTTTTCTTGCAGAACGGATCGCTTCAGAACTAAACAAAATAATGCCCAATGCTACTATCCGGAAAGGGAATTTAGATATCACTTTCTTTCGGGATGACTTTAGAAGAAAAGACGGCTTGCTGATGCCCAGCAGCACAGAAATAGATTTTATTATAGAAGGAAAAAATGTAATTCTAGCGGATGATGTTTTATGGACAGGCAGAACAATTCGTGCAGCCATGGATGCAATCCAGGCTTTCGGGCGGCCGGCTAAAGTAGAATTACTAGCCCTGGTAGATCGCCGGTATTCCCGTCATTTACCAATTGAAGCAGATTACACGGGAATTCAGGTAGATACTATTGACTCGCAAAAAGTGATTGTAAGTTGGAAAGAAACAGACGGAGAAGATAAAGTGATATTGTTATCAGAAAAAAATGAATAAACGCTTTTCAGGAAACAAAACGAAATAATAAAAAATAAATGCAAAAAACGGTGAATCAGACTCTTAGTACAAAGCATTTGTTGGGAATTAAAGATCTGACGAAACAGGATATTGAATTAATTTTTGAAACCGCGGCAACTTTTAAAGATGTATTAAACCGGCCCATCAAAAAAGTTCCTTCCTTACGGGATATCACCATTGCCAATATATTTTTCGAAAATTCAACCCGTACAAAACTCTCTTTCGAACTTGCCGAAAAACGTCTTTCTGCCGATATTATTAATTTTGCCGCATCCTCATCATCTGTAAGTAAAGGCGAAACGCTTATTGATACGGTAAACAACATTCTGGCAATGAAAGTAGATATGGTGGTTATGCGTCACCCCTACGCCGGAGCGGGAGCATTTTTAAGCAAGCACATCAACGCACAGATTATTAATGCCGGAGACGGAGCACATGAACATCCAACACAAGCTTTATTAGATTCATTTTCTATTCGTGAGAAATTCGGCGAAGTTGCAGGTAAAAAGGTTGCCATTATTGGCGATGTTTTACATTCCAGAGTAGCGCTTTCCAATATTTTGTGCCTGCAAAAGTTAGGTGCGGAAGTTATGGTTTGCGGTCCAACCACACTTATTCCAAAATACATAGCATCTTTAGGCGTAAAGGTTGAGCACAATTTGATAAAAGCATTAAACTGGTGCGATGTTGCCAACATGCTTCGCATACAGCTGGAGCGTCAGGATATTAAATTTTTCCCTTCCCTGCGGGAATATTCTATGATGTATGGCCTGAATAAAAAAATCTTAAACTCGTTGGACAAAGAAATAACAGTTATGCATCCGGGACCAATAAACCGGGGCGTAGAAATTACCAGCGACGTGGCCGACAGTAAACAATCTATTATTTTAGAGCAGGTAGAAAACGGAGTTGCTATTCGTATGGCAGTTTTATATCTTCTTGCCGGAAAAATAAGTTAGTTTAATGAATCCTGCTGAAGAAAAATTTGTCAAATACTGGCGCATAGCCCGTAAAAAATGGAGCTGGAAAGATATTTTTTTTGCCGCTGTTAAAAATTTCGCAATCCCGTTTGTTATCCTCGTTCATCTTACAAATTTCTTTGTAATTGGCGATATCGCTTACGCATTTATCAGCTTTAAACACCTGATTTCCTTTGCTATAAACCTGATTGTAGTATCTGCCGTTTCCGGTTTTGTATACGGACTTTATGACTGGAACAGCAACGAGAAAAAATACTGGACAATTATCCGAAAGTACCGTTCAGAAAATTAGGATTTCGGAGGTAAAATACCATCTTTGCAATCACGTCGTTTAATTGCTGTTTTCAACAGTTGTTAATTTCTTCTGTTAATCTCTGCAATTATTATAGATTATTTTTGCCTTTATCATTTTTGGATACTTATGCTCAGAAAATACACCCTCTCCTTACTTGCACTTTCAATTTTTACATTTCAGGCACAGGCACAACTTACTTCATGGTTTACATTAAACCAGAATTATAAAAGCGGGCTCGAATTATTAGATAAAGAGAAATATGGTGCAGCCGCAGAACAGTTTAAAAAAGTAGAAAATTGGCAAATCATGCCTTCCGGTGTGGAAGAAAATGGCAAGGATATTACTTTGTTAAAAGAAAATGCCCAATATTATCAGGCTTTATGTGCGCTGGAATTAAACAATCAGGATGCTGAAAGTTTGTTTTTAAAATTCATCAATGATCATCCGGTAAACGCCTATACCAAAATGGCTTTTTACCAGGTTGGCCGATCTTATTTCGCACAGAAAAACTATTCTAAAACAATTGAATGGTTCCAAAAGATTAACCAGAATTCTTTATCCGCAAAAGAAAGTAATGAATACCGTTTTAAACTGGCCTATTCCTATTTTGAAACAAAAGATTATGCTGCTGCAAAACCTTTGTTTGCAAAACTTAAAGATGAAGACACGCAGTATAAAGAAGCATCAATTTATTATTATGCTTATTTAAGCTATTTAAGCGCAGATTATAAAGTTGCTTTACGCGAATTTGAAAAATTAAAAGGTTCTAAAACGTACGAAAACACCTATCCTTATTATATTTCGGCAATGTATTTTCTGGATAAAAGATATGATGAAGTGTTAAAATACACATTGCCGATTTTAAAAACTACCACGCAGCAATATGAAACAGAAATGTTCCGAATTGTGGCCGCTTCTTTCTTTGCAAAATCAGATTACATCAATTCCGGAATTTTCTACAAACGTTTCCAGTCACGGGATAAAGGAAAAACTCAAAATAATCAGGATAGCTACCAAATTGGTTATACCTATTATAAATTAAAAGAATATCCAAACTCAATTGTCGAGCTTGAAAAACTGGATACCGCTGATGAGTATTACCAAAGCGGAATGATTGCTTTAGGAGAAGCTTTTTTGAAAACCTCGAATAAACAATCGGCAAGAAATGCATTTTTCAAAGCGTCTAAACTCAGTTTTGATAAGTCTTTACAGGAAGAAGGATTGTTCAATTACGCAAAACTATCCTACGAACTGGAATTCCACCAGGTTGCTTTAGATGCAGCACAGGAATTTATCAAAAGTTATCCGCGTTCTAAAAGAATAGATGAAGCAAAAACCTTATTGGGAGAGATTTTACTAACAACCAAAAATTACAAAGACGCCATTGACATTCTGGAAAGTATTCCGAATAAAAATCAGGATGCAAAAGCTGCATACCAGAAAGTAACTTATTACCGCGGATTGGAGTTTTACAATGAACGTGCGTTTCAGAATGCCATTTCTGTTTTCATGCGATCTAACAACAATGCTGTTGATGAAGACATTGAAGCATTATCAACTTATTGGCTTGCAGAAGCCATGTTTGAGGTTCGGAAATTCGGCGAGTCTGTAGATAATTTCCAAAAGTTTTTAACCATGCCTGCTGCCCGTAAAACTGATGTTTACAATTTCGCCAATTACGCATTGGCTTATGCAGCATTCGAAAATGAAAATTATAAAACCGCCGCAAATTATTTCAGCAAATTTTTACAGGGAACAGAAAAAGACCGAAACACCATTAACGATGCAACGCTTCGTTTAGCCGATTCTTATTTTGTGATGAAGGACTATAACAGCGCTCTGAGCAATTACAATAAGATCATCGAAAGCAAAGTTTCCAGTGAAGATTATGCATTATTTCAGCGTGGAATGATTCAGGGTTTGCAAAACCAGAACGATGCTAAAATTGCAACGCACCAATCATTGTTAAAGCAGTTCCCAAAATCAAATTACGCAGATGATTCGGGTTTTGAGATTGCGTACACTTATTTTGTAAAAGGCGATTTCGATAAATCTAAAAATGATCTGACGCAGTTGATCTCTCAATATCCACGAAGCAGCTATGTGCCGCGTGCGTTAGTTACCATTGGATTGGTTCAGTACAATCAGGATCAGGATGATGCAGCTTTGGAAACTTTTAAACGTGTAGTTAAAGATTACACCACAACCGATGAAGCAAAACAAGCTTTAGAATCAATCAAAAATATTTATTTAGATAAATCTGATGCTGATGGCTTTCTTACTTACTCTAACTCTACCGGAATTGGAAATTTAAGCACTTCGGAGCAGGATAATATTACCTTTCAGGCGGCAAACAATCGTTTCTTAAAAGGAGATTACCAGGGAACTTTTGAAGCTATAAACGCTTACTTTGATAAATTTCAAAAAGCGATACATGAAAAACAGGCAAAATTTATTCGTGCGGAAAGTTTGGTTCGCTTAAATCGACCGGATGAAGCAATACCTGATTATGAATTTATTCTAAATGACTGGACAAGCGAATACACCGAAAAAGCACTGATCAGTATTTCTAAAATTTATCTGAATCAGAAAAAATATAACGAAGCAATTGTTCATCTTAAAAAGTTGGAATTAACTTCAGAATATAAAGCGAATTATGGTTTTGCCATTACTAACCTGATGGAATCTTACGCAAATATTCAAATGCCGGATGAAACCCTTAAATATGTGGATCTAATCAAAACATCAGATAAATCTTCGGCAGAAGATAAATTAAGAGCGGGCTTATATGCGGGTAAAGCATATTTACTGAAATCTGATACTACCCAAGCAATGAAAGAATTTAGTCAGGTTGTAGAAAAAACGCAAACCATTACAGCCGCAGAGGCGAAATACAATATTGCTAATTTACAATTTCAGAAAGGCGATTATAAATCATCTCAGAAAACAGCATTCGAACTGATCAATAAAATGCCTTCGTATGACTACTGGGTTGCTAAAAGTTTCATTTTGCTGGCCGATAATTACCTTGCTTTAAAAGATATTTTCCAGGCAAAAAGTACGCTGCAAAGTATACTTGATAATTATGAAGGCAAGAATGATGACATCATACCTACCGCAAAAGAAAAATTGGAGAAATTGAATACTAAGAATTAAGCAGATGACATTTCAGAATATAAAAATTGCACTAACTCTTTCAATAATCACTTTATCAGGATCTCTGTTTGCACAGGATAAAAAACCAGATCCGAAAAAAGAACCCGCAAAAGGAACTTTGACCGAAGAAATTGAGGTTGTTAGACCTTATAAACCCATTCTTGCGGAGGCTGTAAAGATCAGAAGAAGTCCGGATTTAAATGATAATAAAGTTTTCAAACCTGTTTTAAGCTATACCATTCTGGATAAAAAGCTTGAAATGAATGGCAATATTAAACAGTTGCAGGCTCAAAAACTGGAGGATGAAAAACTGGCGGTTTTACAGAATAACTATCTAAAAATTGGCGCCGGAAATTTCAATACCGGTTTAGGAGAAATATATTTCAACAATGGTGCGGACGAAGCTTTACAAGCAGGTTTCTATTTAAAACATAACTCTCAACGAGGCAGTATTAAAAAGCAGCAGTTCTCTAATCAGCAAGCAGCCATTTTTGGTAAAACTATCCGAGAGCAAAACAGCTTTAGCGGCAGCATCGGCTTCGACCGTAAGTCTAGTTTCTTTTACGGCCAAAATCCGGACATTCTTAGATCCGCAAATTTTACTCCTGAAAAGCAGCATTATAATCTATTTAATGCCCAAGGAGAATTAATGAATAATTATTCTGAAGAAGATAATGGCATTCAATATGCTGGCAAATTTTCAGGATATGTTTTAAGTAATGCTTTTGATGCCCGCGAAAACAACTTCGCGTTAAGCGGATATTTGAATAAGGCATTAACTAATTTCAGTATTGGTGTTGGAAGTTCGGCAGATTTTACAAATTCCAAAGATTCATTATATGTATTGCACAATAATATTTTTCGTGTTAATCCATTTGTTAAATACCAGGGAAGTGGTTTTATAGTAAACCTTGGATTAAATGTAGTACAGGAATTTGGTTCCACTAGTCGTTTTAATGTATTGCCGGCATTTACCGCAGAGTTTCCAATCTCAGAAGATTATGCAACAATATTTGGAGGCTTAACGGGCGATGTTTTAAAAACAGATTTCCGGGGATTAAGTAACGACAATTTTTACCTCAACAAAAGCGTAACGCTGAAAAATGCTGTTGAGAAAATGAATATTTATGGTGGTGTAAAGGGTA
Source organism: Sphingobacteriales bacterium (assembly GCA_038204935.1). Classification (GTDB taxonomy): domain Bacteria; phylum Bacteroidota; class Bacteroidia; order Sphingobacteriales; family Sphingobacteriaceae; genus Daejeonella. The sequence continues at coordinate 4,830 of JBBRCI010000067.1, read as the reverse complement.
ATGCCGGAGCCGGTTTCGGCTTTAAAGCCAAAGCATATTACAAAACTATACAGGACATGCCTTTATTTGTGAATAATGCATTTGAACCCAGTAAATTTGATGTGATTTATGATAACGGCAATAGCAAAGTTCTGGGTTTTGAAGGAGAATTAACCATTAAAGCTTCCGATATTATTGAATTGAGTGGAAAAGCAGAAGCTGCTAATTATAATTTAAAGACAGAACAGGAGGCCTGGTTTAAGCCTGGCATTAAACTAACTTCAAATTTAAGAGCTAAGTTCAGTCCTAAATTTTCTTTAGATGCCGAGTTATTTTATAACGGAGAAACAAAGGCCAAAACAACTGTTTTTACTCCAATTGCCGAAGACAGAATTGTAACCATCAATAGCTTTGTAGATTTGAGCGCCGGTGCTGAATATAAAATTAACAATAAGATAGGTGTTTACGTAAGAGTGAATAACATCTTCAGTAATTCGTACCAACAATATTTATATTATTCAAAATTGGGTTTAAATGCATTTGGAGGCTTTAATTACTCTTTCTGAGTTTTGCAATTATTTGTCTGTTTAGAATTATAAATTATCTTTACCCACATGGATATTGTCTTTTTTATTACGGAACTTTTACATCAGAAAAATGAAGTAAGTATTCCGTATTGGGGAACATTTTCATGGATAAAAAGTGCGGCAAAATACAATAGTGAGAATGAAGAGTTTAGTCCACCGGTTGAGAGATTAGAATTTAAAAGTCATTCTGAGGATAGTGAATCTTTGGCCGAATTTATTTCAAGTCAAAAGAATATTTCATTAAGCTCCGCAAAATATTTCATCAGTAAGTTTGTAGCAGATATCCGCCAAGAATTTGATGATAAAGGTTCTGTTGCCTTTGAAACTTTAGGAATATTTAAAAAGGAAGAGGAAAAAGTAGTTTTTGAACCCAGTGCAGGATTAGAAATTACGGGTAATAACTATGGATTAAATCCTGTAAAAGAGACCCGTTTAAAACAGGAAACACCAAAAGTAGTTACAATTCCAGCTGATCTGTATAAAGACATTGATGATGACAGGTTTGATTCGGAAGATGATGGTGAGCTTCTATCTCCTGAAAAGAAAAGTTTTTTAAACATTAATCCGTTTCTATTGGGAGCAATTATTATTGTAGTTGCCGCGTTGGGTATTTATTTTTTCAAACCAGACTTCTACAGATATTTATTAGAACCAAACGTTTCTGACACTAACCGGGAAAGTGCCATTAAACAGGAAGGACTGCAACTTCCACCACCTTTGTTAGTAATTGATACTCTTGCAGATTCAAATAAAGTAACCAAGGATTCGGTAAAAATAGACGATCTATTTGCAGACACTCTAATTAAGAAAGACGATGTTGTAAATGTGAATCTCAAACCACAAATTACTTACGAAATAATAGGAGTTGCATTTAATACCCGTCCGGAAGCGGAAAATTATGTAAGCCTGATGAATAATAAAGGAATTTATGCTAAAATAGTCGACCAAATGCCGGGCTCAAAATTTAAAGTAAGCTTGGGATCATTTGCCACAGATAAAGAAGCGCAGATCGAACTGATAAAAATTAAAAAAGATTTAAATAAAGATGCCTGGGTGGCCAGGGTTAAACCAAAGAAAACCAAATAAAAATGATGTTCCTACTTCAAGTTGATACACTTACACCACTTAATGATTCTGCCGCTGCAGCTTTACAGGTTATTCAGCCTGCTCAAGAATTAAGATTTATAGATTTACTTTTTAAAGGCGGCTGGGTAATGTTGCCCTTGGCTCTGCTTGCATTTATTGGTCTTGTAATTTTTGTTGAACGTTATATAACCATCAGAAAAGCTACTAAATATGAATCAAACCTGATGGGCCAAGTTAAATCAAGCGTAATATCAGGCAAGCTGGATACAGCGGTTGCAATTTGCCGTAATAGTAACAGTCCGTTGGGCCGTATGCTTCAAAAAGGCTTATTAAGAATCGGCAGACCGATAAAAGATATTGAGGGAGCAATTGAAAACATAGGCAAGCTTGAAGTTTCTAAGCTGGAGAAGAACATCAGTATTTTAGGAATTATTGCCGGTATTGCACCCATGTTGGGTTTTGTTGGTACAATTATCGGTGTAATTGCCATTTTTCATGATGTTTCTGTTAAAGGTGTAATTGAGATCGGAACCATTTCCGGCGGTTTATATACCAAAATGATTACATCTGCAACCGGATTAATTATCGGAATTGTGGCTTATGTTCTTTACCATATTTTAAATATTATGGTAGATCGCATCATTTTGAAAATGGAAACAGATGCAATTGAATTTATTGATTTGTTAGAAGAACCCGGAAAATGAATTTAAGAAAAAGAAAAAGAGGTGCGGTAGAAGTTCATACATCGGCATTAAATGATATTATGTTCTTCCTGTTATTGTTTTTTCTGCTTGCTTCGGCGGTGGTAAATCCAAACGTTGTAAAATTATTTTTACCACGCTCAAGCTCCGGACAGGCAGAACCTCAGAAAACTATTAATGTTTCGATCACCAAAGATCTGGAATACTTTGTTGAGAAAGAGAAAGTTCCTTATGATCAGCTTTTTAACAAAATAGAGGCTTATCAAAAAGTATCCCCCGATTTAACCATTATTTTATTTGCCGATAGAACTATCGCGATAGAAAATGTGGTTGATTTAACTGATATTGCCAATAAATTGAAAGTAAAACTCGTTTTAGCTACAGAAACTAAAAAATGATAGATTACCGTCAACCGGAAGAAAATAACTACCCAAAAGCCTTTGCAATTTCAACGGGAATTATGGTAAGCTTCCTGCTGCTTAGTTTTTTTATCATTGCCAGCCGTGCAACGCCTCCTGAGGAAGTTGGAACCGGTGGTATTATTGTGAATTACGGGACTTCTGTAATTGGCATGGGCGATGATTACATGAGTATAGAAGAACCTTCTACAGCTCCGGATGCCAATAATGTTGCTCCGGATAAGGTTCAGCCAAACGCCGAAAAAGTAACCAAAGCAACTTCAGAAATTTCTGATAAATCTATTGTTACGCAGGACGCAGAAGACGCTCCGGCAATTGTTACCAAAGACAAAAGTTCAGCATCCAACCCAACCGTAAGTTTACCTGCCAAAGAAAATAAGCCAAGCGTAAATCAGAATGCACTGTATAAAGGCAAAAAGAATGATGGTTCAGGCAAAGGCGACGGAACAGGAAATATTCCGGGAAACCAGGGAGATAAAGATGGCGATCCACTTTCTCCAAATTATGGCGAAGGCGGCTCGGGAAATGGTGGCGTAAGTTTATCATTGGCCAATAGGCGATTTCTAAGTATTCCATCAATAGAAGATAAAGGTCAGAGTGCCGGAAGAATTGCAGTAGAGATTCGGGTTGACAAAACCGGTGAAGTAGTTTTTGCCCGTGCCGGCGCAAAAGGAACCACATTATCTGATTTAAAGCTTTGGAGAAAATGTGAAGCAGCAGTTTTGGGTGCCCGCTTAAACCAGCTGGAATCTGCTCCAGATGTTCAGATTGGTGTGGTGATGTTCAACTTTAAGGTAAAATAACCTTTTCTTTACTTTCCTAATCATCAATAATTCAAACAGAAATTCAGGATGAATTACCAGGAAACCCTCTCCTATTTATTCTCAAGGCTTCCGATGTTTACCCGAGTTGGCAGCGCCGCTTATAAGGCAAATCTGGATAATATAATTTCCTTTTGTGAAGAACTTGATAATCCGCAAGAGAAATTTAAAAGCATTCACGTAGCCGGAACAAATGGCAAAGGTTCAACCTCGCATATGCTTGCCGCAATTTTGCAAACTGCAGGTTATAAAACCGGACTATATACTTCGCCCCACTTGCGTGATTTTAGAGAACGCATCCGAATTAACGGCAAAATGATATCAGAAACAGATGTCGTGAATTTTGTTGCTGAAAATAAAGCTGTAATAGAAAAGCTGGAACCTTCTTTTTTTGAAGCAACGGTTGCCATGGCTTTTAATCATTTTGAAAAACACCATATTGATATTGCCGTAATTGAAGTTGGCCTTGGCGGGAGACTGGATTCTACTAATATTATCAATCCGCTTTTATCTGTTATCACGAATATAGGAATGGACCATATGGCTATTCTGGGCGAAAAAATTGAACAGATAGCAGCTGAAAAAGCAGGAATAATCAAACCTAATATTCCGGTTGTTGTTGGTGAGAAACAGGAAGAAATTGCAGAAATTTTTACGGAGAAAGCCAGCTCTTGCAATTCATCCATTCGTTTTGCTTCTGATGAATGGGAAATAAAATCCAATCAAAAAGATCAGCTCGATATCAATACAATTTCAGTGGAAGTACTCAATAAAAATAATCCTGAATCTCACGAAAATTACCTTTTAGATTTAACAGGAACCTACCAGCTTAAAAATTTAGCGACAGTTTTAAGCTCTGTTGATGAACTTCGCAAAATCGATTACAAAATTAGCAATGAGCATGTTTTTAATGCTTTAAGCCAGGTTAAAAACCTAACGGGATTAATGGGAAGATGGCAGATCCTACAAACAAATCCGATGGTAATTTGCGATACCGGACATAATGAAGCAGGAATTATCGAAGTGGTAAAAAATATTGAAAGTGTAAAGTTCGAAAAGCTCCACGTGGTGATCGGGATGGTTAAGGATAAAGAAATTGGCAATGTATTGAAGCTTTTGCCAAACAAAGCAACTTATTATTTCTGTCAGCCGGATATTCCCAGAGCCAAAGAAGCTATGGAACTTATGATAGAAGCACGGGAATATTTCCTGATTGGAGATGCTTATAAATCCGTCC
>JBBRCI010000066.1:0-15671 GCA_038204935.1 Sphingobacteriales bacterium | reverse complement strand
TCACGGTATATTTTGCCGTACCATTTAAAAAATGGCTGACTTTCTCTGAAAATTCCTGATATAATATAAAGCGGAATTCCTTTTCTTTTTAGTTCATTAAAATAGTAATACCAATATTCATATTTTGTGAAAATGGCAATTTCAGGGTTAATCAAATCGATAAATTGCTTCGCGTTAAATTTATTATCTGCAGGAAGATAAAAGACATTTTCTGCCAATGGATAATTTTTCCTGATCTCATAACCTGAAGGAGAGAAAAACGTGATTATTATTTTCTTGTCAGGATAAGAACTCTTAAGATGTTCAATAACTGTGCGGCCTTGCTCAAATTCGCCTAAAGAAGCAAAGTGAAACCAAACTTTTGGATTATGATCTTTTAAGTCTGATTTGATTCTGAATAATAAATTTTTTCGGCCATTTACAAATGCTTTTGCTTTTGAATTATTGAATGATGCAATCCAGATTAGGAAACTATATAATTTAACTACCAGATTGTATAAAGCAAGCATTCAGAAATTTGTTAACTTCGCCGAAGTTAATATTTAACAGCAAATAAATAAAATCAGGTTGGTTTTACTGTCTTAAGACAAAGTATTTCAACTTGTTTTAGAAAATAAAACGCGACATCATATTATCATAAATGGAAAACAGAAAAAGAGTTTTAATTACCGGTGCGGCCGGATTTTTGGGGTCACATCTTTGCGATAGATTCATTAAAGAAGATTTTCACGTAATCGGGATGGATAATCTGATTACCGGAGATTTAAGAAATATAGAGCATCTTTTTAAGTTGGAAAACTTTGAGTTCTATAATCATGATGTTTCCAAATTTGTTCACGTTGCTGGCGAATTAGATTACATTCTGCATTTCGCATCACCCGCAAGCCCCATAGATTATCTTAAAATTCCAATTCAAACCTTAAAGGTTGGATCTTTGGGAATTCATAATTTATTAGGATTAGCTCGGGCCAAAAAATCAAGATTACTTATTGCTTCAACTTCCGAAGTTTATGGAGATCCAACAGTGAATCCGCAACCCGAAGAATATTGGGGAAATGTGAATCCGGTTGGTCCGCGTGGAGTTTATGATGAAGCCAAGCGTTTTCAGGAAGCCATGACAATGGCTTACCATACTTTTCATGGGTTAGAAACTCGTATTGTTCGTATTTTCAATACCTATGGTCCGCGTATGCGATTAAATGATGGTCGTGTTTTACCTGCATTTATTGGCCAGGCACTACGTGGTGAAGATTTAACGGTTTTTGGTGACGGTTCTCAAACCCGTTCTTTCTGTTACGTTGATGATTTGGTTGAAGGAATTTACAGATTGTTATTTTCTGATTATTCTCAGCCCATGAATATTGGTAACCCTGATGAAATTACAATTAAACAGTTTGTTGAAGAGATCATCAAATTGACGGGAACTGATCAAAAAATAGTTTATCAGGAATTGCCAACGGATGATCCCAAACAACGCCGTCCGGATATTACAAAAGCAAGAAGTATTTTAGGTTGGGAGCCAAAAGTTAACCGTGCCGAAGGATTGAAAATTACTTATGATTATTTCAAATCTCTACCTGAGCATGAAATAAAACATAAAGATTTCACCTATTATAATAAATAAGTTAATGTCTCAAAAGAAAATTCTGGTTACCGGTGGTGCCGGATATATTGGATCGCATACTGTTGTTGAACTGATAAATTCCGGCTTTAAGCCTGTAATTGTCGATAATTTATCCAACTCTAACATTAAAATTTTAGATCAGATAGAAAAAATAACAGGCGTTAAGCCGGAGTTTTTTAATCTGGATCTTTGTGATCAAAGTGCTACCCGTGATTTTGTAAATTCAAATCCGGATATTTCCGGAGTAATTCATTTTGCCGCATTCAAAGCTGTTGGCGAATCTGTAAATAATCCGCTTAAATATTATCACAACAATTTTTATTCGCTGATAAATCTGTTGTTGTCATTTGCTGATAGAAAAGTAAATTTTGTTTTTTCGTCTAGTTGTACCGTTTACGGACAGCCGGATGTTTTACCTGTTGATGAGAATGCGCCGGTAAAAAAAGCAGAATCGCCTTACGGGAATACCAAGCAAATAGCGGAAGAAATATTAGAAGAAACTGCAGGCGCCAATAATAACATGAATATAATTTCTCTACGGTATTTTAATCCGGTTGGCGCTCACGAAAGTGCCTTAATCGGGGAACTGCCTATTGGAGTTCCACAAAATCTGGTTCCGTTTATAACGCAGTCTGCAATTGGTAAACGCGGTGCTATAACTGTTTTTGGAAATGATTATGATACTGTTGACGGAAGTTGCATTCGGGATTATATTCACGTAGTTGATCTGGCAAAAGGGCATGTTGCTGCCTTAAAGGCCATGCAAACTAAAGATTCCGGTACAAATTATAAAACGTATAATATTGGAACAGGAAAAGGAAATTCTGTTTTAGAAGTAATTAAAGCTTTTGAGAGTTCAACAGGCGTAAAACTTAATTATACAATTGGTGACCGTCGCTCCGGAGATATTGAAAAAGTTTACGGCAATGTTGATAAAGCCAAAAATGAATTGAATTGGAAAGCTGAACAAGACTTAAATTCCATGATGAACTCTGCCTGGGCCTGGGAAAAATATCTTCAGAAAAATCCTTTAATGTAAAAATATCTATCTGGCCTATTGCTGAAATTATAAGATAGAACTTAGGTTAATTAGGCATATTTGTTTAATGATTTCGTTAAAATAAAATGAAAAAAATATTAATTACCGGTGGAGCCGGATTTATCGGTTCTCATGTTGTTCGTCGTTTTGTAAATGAGTACCCTGATTATCAGATTGTAAATCTGGACAAATTAACCTACGCCGGAAACTTATTAAATCTTAAAGATATTGAAGATCAAAGCAACTATACCTTTGTTAAAGGTGATATAGTTGACGCTGTATTTATTGATAATTTATTCGCGGAATACAATTTCGATGCTGTTGTTCATTTAGCAGCAGAATCTCATGTGGACAGATCAATTTCCAATCCAATGGATTTTGTGATGACCAATGTGGTTGGAACGGTTAATCTGCTGAACGCAGCAAAAAATCACTGGAAAGGAAATTACGCCGATAAATTATTTTATCACGTTTCTACGGATGAAGTTTATGGCGCTTTAGGCGAAGAAGGTATGTTTACAGAAGAGACTTCCTATGACCCGCACAGTCCGTACTCTGCTTCAAAAGCGAGTTCAGATCATTTTGTTAGAGCATATCAGGATACTTACGGATTGAATACGGTTATTTCTAACTGTTCTAATAATTACGGTTCATTTCATTTCCCGGAAAAATTGATTCCTTTAGCTATTAATAATATCAAAAATAATAACCCGATTCCCGTTTACGGAAAAGGTGAAAATGTCCGGGATTGGTTATGGGTTGAAGATCACGCAAGAGCAATTGATGTGATTTTTCATAAAGCAAAGCCTGGCCAAACGTATAATATTGGCGGTCATAATGAGTGGAAAAATATTGATCTGATCAAATTGTTATGCTCAATAATGGATAAGAAATTAAATCGCGAAAGCGGAAGTTCAGAGAAATTGATAACCTATGTTACCGATAGAGCCGGGCATGATTTACGTTATGCAATTGATTCTTCTAAATTGAAGAATGAATTAGGCTGGACGCCGAGTTTGCAATTTGAAGAAGGACTTGAAAAAACTGTTGAATGGTATTTGGAAAATGAAAGCTGGTTGAATGAAGTAACTTCAGGCCATTACCAAAGCTATTATCAGGATCAATACGCAGATAGATAATGTTCGGACTATTCAATAAATCTAAGCCTGATTTGCCGGAAATTAATTTTGCCGGACTGGCTGTTGATTTACACTCGCACATGATCCCCGGAATAGATGATGGAGCTCAAACTGTAGAAGAATCTATTGCTCTTGTTTCTGCAATGAAAGATTTGGGTTATCAAAAGATAATAACTACGCCTCATATTATGGCCGATTATTATCGGAATACCCGGGATACTATTGAAAGAGGATTGGATGTTTTACGCCAAGAATTGGTTCTTCAGAATATTGATATGCCTGTAGAAGCCGGTGCGGAATATTATCTGGATGAAAGTTTTGAGAATAAACTTAACAAAGGTGATATGATGACCATCGGCGATAATTATTTACTTTTCGAACTTTCATATGTTAATTTTCCTCAAAACATGTTCGAAATAGTTTTAAAGATGCAGGATAAAGGTTATAAACCTATTTTGGCTCACCCGGAAAGGTATCCTTATCTTTTTGATTCGATGGATAATTACCGTCAGATAAAAGAAACTGGTTGTTTTTTTCAATTAAATACAATTTCTTTAACAGGATATTACGGAAAGGCCACACAGCGTATTGCTGAAGAATTGGTCGATAATATGCTGGTTGATTTTATTGCCAGCGATATGCATCATTTGAAACATGCCAGCGCACTTAAAAAGTCCTTAAAATTACCGCATGTAAGAACTTTGCTTACAGATTATCAGCTTCAAAATACTTTATTATTATAATCTGTCAGATTTTAGGATTTCCTAAATTTTTAAAAGATTTCTGATTTTTTTGCGGATATTAAAATTCGTCCGCATAAAGCACCTGCAATAAAATATCAATCAAAAAGAAAATTATAGAACTATAATTCCTAGAATTACTCGTATCTAAGTGATTCTACAGGATCTAATTTGGATGCTTTAACTGCCGGATATAATCCTGATATTAATCCAACTCCCACACATAACGATAAACCTAAAGTGGTCCATCCCCATGGGAAAATAAATGAGCCACCCATTACCATTGATAATAAATTTCCTATCAGAATTCCTAATAATACTCCGGTAATACCACCCATCAGACATATTACTGTGGCTTCAATTAAAAACTGTCTTCTTATTATTATAGGAGTTGCCCCAACTGCTTTCCGGATTCCAATTTCCCGGGTGCGTTCTGTTACAGAAACAATCATAATGTTCATCAATGCTATTGCAGCCCCGATTAAAGTTATGGCGCCAATGGCTATTCCTCCAATCCGTACAAATTTCAAGTTATCTACCAGAGTTTGGGCGATGGCATCGCTTTTGGTGATCTCAAAATTATTATCGTTTGCGGCAATCAGGTTTCTGATGTTTCTAAAATCTCCGGTTGCTTCCCCAATTGCCGATTCCATTTGCAGCGGATCATTTGCCATTACAGAAATGGTATAGGAAGGACTATTGATAGTCATGATCTGTTTTGCCTTTAATAAGGGAACTACAGAAACTTTATCGCCGCCAAAACCAACACTGGAACCTTTTTCGGCAAATACGCCAATAACTTTAAATTTATTGTTTCCAACCATTATCAGTTTATTAATAGGGTCTTCATCTTTAAATAATTTATTTTTTATTTCGTTTCCGATGATAACTACACTACTGCCAAATTCCAGTTCTGTCTGAGAAAAATTCCTGCCCAAAGCCAGTTTGTAACCTCCTGTTAAAATATAGTTTTCGTCGGCACCCAATACGGAAATGTTGGGATTTGTTTTTTCTGATTTATATTTTGCAGTGGCAGCAAAAGATGCAAATGTATTTACAGAAACTTTTGCAGGGAAATTAAAAGATTCTTTAAATTCTACAGCTTCCTGGTAAGTAATATTTTTAAAAGGTTTGGGGCGTTCACCACTTCCTCCAATTCTAATTCCTGTTCCGCGGTTACGAATGGTAAATGAATTGGCTCCCATACTGGAAAACGTATTTGTTAAAGAACCTTCAATAGCGTCAATAGAGGTTAAAATTCCTACCAAAGCGGTAATTCCTATAGCTATTATTATGGCGGTTAAAAAGGTGCGGAGCTTATTACTTTTTACAGATTGCATCGCTACCTTCAAATTTTCAGAAAACCCCATTCTTGTTGCCATAGTCTAATATAAAAAAGTCCCGCTGTTTTGACAGCAGGACCTGATAAAATGTTACAATTTAATTAAACAGAGAAAGAAGTGCCGCAGCCGCAGGTGCTGTTAGCATTTGGATTACTAAAAGTAAATCCTCTTGCATTTAATCCGTCCTGAAAATCAACTTCCATACCCACAAGGTATAAACCATGTGCTTTGTGCATGAAAACTTTAATATCATCAATTAAATATTCCTGATCACCTTCTTTTTGCTGATCAAAACCTAAAATATAATTCATTCCTGCGCAACCGCCACCTTCAACGCCTAAACGTAATCCGTAATCTTCGCCCAATTCTTGCTGTGAAATTAATTTTCTGATTTCTTTTTTAGCTCCTTCGGTTAATACTACCGGAGCGGTTAATGAAGCTGTTTCTGTACTCATAATTCTTTCAAAATATTAATTCAAATATAAGCTAAAATGCAGACTTTTGTTCGCAGGCATAGCTTTGTGACCAATTGATAACAAATTTACGATGATAGGAATAGCTTTTTTTTCAGAAATTTTAAAATTTACCATTTCCGGGATATTGATTTTTTTGGTTGCCTGGTATTTTATAAAAGACTTTATTCAGAACAAAGTTCAGGAAGTTCCTTCGATAACTTCCAAACCTGGCTTTAAACAAACTTTGCCTTTACGCTTACAAGCGTATGAACGAATCACGCTTTTTTTGGAAAGAATAAATCCTTCAAATATGATGCTGCGGTTGCATGTTGCCGGTTTAAGTGCCCGCGAAATGCAAAGTATGATCTTATCTGATATCCGCGATGAATATCAACATAATATTACCCAGCAAATTTATGTAAGTTATACTGCATGGGCCACTGTTAAAAAAATGAAAGAAGAAACTATCGGAATGATCAATAACGCGATGCAGGCCATGCCCGAAAACGCAAGTTCTGTAGATCTGAGTCGAGTAATTTTATCGCATTTAGCGAAATTGGAATCTGAAAATCCGTATGACGTAGCTTTGAAAATTGTAAAAAGAGATATTCAGCAATTATTTTAATCATATGAGCGAAAAGAAATTTACTACCTCATCCGGAATAGATATTAGGGAAATTTATACCGAAGGCAGAACTGAAATGGAACTTCCCGGCGAATTCCCTTTTACACGAGGTATTCAAAAAAATATGTATCGCGGCAGATTATGGACAATGCGTCAATACGCCGGGTTTTCTACTGCCGAAGAATCGAATAAGCGCTATCATTATTTATTAAGTCAGGGTACAATGGGTTTGTCGGTCGCTTTTGATTTGCCGACGCAGATTGGTTATGATTCTGATCACGAAATGTCTGAAGGTGAAGTTGGTAAAGTAGGTGTGGCGATTGATTCATTAAAGGATATCGAGATTTTATTCGATGGAATAGACCTTCAAAAAGTGACCAGCTCTATGACCATTAATGCTACAGCGCCAATATTATTGGCTATGTATATCGCGTTAGCAAAAAAACAGGGAGCAGATTTAAAGCTGATATCCGGTACAATACAAAATGATATTTTAAAAGAATACGCTGCACGCGGAACTTATATTTATCCGCCAAAATCATCTATGAGGTTAATTACAGATGTTTTTGAGTATTGCAGTAAAGAAGTTCCTAAATGGAATACAATTTCAATTTCGGGATATCATATTCGCGAAGCCGGTTCAACGGCGGTGCAGGAACTGGCATTTACACTGGCAAATGGCAAAGCCTATTTAAAAGCCGCTATAGAGAAAGGTTTGGATATTAATGTTTTCGCAAAGCGATTATCTTTCTTTTTCAATTGCCATAATAATTTTTTCGAAGAGATTGCCAAGTTTAGAGCAGCCAGAAGAATGTGGGCCAAAATAACCAAAGAGCTTGGCGCAACAGAATCAGGTGCTCAGAAATTGAGATTCCATACACAAACTGGAGGTTCAACATTAACAGCACAGCAGCCCTTAAATAATATTATGCGAGTTAGCAATCAGGCTTTGGCTGCTGTACTTGGCGGCACACAGTCATTACATACCAATGGTTATGATGAAGCTTTGTCTTTACCAACAGAAGCTGCCGCAAAAATCGCTTTGCGAACTCAGCAGGTAATTGCATTTGAAAGCGGAGTTACTGAAACTGTGGATCCTCTTGCCGGTTCTTTCTTTGTGGAATCTCTTACAGATGAGGTTGAAGCTGCAGCATGGAAATACATTGAGACCATTGATGCAATGGGCGGTTCGGTAAATGCAATCGAAGCAGGCTACATTCAAAATGAAATTGCGGCTGCTGCATATCAATATCAAACGGATATTGAAAGTAATGAGCGTATTTTAGTCGGAGTAAATAAATATGTAGACAGTCAGGGAATTCATCCTGAAGTTTTCAGAGTTGATGATTCTATTCGCCAGTTGCAAACCGATAAAATTGACAAGCTTAAAAAGGAAAGAAACAATATTGAAGTTGAAACTTGTTTGAAGAATTTATCAGCGGCAGCTAAAGATGGTTCCAATACAATGCCTTTTATATTATCTGCAGTAGAAGCTTACGCTACACTTGGAGAAATTGCAGATACGCTGAGAAAAGAATTTGGCGAATATTGATCGAAAATTGTAACCTTTTATCTTTAAAACGGTACGCATTAGACAATTGAGCACATAAAAATTGTATCAAATTGTGCTTGATTGAGGTGCGAAAAATTTCGACCTTCTTACCTCTGAAGAATTTGATATTTTAATCAAAAAACATATCCGTCAAATAATTAGAAACGGAAAGAAACGTTAATAACTCTGACAGGTTTTCTCCAGACGATTTTAAGACGATTAAATCAATAGTTATTAACATTCTCCGTTTTATGGTTGTTGTAATTATTTCTAACGCAGCAAGTTAACGTAAATGTTAAATTTTTGTTTTTTTAACAGAAAATTTTGTGAATCTTCGGAGTTCCGGAAGGTTATCAACATATCCTCCCTCAGTGGTTGTAAATCAGTTTATTAATAAATATCAATGGAAAAAGCTTGTACTAATGTATGGAATAACTGTCTTCAGATTATTAAGGATAACATCCCGACTCAGAGTTTCAAAACCTGGTTCGAGCCGATCACAGCCTTAAGATTGGAGGGCAATGTTTTAACCATTCAGGTCCCAAGTTTATTTTTCTATGAATGGTTAGAAGAGCATTATGTAGGTCTTCTGCGCAAGACGGTTAAAAAACAATTGGGTGAAGAGGGTCGTCTGGAATATAATATTGTTGTAGAGAAATCATCTAACAATAAACCTTACACTACCAATATGCCATCAAATGGCAATGGTGCAGAAGGCAAGAATCAATCTATGCCGATGCCTGTATCTTTAAATAAGGATATTAAAAATCCATTTGTAATTCCCGGATTAAAGAAATTACAGGTAGATCCTCAGTTAAATCAAAATTACACTTTTGAGAATTTTATAGAGGGAGATTGTAACCGTTTGGCACGTTCTGCAGGTTATGCGGTTGCCGCAAAACCTGGTGGCACCTCATTTAATCCCTTAATGATTTACGGTGTTGTTGGTTTAGGTAAAACACACCTGGCACAGGCAATTGGTAATGAAATAAAAAGAACATTAACAGATAAGCTGGTATTGTATGTTTCCTGCGAGAAATTTACGCAGCAATTTGTAGATGCTTTAAAAAATAACAACATCAATGATTTTGTGAATTTTTACCAGGCGATGGACGTTCTGATTATGGACGATGTACACAACTTTGCAGGTAAAGAGAAAACGCAGGATATTTTCTTCCACATATTTAATCATTTACACCAGTCTGGTAAGCAGTTAATTATTACTTCTGATAAAGCGCCGAAAGATCTTTCGGGTTTAGAGGAACGCTTGTTATCCAGGTTTAAATGGGGACTTTCAGCAGATCTTCAGATTCCTGATCTGGAAACCCGCATGGCTATCCTCAAAAAGAAAATGTATTCTGATGGTATTGAGTTACCGGGAGAGGTAATTGAATATGTAGCGCACAATATTGATAATAATGTACGTGAGCTTGAAGGTGCTATGGTTTCATTGCTTGCTCAATCTACATTAAACAAAAAAGAAATTGATCTGAATCTGGCCAAATCCATGCTGAAGAATTTCATTAAGAATTCCAGCAAGGAAATATCTATGGAATATATCCAGAAACTGGTTTGTGAGTATTTTGAAGTGCCTATTGAAATGGTTAAATCCAAAACCCGTAAACGCGAAATTGTTCAGGCTCGTCAGATTTCGATGTATCTGGCAAAGCTTCACACCAAAACTTCTTTAAAATCAATCGGTGCATTTTTTGGAGGCAGAGATCACTCCACGGTTATTTATGCCTGCCAAACCGTTGATGATTTAATAGATACAGACAAAAAGTTTAAAGGTTACGTTGCCGATATCCAAAAGAAATTGAAAATGAGTTAATACTTTTTGTTAACACGATAATAGAAAAAATCCCGTTACGGAAATCTGTAATGGGATTTTTTGTATGTTCAATTCAACAATCGCATTAGACTTCTACTACCAGACTTAATGAAAAGACAAGTTTTTAACTTAATCGCATCTATCTTGATTATTTCAGGAACTTCTTGTGGTACTACCAAAGGAGATACATCTCAAGCAGATAATATTGAAATTAATCAAATTGCAGTAAAAAAGAGTTATTCAATTGCTTTTACTTTAGGAAGTACTCCTGAACAAGTAATAACTTCTATTGGGACACCTTTAAATTCATATTCCGAGTATTGGGAAATGAAAGAGAAAAATGCTTTAGTTTATGATTATAATGGGACTAGATTTAAGTTTTTAGATAATTTGTTAGAAAGTTACGAATTAACGACCTCTGTTTACTTAGTCGGAAGTAGTTCAACTGTTAATTACTTTTATGTAGGCAGCAATTTAAATGAAGTATCTAAATATTTGCCTAATTGGTCTTCAAAAAAAATTGACGGTACTCTAACAGCCAATATAACCATGGGAGGGCAACAAACTGATAAGTTCCTTTACATTGAGTTTAATCCCTTTACTGAAAAGATAGTTAAGATATCTATAAGAAGTTATTAGTGAACCATTCTATAATAGTAGGGTTAATGCGAAAGGTAATAGCTGATTATTATATAATTGATACCCGTTTAAAAGATAAATACAATTAGCGAATCAGGCCGAGCTTAAATAAGGAATAAAAAATACCTGAAGTATGTAAGGCCTGGCCGATTTCATTGTTTAACAAAAGTTCTTTCAACTTTTCTAAACTGATTAGTTCAACTACAATTTCTTCGCCGCCATCTAAATCCTGCTCCTGAACTTTTTTTCCGCCGGTTGCCAGAAAGCAATGTGTTTTATTATTTCCCGTTGCCGGATTTGCATATAATGAGGTCAAAAATTCAATATTTTTAAATTCATATCCTGTTTCTTCAAGCAGTTCGCGTTTTACCGCTTCATCGGGTTTTTCTCCCTTATCTATACAACCTCCCGGGATTTCTAAAATAACTTCGCCGGCAGCATGCCTGTATTGCTTGATCATGATAACCTGATTGTCTTCAGTAATTGCAACCGCATTTACCCAGTCAGGATATTCTAAAACATAATAAGGGTTTATAATTTTTCCGGAAGGCATCCGGCATGTATCAGACCTAAGTGTTGCCCAGGTATCTTTAAACAGATATTTAGAATCTAAAAGTTTCCAGTTTAATTCGTTCATCATAAATATTTACCAGCTTCCGCTTGCGCCGCCACCGCCAAAACTTCCGCCTCCAAATCCTCCGAAACCACCGCCGCCGCTTCCGCCGCCGAAGCCGCCACCGCCTCCAAATCCACCACCACTACCTCGGCCCATTTGCGATCCCATCAACATCCACCAAAACGGACTTGCTGCCCCACGACCACCAATTACCTGATTGCCGCCTCCGCCTTTGCGGGAAATTAAAAAGATGATTACCATGATGATGATAAAAACAATTACTCCGGAATTGCCTTTACCTCCTGATTTTTTTTGTCTTTTGTCATGATATTCGCCCTTTGTATAACTTATTATTGCAGTTGTACCCTGATTAAGACCCTCAAAATATTGTCCATTTTTAAAGTTTGGAGTTATCTCATCTTCTATGATTCGTCTGGCAATTGCATCAGGTAATGCGCCCTCAACACCGTATCCGGTTTGTATGGTTACTTTTCGGTCACCCAAGGAAGCCAATAATAAAACTCCATTATTATTTTTACTTCCTCCTATTCCCCATTTTTCTGCCAGTCGAACGGCGTAATCAGAAACATCATAGCCTTCAAGAGATTTGATGATTACGACCGCAATTTGTGTGGAAGTGGTATCATCAAATGCCACCAGCTTTTGCTCCAAAATATTTATTTCAGATGAACTTAACGTATTGGTATAATCATTAACCAAATGGTTAGGCTTATCCGGGAAATTTTGTGCCTTGCTTATATATGCTGTGAAAAGCAGAAATAGGGTAAAATAGATTTTTGTAATTCTCATTAGTGGTTGCCTGTAGTATATATTAATTGCCATCCATAAACGAGATGTCATTTGGTAGTTCATTCACATCGCCGCCCTGATAAGGAAAATAAATGCGAAGCTGATCAGCGGCAAGCTTAATTCCGGCAATTACTCCCTCTGCTAACTGACCTTTTTTAAAATGGGACAGCATAATATCCTTTGTGCTATCCCAAAAATTTGCAGGCACTAATTTATTAATACCCGAATCGCCGATGATGGCGAATTGGTGATCATTAACAGCTAAATAAATCAAAACCCCGTTGTGAAGTACAGTCTGATCCATATTCAGTTTTCTGAAGTATTTTGCTGAGCGGTCTAAAACGTTCTCGCTGCAGCTTTTTTCAACACATACTCGTATTTCGCCGGAAGTAAATCGTTCGGCAGCTTCAATAGCTTCACTTATGTGTTTTTGTTCTTCTTCGCTGAATAAATCCATTAGCTGTTATTTTTGGTTTAAATATTATCTGACTAAAATTCTACTTTAGGTGGTTTGTTAGAACCAGCTTCAGCCTGAAAATATCCCTTTTTCTGGAAACCGAATAAGCCGGCAGTCAGGTTATTGGGAAAGGTTCTGATTTTAGAATTGTAATCCTGAGTTACAGTATTGAATCTCTGACGTTCAACAGTAATTCGATTCTCTGTACCTTCTAACTGAGATTGTAATTCCAAAAAGTTTTTATTGGCTTTTAATTCTGGATAGCTTTCTACAGTAGCAAGTAAACGACCTAATGATTGGCTTAACTGACCTTGTGCAGCCTGAAATTGTGCAATTGATTCGGGAGTTAATTTACTTGGATCAACCTGGATGGATGTGGCCTTTGCTCTGGCTTCTATAACCTGAGTTAATGTAGTTTGCTCAAAATTTGCAGCTCCTTTAACAGAAGCAACCAAATTTGGAATTAAATCAGCACGTCTTTGGTACACGTTTTCAACTTGTGCCCATTGAGATTGTACTTGCTCATCTAATTTAACCATGCTGTTGTAGCCACATGAGCTTAAGGAACTAACAGCAAATAATGCAATCAGAGTATAAAAAATTCTTTTCATAATAAGGTTTCTAATTTTTTTCAATTTACGGCTTAGATATCAATTTTCATACCTTTGTTACAAATCCGGGATAAAAACCCGGCATACATATGATAAAAGAAATAGATCTGGTTCTTCTGCCAGAAGAAGTAAATGATTCAGCCGCAATTCTTTCAAAAGCTGCCATAGCTGTAAAAGTTCTTGCTGAGGAAATAAATCATGTTCAGATTTTAAAAAAATCAATTGACGCCCGAAGCAGACAAGTTGTCTTCAGAGTAAAGGCAGATGTTTATATAAATGAAGAATATAAACCAGAAGTTCATTCTATAGATTATATTCCTTTAGATCAGAAAAAATCCATACTTATAATAGGTGCCGGTCCGGCCGGATTGTTTGCCGCATTAAAATGTCTTGAATTGGGTATAAAGCCAATAATCCTGGAAAGAGGAAAAGATGTAAAGCAACGTCGCCGGGATTTGGCCGCAATTAATAAAGAAGGATTGATTAATCCGGAATCAAATTACTGTTTTGGTGAAGGCGGCGCAGGGACTTATTCTGACGGAAAGCTTTATACACGTTCAAATAAACGAGGAGATATCCACCATGTTCTAAAAATACTGGTTGATCATGGAGCTACAGAAGATATTCTTGTTGATGCCCGTCCTCATATCGGAACCAATAAGTTGCCTCAGATCATAACAAAAATTCGCGAAAGCATTTTAAATTTTGGCGGCGAAGTTCACTTTGATTGTAAGGTTACGGATCTTATCATCCAGAATAAATCTATAAAAGGTGTTATCTGTAATGATAAAGTAGAGTTTAGAGCTGATGCAACAATACTAGCAACCGGGCATTCTGCGCATGATATTCTATATCTTCTAAATAAGCATAATGTATTATTAGAGGCGAAAGCATTTGCATTAGGTGTTAGAATAGAACATCCGCAGGAAATTATTGATCAGGCGCAATATCATTGCTCAACCAGAAGCCAATATCTGCCACCTTCATATTACAGTTTAGTAGAGCAGGTTGATGACAGAGGAGTCTTTTCTTTTTGTATGTGTCCGGGAGGAATTATTGCTCCTTGTGCTACAAATTTCAATGAGATAGTTGTGAACGGCTGGTCACCGTCTAAGCGGAATAACCCGTTTGCTAATTCGGGAACGGTGGTTCAAATTAATTTGGAAGATGTTCCCGGAGATCATAACGATCCGTTCCGGCTTTTGAAATTTCAAACTGAAATTGAAAAGGCAGCTTATTTTGCAGGTGGCGGAAATTTGGTTGCGCCGGCCCAAAGAATGGTTGATTTTGTCAATAATAAGATTTCAACTAATCTTCCGGTTAATTCTTACCTCCCGGGAACAAAGAGTGTAGATATGTATTCGGTTTTGCCGGAATTTGTTTCACGTAGATTGCAACAAGCCTTGCCGAAGTTCGGGAAGAAGATGAAAGGCTATTTCACAAATGAAGCTATTTTGGTGGGAGTAGAGTCCAGAACTTCATCGCCGGTTAGAATTCCAAGAGATAAATTGAGTTTTCAGCATCCGGAAGTTGAGGGTTTATACCCTTGCGGGGAAGGAGCCGGCTTTGCGGGTGGCATAGTTTCTGCGGCAATTGATGGAATGAATTGCGCTTCGGCAGCGTTTTCTAAACTGATATAGTATATATGAAAAAGACACTTATAATAGGAGCGACAAATAATCCCGGCAGATATGCCAATCTTGCGGCGCATCGTTTGGTTAAACACGGTCACGAAATAGTGAACGTAGGAATTAAGAAAGGGGAAGTTGCCGGAGTGGATATTGAGAAACCAGAAGTGATCCATCCGGATGTGGATACCATTACCTTATATATAGGACCGCGACACCAGGCTGAGTATTTCGATTATATTCTTAAAACCAAGCCAAAGCGTATAATCTTTAATCCGGGAACAGAAAATTTTGAACTCGAGGAACTCGCCCGAGAAAATCAAATTGAAACTTTAGAGGCTTGTACCCTGGTTTTATTGTCAACAGGTCAGTACTAAAGTATTCTTTATCATTCCCCAAGAAGAAATTTTCTCTCTCAATATCAACTTCTTACGATTATGTTTGAGTTATTTTGCGATTGTTATTTGCTGTTAAGGAATAAGTTTCTACTTTTGCAACCCGATCGGGAAACAGATTGGTTGTTATTTGAGGATAAGGTTAGAAGAATTGAAGGAATAGGGGT
>JBBRCI010000065.1:0-15997 GCA_038204935.1 Sphingobacteriales bacterium | reverse complement strand
TCGTCGGACTTCGGTGTGCTGTGCAACCTCATCCACTCAATAATGCCTCGTATCCAGTTTCTGTTTAGTTTATACTGAGCGAAATCGAAGTATCAGTGCAGACGTTTGCAGTCTCGCTTACTTCAGTGCATACCTCACGGTAAACCACCTTGCGACTTGCTAATTCTTCCAGGCGTTACCCCAGCGAATAAGGGACTTACACCCTCTGGGTGTTCTTCTTTTAAAGAACTATATTTACCATTCAAGGCGCACACAGCGTGTATAAGAAATAGCGGGTTCAGTGGTAAATTGAAGGTCAGTGCGTTTAATAAAAGTCAGTGCCAAATTGAAAGTGAAGTGCTTATTATTCAGCTACTTCTCATACACGCAAAACGTTATCTGCAAATGCCTGGCAAACAAATTGAATCCATCTGCTCTGAAAAATTTCATCTGATTTCGATATTTCTAATTGCTTTAAAACACTACAATCTTTTGAAATTGAGTTTGCTAAATTCTATCAAAGTAATTTGAGAAATATTAAAAAATACCCATCATTTTAAGCGGATTCAACTCTATCATATCTGAATCTTTAATTTTTCAATGGTTCCGGGCGCTACCCGGGCACATAAAGAACTTGACCCTAAAGCTTATGAATTCATCATATAATAACCATTCAAGGCACACACATCTGATTTAATCTATACTTGAGCGAAATGCTTTATGCGCCACTTCTGCAAATTAATTATGTTTGTGTTTGGACGGAGATCCGTGCTATTTTACAAACACAGATTAAACTAGCAAAACGTTATGGAAAGTCTAAAAATGGAAGATGTAATAATTATTGGTGGAGGTTTGAGTGGGCTATTAACAGGTTATTATCTCAAAAAGGAGAGCATTAGTTTTAAAATCTTAGAAGCCCAAAATCGTTTGGGTGGTCGTATTGAAACTATATTTGGCAACCAAAATACGCCTATGGAAATGGGTGCTACCTGGTTTGGCAAAGACCATAAAAACCTTATATACCTTTTATCAGAACTTAATATTGGTTATTTTGAACAACATAATGAAGGTATTGCTTTATTTGAAACGATGTCTTTTGAGCCACCACAGCAATACTTTGTTCCTGCCAATACTCATTCGGCATATAGAATTCAAGGTGGGAGTTACAGTATTATAGAAGCCTTATATCAAAATATTGGTAAAGAAAATGTTGTGCTAAATACTGAAATAATTGAGATTGTTGATGAAGATGATACTATCAAAATTACAGATAGTGCTGAAAATATTTTTTACTGCAAACGCTTAATCATTTCTATTCCACCCAAATTGCTTATCAATACTATATCGTTTTTACCTGCTTTACCACCTACTTTACATCAAGTAATGCAAAATACGCAAACTTGGATGAGTGGTTCTGCAAAATTTTCAGTTGAGTACAAAAAAGCATTCTGGAAAGAAATGGGCTTTTCGGGCAGCGTTTACAGCCAAGCAGGATTAGCATCTGAAATTTACGACCATAGCAATTTTGAAAACACAAAATTTGCTATAAAAGGCTTTTTAAATGGTTCGTCAATACAATACACTTTTGAAGAACGAATGGAAAAAGTAATTGCACAACTGAAACATTATTTTGGTAATGAAGCACAAAATTTCATAAGCTACAACGATAAAATCTGGAGCGACAAATACATTCAGCCCAACAAAGACAATTTCTTACCACCACACCACAATAACGGAAATCCTATTTTTGAAGAAACCTATATGAACGGTAAACTTCTCTTTACAGGTACAGAAACCAGTAAAGCATTTAGTGGCTATATGGAAGGAGCTATCATTGCTTCAAATTTAGTTGCTACAAGGATTTTAAAAATACTCAAAAAATAGTTCTGCAGGCCTTTTATAACTCTTTTTGCTTTAAGAGAAAACAGCAAAAGCTAACAATCGGTTTGGCAATATGGCGTGTCGAAGAGAATACGGAACTGAAGGAATATGAAAACATTGCGATAATAGCTATGAAAGAAAGTTTTCATAAATAGTATTCCATCTCTTTCACAATGCGAAAAAAATTCAGTTGCCAACAGCTTCTAAACTAATGACGCTTTTGTTAGGAGTTTGGCTTCGGTAACATCTATTTCGGAAGTCATTTGGATTAACAACGAAAACCAGGCTCATAAGCCTATTTTTTTATTCTTGAAGGCATCTTCACTTTCACATCTGAGCCTTTAGCAAGAAAAACAGAAACTGGTTTTACATTTTCAATAAAAGGAACAAAGGCAGCACCATAAACTTGTTCAACATCACAGGTCAGCTTATAATCGATTATTGGGTAAATCTGCCACCGGGGATGTTCTAATGAATACTCTATAGTGGTGCTGCTATTTAATTTATTATAGCCATAATAATGTTCAAAGATAAATTCCTCAGCAGAGTCTGGTAAAATATCTTCCAGTTCTGTACTGGCTTCAATCCAGATGGAATTGGATTTCTGATTTTTCCTTTTCCAGTGATATTCTATTTCCAGTTTATTATTAGATGCTCTTATTATGTGACGCATTTTAGCAGTACTGTAATGTTCGTTATAAAAGAGATTGGCCATACCAGCCACTAAAAACTGTGGCACTATTTCCGAAATAAATCCAACACCTCTCCTCCAGTTTTTGCCATCAAAATATTTAATATAGTAACGCAGATTTACTTCTTCAAAATTTATAAAGCCCGGCCACTTTATGCCCAGAACTTTGGTATTGTTGAACAAAAAACCAACCACACTTACTATCGCTTTACCATTATATAAATCTAATTCCGTATAAGGTGGTAAATGTGGTTTTAATATCGCAGGATCCACTTCGTAATTAAACATGGCGAGGTATTCCCAGCGGGCTGATAAAAATATTTTGGAAGCCATATCAACTTATTTTTTGAGGCTGGATACCCGGTTTAGCATACGAATAACGTTTAATCAATTCTGTGGTATAATATCCGTCAATACCATTGCTGCAGACAGAGGATTCTTTATCCAGGTGAAGGAAGCCATCTTCAGAAATAACGTCATTGTCAATTTGTATGAAAATAATTTTTCCAATAACAAGAAAGGTATCATTTAATTCAATGGGAATAATTTGCTCCAGCGATAATGCATATTTAATACTGCTTTCTTTTACAAAAGGAGCAGGTATGTTTCCCCGAAACTCCGGTGTCAATCCCACTTCGGCAAACTCACTTATACCGGCTTCATACTTGGCACTAGTTTGATGTGCCTGCTCCACAAAAGAAGAATTTATATGGTTGATGGTGTAAACTCCCGTTGCCTGAATATTAGCAAACGAATGTGGCGCTGCTTTTACAGGTCGGTTGATATATCCAACTAAAGGCGGATTAGAGCCGATATGTACAATACTGCTGAAAATGCCAAGGTTGGTTTGCCCCCGCTCATTTACAGTACCAATAAGGTTTACAGACTTAAAGCCTGTAAGACTATTGATAAAGTTAGCACGGTAAAACCGGTCCCATGATTCTATTGTTGAAGTAGTGTAAGATGACATGCAGATAAATTAATTTATATAAAAAATTTAGGGGCAGTATATTGAAATTATTTTAAATATTATATATAGAATTGTTTAATTCTGCAACATGCAAGAAGCGGTATTGGTTTTTCCACATCAGTTGTTTAAGTATCATCCTGCTATAAAGCAAAGCAGAATGGTGTATCTCTTGGAAGAATGGCTTTTCTTTCGTCAATATAATTTTCATCAACAGAAATTAATTCTGCATCGTTCAGGCATGAAGTTTTATGAGTCCTATCTCAAAGAACAAAATTATAAGGTTGATTATATTGATACAACCGATGAACGAAACGATGTAAGGAAATTGATTGCATTTTTAGCACAACAAAAAATCTCCCGCATTCATATGGCAGATGTAGTGGATGAATGGTTGAATACACGAATCAGAGCAGCTTGTAAAAAATATTCGATAGAATTAACGGTTTACCCAACCCCCTCTTTTCTGAATACAATGGAAGAAGTGACTGAATATTTCAGCAAAAAGAAAACCTATTTCCAAACAGATTTTTATGTTCAGCAAAGGAAGCAGCGTAATTTGTTATTGGAAGCTGACGGCAAACCAATGGATGGCAAATGGACTTTTGATTCAGATAACAGAATGAAGTTTCCTAAAAAGGAAGTTGTGCCTACAGTTAATTTTCTTAAGGCTAACGGCTACATTACAGAAGCAACACATTATATACAACACCATTTTCCTAAAAATTATGGAAGTGCAAAAGCTCCACATTTTTTTGTATCCACTTTTAAGGAAGCAGAAGATTGGTTGAATGATTTTTTAAAAAATAGGTTTGAAAAATTTGGTGTATATGAAGATGCGATTGTTGCTAATGAAAGTATTTTACACCATTCGGTACTTACACCGATGCTCAATACCGGATTACTTACCCCACAACAAATTATAGATTCAGCATTAAATTATGCTGAGAATAATTACATTCCTTTAAATTCGCTCGAAGGATTTATCCGCCAAATTATTGGCTGGCGAGAGTTCATTCGTATTGTTTATGAACGGGAAGGCACTAAGCAGCGCACTACTAATTATTGGAAATTTAAAAGAAAAATTCCGAAAAACTTTTGGACAGGAACTACCGGAATTGCTCCCATTGACATTACAATAAGAAAAGTTTTACAAACCGGCTATTGCCATCATATAGAAAGGCTGATGGTATTGGGGAATTTTATGCTTCTTTGTGAGTTTGACCCGGATGAAGTCTATCGCTGGTTTATGGAAATGTTTATCGATGCTTATGATTGGGTGATGGTGCCCAATGTTTATAGTATGACACAGTTTGCCGATGGCGGATTGATGACGACTAAACCATATATCAGTGGCAGTAATTATTTAATGAAAATGAGTGACTATGAAAAGGGAGATTGGCAGCAGGTATGGGATGGGTTGTTCTGGCGTTTTATGCATGTTCACAGAAGTTTCTTTTTACAAAACCCAAGGCTCGGTATGCTGATAGGCACATTTGATAAAATCAGCGAAGAAAAAAGAAATTCCCATTTAGTAAATGCAGAGAAATATTTGAGTAGCTTATGATACCAAAATAACCTGGAACCGGGAAATATGAAGACAGTGACAAAAAAAAACCTCCCTGTAAAAATATGTAGGGTATGCAACAGACCATTTAGCTGGCGAAAGAAATGGGAAAAAGTTTGGGACGAGGTAAAATATTGCAGCAATAAATGCAGGATGAATACAAGCAAATAAAAATGAAAATGAAAATTCGGGAAAAATTAAATGTAATTGATACAGACCGCATCATAGAAATGGCCTGGGAAGACCGAACTACTTTTGAAGCCATAGAAATGCAGTTTGGTTTAAAGCAGCAGGATGTTATAAGACTGATGCGGAAAGAGATGAAAGCGGGCAGCTTTAAACTTTGGAGAGCAAGAACAAAAGGCCGCAGCACAAAACATGAAGCTTTAAGAACGGATGAAGTGAACAGGTTTAAGTGCAGCCGTCAAAAAACAATTAGTTATAATAAAATCAGCAAGCGGTAATACTTGTTTAGATATATTTTCTGAAACTACAGACAATTTTGTTGATTTTCCAACTTAGCCAAATAGTAGCATTAAACTTAAAAACGCTCAAACTATATTACGTCAAATGTATAGTACTTCGATAGAAATCAATTGGCTTTAAGACGGATGGAGGATTATCCGATAAAGATTTATAGCGAAAAATAAGCCAATTTATAACACCGGGTTTAAATTATTCAAGTTGAATCGGGTGAATACCATTGGGGAGCTTTTTATTTTAATTTAGGGTGAAAACCTGAGCTTCTAATCCCACACAAAATAAACATTTAAGCGTTCGCTCAAAATTATTACGAATTCGGATTGCAAAATTCTCGTGGATTCAAGGCCTTAAAAGTGTGGTTGACATTGCAACACGTTGGCAGGAGTGGTTATGTAAAATTAATTAGCGAAGATATTGAGTTATCTAAATTATTATTTTTTCTCGCTGAGAATCATCCAGAATTAGAGGCTATTACCCAAAATTTAAGTATAACAACATTCAGATACACTCCCACTAATTTAATAAGTGGTTTAGAAGATGAAGAAAACTATCTAAATAAGTTGAATGAAGCATTATTAAATAATTTACAAACCGGAGGAGAGGTTTTCCTATCAAATGCCATTGTTAAGGAAAAGTATTGTTTAAGAGCTTGCATCGTGAATTTTAGAACTTCAAAAAGAGATATTAGAGAAATTGTTGAGATAATAATTAAAGAAGGAAGAAAGGCTCATTTAAAACTATCGAATTAAAAAAAGAATGAGTTAATAACAAGTAACCAATCTGTGAACAGTAAATTGCTTAGACACAAGAAGAATTTGATGCTGAAAAAAAGAAAATCTTAAAACAGAACGAATAAAAAACGTTGCAGAAAATCACGTCTCGTCCTAAAATAAATTGACTGCAAAATAAAAAAAAACCATGCAGCCAGTTACATAGTTAACTTAAGGTCATGAATAAAATCAGAAAGACCCTATATATTATTCTTTATGTAATTGCCGTAATTCTGGCTATAGGGTCTATTCTTTCCGTCTTTAGAAATACGGAAAGTCGTTATTTAAAAATGCTCGACTTTCCTCGCATTCAAATTTTCATCGCTTCAATAGTCTGCCTTGCAACAGTTGCAGTAACGATAAAAAGGTGGCGATGGTACGATTATTTTTTCCTGGTTGCTATATTCTGTGGCTTACTTGTGAATGGTTCTTATTTAATTAATTATACACCCTTAATTCCCGTAGAGGTACCTACGGCTAAGGATATAAATACATCTGATGTCAAATTAAGCCTCTTAATAACCAATGTGAAAATGTCCAATAGAAAATCAAAATCGTTGATCAACTTGATTGAAGTTAAAAAACCGGATTTGATTTTGGCCATGGAAGTAAATGTATGGTGGGACGAACAACTTAAAGTTCTGGAAACTGAATATCCTTATTCCCAACATACAATCAATGATGTTGCCTATGGTATGGTTCTTTTCAGTAAGTTTCCGTTAGATAAAGTAAAAGTTGATTATTTACAAAATGAAAGAGTGCCTTCTTTTGAGAGCACCATTACTCTTGCCGGTGGCAAAATTATCAGCTTACATTCTGTCCATCCTGTTCCACCTACACAGTTTAAAGATTTGCCCGATAATGTAGGTCAGCGAGAAATCGCTATGAAAAAATTGGGAAAGGAAGTTATAGGCCGAAAATTTCCTACCATAGTAGCTGGAGATTTAAATGATGTGGTTTGGTCTCATGTTGATGATTTGACGGGAACAAAAAATATACTTTATGATGTTAGGGTGGGAAGAGGATTCTATAACAGTTATAACGCAAAGAACATTTTAATGCGATGGCCGTTGGACCACGTTTTTGTAACCCAGGAATTTCGTTTGAAAAAGTTGGAACGCTTAACAAAAATCGGTTCGGACCATTATCCTATTTTTGTTGAGTTGGTACTGTAAAAATCTCTTTAAGAGTACTTTAAGCTAAAATAGATAATAATTCAAAGAAGAAGATTCTTATGCTTTGGATAGGTACTGCATTATTGCTTTCCGCAGCAGCGCTATTAGGCCATTATTTATTGGCAGATGTTCCTCAAAAATATTTGAACTATATAAAATGTTTTGCAGGCGGAGCGGTTGTTGCATTGCTTGCTTTAAAGGTTTTTCCTAAATCTTTTAAAAAAGACAAATATTGGACAGGTTTAGCAACAACTATTGGTTTAATTCTGGCATTATACTTAAACACCTTAGGCAAATAAAAAAAACATTCTTAATAATTGAATTTAGGGAATTTACCCTAAACGAAACTGCTTTTTAACTGATCTAAATTTTGGAATACAAAACTGTTATTTGTAAGGCTGACAGACGCACCAAAATTATTCGTAGCCAGTTTAAAAAAAGAAAGGATTATTTTGGTCCCTAAATAAGAATAATTATCTTTAAATAGTGATTCTTAAAATGTGAAAAATGAGTAAAGACTTTAGAGAAAAGCTACAGGCAAAAGGACTAAAAGTAACTCCTCAACGAGTTGCTATTTTTGAAGCCATTTTAAAGTTAGGCAATCACCCAACTGCTGACGACATTATTGCATTTATTAAAACAGATTATCCGAATATATCCGTTGGCACAGTTTATAAAGTGTTGGAAACATTCGTAGAAAATAAATTGTTAAAAAAAGTAAAAACAGAAAAGGACATCATGCGGTACGATCCTCATTTAACAAACCACCATCATTTATATTGTGCGGAAACGGAGAGAATAGAGGACTTTGAAGATGAAAAATTAAACGAACTTATTGGTGACTATTTTAAAAAAAACAGGATAAAAAATTTCAAAATTCAAGATATTAAGCTTCAAATAACCGGCAAATTTAATAATCAATAAACTTAAAAATATGAGCGATTCTAACGAAAGTAAATGTCCTTTTAATCATGGACAGCAAAACGCACCAGTTGGAGGAAGTGGAACTTCTAACAAAGATTGGTGGCCTAATCGTTTAAATCTAAATATTCTTCGTCAGCATTCTTCCTTATCTAATCCGATGGAGAAGGATTTTAATTATGCCGAAGAATTTAATAGTCTTGATCTGGAAGCAGT
The DNA here is from genome assembly GCA_038204935.1 of Sphingobacteriales bacterium. Classification (GTDB taxonomy): domain Bacteria; phylum Bacteroidota; class Bacteroidia; order Sphingobacteriales; family Sphingobacteriaceae; genus Daejeonella. Next base: position 7,347 of record JBBRCI010000065.1, on the reverse strand, counting down.
AAAAAAAGACTTGTTTGCATTGATGACTGACTCTCAGAAATGGTGGCCCGCTGATTTTGGACATTATGGTCCTTTGTTTATTCGCATGGCATGGCACAGCGCCGGCACGTATCGCGTAGGTGATGGTCGTGGAGGTGCCGGAGCAGGATTACAACGCTTCGCTCCTCTTAATAGCTGGCCCGATAATGTGAGTCTTGATAAAGCCCGCCGCTTATTATGGCCAATCAAACAGAAATATGGGCGTAAAATATCCTGGGCTGATTTAATGATTTTGACCGGCAATATTGCCCTCGAATCTATGAGCTTTAAAACATTCGGTTTTGCCGGAGGGCGTGAAGATGTATGGGAACCGCAGGAAGAGGTTTATTATGGTTCAGAAACCACCTGGTTGGGCGGAGATATTCGCTATGCTGATGGTTCAGAAGGAGTACTTGAAAACCATGGAGTATTGGTTTCGGATGATGATGCCAACGGAAAAATCCATTCCCGCAACCTTGAAAAGCCTTTAGCTGCAGTGCAGATGGGTTTGATCTATGTAAATCCGGAAGGTCCGGACGGTAATCCAGATCCAATTGCAGCAGCGAAAGATATCCGTGATACCTTTGGGCGAATGGCCATGAATGACGAAGAAACCGTAGCACTGATTGCAGGTGGCCATAGTTTTGGTAAGACTCACGGCGCCGCACCAGCTACTCATGTAGGAAAAGAACCGGAAGCTTCTGAAATTGAAATGCAGGGTTTCGGTTGGAATAACAGCTATGGAACCGGAAAAGGAGCTGATACTATAACAAGTGGACTGGAAGTGACCTGGACTAAAACCCCGACGCAATGGAGTAATAATTTTTTTGAAAATTTATTTGGATTTGAATGGGAGTTAACAAAAAGTCCTGCAGGGGCACATCAATGGGTGGCAAAAAATGCAGATTTTATGATCCCCGATGCATATGATGGAACAAAAAAACATTTACCAACCATGTTGACTACAGACCTGGCTTTGCGTTTAGATCCTGCTTACGAAAAAATTTCTAGGAATTTCTTAGAAAATCCCGAAGCTTTTGCAGACGCATTTGCCCGAGCATGGTTTAAGCTCACACACCGCGACATGGGTCCTCTTTCCCGCTATTTAGGGACAGATGTTCCAGCAGAGGAATTGCTCTGGCAAGACCCTATCCCTGTTTTAAATCATCCTTTGGTGAATGAAGCCAGTATCAATCAATTAAAAACCAAAATCCTGGAATCCGGGCTGCCTGTTTCTCAACTAGTTGTAACTGCATGGGCATCAGCCTCAACTTTCCGGGGATCTGATAAACGTGGCGGCGCAAATGGAGCAAGAATACGACTGGCACCTCAAAAAGATTGGCATGTTAATAATCCAGCTCAGTTATACAAAGTACTTAATACACTCGAGGGAATTCAAAAGCATTTTAATGAAACACAAAGCAACGGAGAAAAAATTTCCATGGCAGATTTAATTGTCCTGGCTGGTTGCGCAGGAATTGAAAAAGCAGCTCGGGATGGAGGAAATCCTGTGCAGGTTCCTTTCACCCCCGGACGCATGGATGCCACGCAGGAACAAACAGATCTCGAATCATTCAGTTATCTGGAACCACAAGCCGATGGTTTCCGCAATTACCGTAAATCAAAAGTCAGTGCATCCACAGAAGCTTTATTGATTGATAAAGCTCAATTGCTAAACTTGACTGCACCCCAGCTTACTGTACTTCTAGGCGGAATGCGTGTACTGAACAACAATTTTGATGGTTCGGAACATGGTGTTTTCACCAATCAAAAAGAACACTTGACAAATGATTTCTTTATTAACTTACTCGATATGAATACAGAATGGAAAGCTGCGACTGAGGATAAAGAATTGTATCAGGGTTATGAGCGCTCAACCGGACAACCTACGTGGACGGCTACTCGTGCGGATTTGGTTCTTGGTTCCAATTCGGAATTACGGGCTATTGCTGAGGTTTACGCCTCTTCCGACAGCAAGGAAAAATTTGTAAAAGATTTTGTTGATGCCTGGAACAAAGTAATGAACTTGGACAGGTTTGAACTTAAATTGAAGTAAAGATCAGGCTAAAAACAGTTATTTCTATGTAAAGCACTTAACGGAATATTCAAAAATAGCAGTTTAAATTTATCCATTATTCTTATTAATTTCTATTGGTAAGCGCAAAGTATTGAAGATTATCCAACTGAACTTGGATTAACGACAAATTTCAATATTGACAACTAGTATGACTAAGACGGAAAAAATAATTAGCAACTACATTGACGGCTATAACAATTTTGACATTCAGAAAATGATCGCTGACTTTGACGAAAACATCGTATTTGAGAATTCATCAAACGGAGAAATCAATATGTCTTTAACAGGTTTGACTTCATTTAAAGAGCAAGCAGAACAAGCCAAAAGCTATTTCTCTGAAAGGCAACAGACTATAAAGTCATTTAAACACGAAAAGGAGCAAACTGAAATTGATATTGACTATTATGCAATTTTAGCATTTGACTTTCCCAACGGACTAAAAAAAGGAGATGAACTAAAATTAAAAGGCAAATCAATTTTTAAATTTGCTGACGACAAAATTATTAAACTGACTGACATCAGTTAATTAAAACAAACATTAGGACCAATCCAAAAGACTGGGTTTTGTGTTCCAAAGACAGTTTTGTGGTTAATGGAAGTTAGTCCTACCCTTCTCCATGCTGAAAACCGTGATAGCCAATGCTAATAGACAACAACCGTAGAAATATTTTGACATAAATAATATGGCGAAAGTTTTAATTACCGGGGCGACAGGAAATGTTGGATTTGAAGTACTATCTGCTTTAAACAAACTTGACCATCAATTAGAAATATATGCAGGTGTCAGAGACACAGAATTTGGCAATGAGAAACTAGCTAGTTTTAACATCAAGAAAATTAAATTTGACTTCACCAATAGTGAAACATTTGTGCCTGCCATCAAAAACATTGACCTTCTTTTTTTACTTCGACCACCACAAATTTCAGACGTGAATAAATATTTTGCTCCACTAATTCAAATAGCAAAGCAATCTTCGGTAAAACACATAGTATTTTTATCTGTGCAAGGTGTGGAAAAGAGTAAAATTATACCCCATCATAAAATTGAAAAACTAATTGTAGATAGTAAAATTCCATATACCTTTTTACGACCTGCCTATTTTATGCAAAATTTCACTACAACTTTGCGCAATGACTTAGTAAATCATCAAACAATTTACTTGCCGGCAGGACAAGCAAAATTCACAATAATAGACGTAGAAGATATTGGTTCTGTAACAGCAAAAGTGATAAACGAACCGCAAAACCATATTAATAAAAGTTATGAATTAACCAACAATGAAACATTGACATTTACAGAAATGGCAGAAAAAATTAGTTCTGAAATTGGAAAGACTATAAATTTCATTTCACCTAATTTATTGCAGTTCTTTTTGGCTAAACGAAAAGAAAACATGCCTTCAATGCTTATCATAGTGATGATAATGTTGCATTACTTTCCAAGATTTCAAAAAACACCAAAGACAACGGATTGCGTAAAAATTATTACGGGACAAGAGCCAAAATCTTTTGACAACTTTGTTCTCACAAATAAAAAACAACTGCAATAACAAGAAGCACGGGCTATTAATAGTAGCTTTAAAACTTTGGCGGCCTAATTGTTTCAATTTAATAAGCAATTAAATCATGAAGCCTTAGCAATTAAGCATGGTAAATAAATAAAGTAAATTTTATATTTAATTCAGAAAGGCCACCTGCCTTTTTTTATATATTTAGCCTGGTTCATGTTTTACAGGTAATTTAGCTCAATTCTAAAAATGGATACTTCAGGAAGTAAACTGCCTATATATGCTGCTATTGCTGCAAACCTGGCCATAGCCATTGCAAAATTTGTGGCAGCAGGTTTTAGCGGTAGTTCGGCCATGATTTCAGAAGGCATTCACTCCTTAGTAGATACTGGAAACGGAGGTTTGCTTTTATTTGGAATTCATAAAAGTAAAAAACCTGCAGATGATAATCATCCATTTGGGCATGGTAAAGAAATTTATTTCTGGTCATTGATTGTTGCCATACTTATTTTTTCAATTGGTGGGGGCATGTCTTTTTACAAAGGTATTTCACACATATCTGATCCTACTCTTTTAACCGACCCCTTCTGGAGTTATGTAGTGCTAGGCATTGCCTTTTTATTTGAAGGTACAGCCTTGTTATTTGCATTAAAAAATTTCAGAAAACAAAAAGGGAATAATAGTTATTGGAAGGCCATTAAATTAAGTAAAGATCCCGGGAGCTTTGCCGTGATATTGGAAGATACGGCTGCCCTGTTAGGTTTGCTGGTAGCTTTTACTGGTTTATTTCTTGGCCACTATTTTAACGATGCCCGGTATGATGCGTATGCGTCTGTTATCATTGGTCTTTTGCTTGCAATAATAGCAGGAATATTGGCAAAAGAAAGTAAAGGCTTGTTAATAGGAGAAGGTGGGAATTCTGAAATGTCTGATAGTATTTTAAAAATTGTGCATGCCGATGAAGCGGTAGATAAAGGGAAAAAACCATTAACCATGTATTTTGGCCCGAACGAAGTTTTTCTGGCTATTGATATCCGGTTTAAGAAAAACCAGTCTTCGCTCGAAATAGAGAAGGCCGTATGCAGGCTAGAGAAAGACATTCGTCATTCCCATCCCATTATTAAAAGAATTTTTATTGAGATGAGTAGTTTTACAGACCATCAAAGCATTGAATAAACAATGTAATATTGCTGGTTGGCTGATGCACATTTTGATAGGTCGTTGAGGCGGATGACGTGCTTCTATGAAACATTTGCGGTTAAACAAACTGTAGTGCATCTATATATGTTTAGTGCTAATAATCCTCCACTTCGCCCAACCCAAAACGTTAGTTGAAAAGCTCACATTAAATCTTGATAAGGAATAATAGACGAGGCTAAATCTTATGCTAAAAGTCATCGAGTAAGCCTATCTAAACTTATAGAAAACTATCTTAATTCATTAACTCGAGAATCAAAGAAAAAATCATCAGTTAGTCTTTTGGTTGAAAGTTTGACGGGAATAATTCCAAGTAATTACAATGAAATAAAAGATTATAGAAATTATATTGATAAAAAATATTCTTAATGGAGAATGTTTTCGTTGACACAAATGTTGTGATTGATCTTTTAGCTAAACGCCAGCCTTTTTACAAAGACGCTCAGGATTTATTTACACTTAGTGATAAAAAAGAAATTAAGCTCAGCATTTCCTCTCTTACTTTTGCAAATGTCTACCACTCTATTGCCAAACATTACAAAGATGTTGACACAAAACGATACTAGTCCAAATTTAAAGTGTTAGTAACCATTTTTTCTTTAGATGATAAAGCAATTGAGTTAGCATTAGCATAAGATTTTGAAGATTTCGAAAATGGATTACAGTACTTTATTGCAATGGACAATGAAGCAGATATTATAATTACACGAAACAAAAGGGATTTCAAGAGTTCCAAAATTCCAGTAATGACTGCCGGAGAATATTTAAAGAAATAACTCGACTACAATAGCAGTCGGCTTTAGAAATTTTCTGGTTTAGTTTAATTTAAAACTTCGTTTCCAAAACTTCCCTAATCCTCCTCGTTAATCGACCGCGTTAAACGCGAATGCCCGGGAAATGAGATTTTTATCGCCATTAAATTAAACGCAGAAGGAGAATTCATAATAGATTGATTAACCCTAATCAGTCATAAAAGATTTTTTAATGCAGTAAATTAAGAAGCAAAAAAAACAAGAAGCAAGGTTTCAAAAGACTTGCTTTTTTTGTGACCAAAAACATCATTCCGAATTTTTAACATGACTAAATTTTAATAATGCCACGAAGAAAACACCGCCTATCAAATTTCCAAAACTTGCCCACAAAAGAGTATTAGTATAAACGCCAAAAGTGATTTTATCTGATGAAAGGAACCCTGCAAAAAGTTCTATATTTCCCAAAATAGAGTGATGTAAATCTAAAAATCCGATGACAGTGGTTACCAATATCACCATAAAAATACGGCTGATGGTTTCATTAACACTGGCAATTAACCAAGCCAACAAACCCATTAACCATCCGGCAAAAATGCCACTTATCAATATCACATGGTTTTTATAATTTATCATCTTATGAGCCAGTTCATAAAACGTGTCAGGCCCAATCGTCCCCATCTCCTGTCCCATATATACAGCGAAATAACTAAATATACAGCCACCTAAAATATTACCAAAGAAAACAATACCCCAAAGTACAAACAGGTTTCTGATAGTTTCATCCCCGTTTAAAACCGGGAAAATGGCCAGCGTAGTGTGTTCTGTAAAAAGTTCAGACCGACCAATAATTACAAACACAAAACCTAAAGGATAGCAAAAAGACAATAATACGTGGACGAAATCCGGAGAGCTATCTTTGGCGAACATAGAATATGCTGTGGCCATTAGAAGCAGACTGAAACCTAACTCTAAACCTGCCGAAAATGAAGAAAGTAATAAACTAAATCTTGACCTCCGGTGTTCATGTAAACTGGTTTTTATTTGCTCATGAAGTATTTGGGCTATCTCTTTAGGTTTTTTAGATTCTTCCTCTGCCATATAAGTTATATCAAACTAAAAATCATGCAATATTATTAATCAAGTTTTAACAAAATAGTTTTTAAATTGATTTTACCTGTCAGCTTGATTTTCTTACAAAATGCGATTTTAGCAGAAAAATTGACATTTTATTAATAATTATGCATGTTCCGATGAGGCTGGACTGTTTCCCGTAATTTCTAATGCATTCTCCAATAAGGTAACCCCTAATCGTCCTCGTTTAATCGTCCGCGTTAAACGCGGATACCGTGAAATGAGATTTTTATCGGCATTAAATTAAACGCAGAAAGAGAAAGCTAAAACGAGAACGATGATTGCGGCTCTCAAATATTGAATAAAGTACCCAAGTTCCTGGTTTATTTACCGTTCCCTCAAAAATACCTACCGTTCACCCTTTTTTAATTCGAGTGATGAATTAATTGTTGATATTCGAAAAATTATACGAAACTCTAATTTCGGTTTTATTGCGCTAAACATACCCATATTGGAATGTTTATCGCAACTAATTGGGAAAACGTAGCGACAATATGGTAGTTAGCAGCCATCCTAAGACAGCCGATAAACACCTTTTTCGTAAACTGACGAAGGGTAATATTTAGATTGTAAATAAACCAATGAAGCCCTTTCCAGTTGGTGATGACTAAGTTCATATTCCATTATTGATAACCCTTCGTCAAATACTCGTTTTATGACATCT
>JBBRCI010000064.1:0-16772 GCA_038204935.1 Sphingobacteriales bacterium | reverse complement strand
TCAGGCTCAATAAACTGCAGTCCGGCCAGATTATAAATTTCATTTTCGGTTTTTCCGGAAATTGATTTGCCGATTATCAATTCTAAAACCTTTTCAACATGCTCAATACTTCCGGTTTGTTTAAATAGTTCATAACCGAATTCTTCAGCTTTGCAAAACCGGATGTAAACTTCAAAGCCTTCTTCATTTTCAGCTTGGATGGACTTTTCATCCATTGAGTTTATTTTTAATGAAGTTTTTTCAACCGATTTTACAATGGATTCAGAAAATTCTAAAGCACATAAAATATCCAGGCCGTCAATAATTTCGCACTTGCGGCGATAAGGGCCTGTAAAACTTATTTGCTCTGATTTTAATATTTCCTGAAGCTGAGCTAATAAATTGTTCGCAAATTTTTCGACGCGGGCATATAGAAAACGACCGCTGCTGGCCATTTTAAATTCAATAATGCGTTTAATCTCTTCCTGAGTTTTAAGACCAAAACCTTTTGCTTCAATTAAACGATTTTCATTGCAAGCGTAATACAACTCTCCGCTATTTTCAATTCCAAGATCTTTCCAGAGGACATTAATTTTCTTCGGACCTATACCTTTAATTTGAAGCATTTCTACAACGCCAATCGGCGTTTGTTGCAGAAGGTCTTCCATATCCTGAATGACTTTGCTTTCAATCAGTTCCTGAACTTTTGCTGCGGTACTTTTGCCCAAACCTTCTATACCTTCCATTTCTTTTAAGCTTTTGCAGGCTATAGAATAGGGGAGTTTATCTACTTTTAATGCAGCATTAGCCATAGATTTAACCTTAAACGGATTTTCATTATGAAGTTCCATTAATTGGCTTAGCAATCGTAAAGTTCTGGCAATAGTTTTATTTTCCATCTTAAATCTCAGCAAAAGTAAAAAACCCTTCAAAAATTGAAGGGTTTATCTTAAAGTTTTACATCCCGCACGGCATTTTATTTAAATCGCCGAAGAGCAAAAAGTATATTTTATTTAATGGTAATGTTATATGGTAAGCGGGTTTGAATGCCTGTAATACTTAAAGCCTCTTTAACCTGCTGATAATAAGTATAATTATCGCCTAATTCTTTCTTGGTAAAATAAGTTCTAACCTTATCGCCAGATTTATTAAACAGCGATTCTAAAGGATCTATCTGACTTGGGTATTCTACAATTTTATAATTATCCAATTTTGCTTTTTTAGCAGCCGAATGAATGGCATCATCAATATTTCCAAGTCTGTCTACCAAACCTATTTTTAAGGCTTCGGCTCCGCTCCAAACTCTTCCCTGACCAATGCTGTCAATGTATGATTGCGTTTTATTTCTTCCCTTAGCTACTTTCTGTGTAAAACTGCTGTAGATATTGTTCACCTCTTTCTGGATCATCATTCTTTCTACATCTGTTAGCGGGCGGGTAACAGTTCCCAAATCTGAAAACTTTCCGGTTTTAACGCCATCAAATGTAACTCCCAGTTTATTGTTGAAGAAGTTTTTCATGTTCGGGATGATTCCGAATACGCCAATTGATCCGGTAATAGTGTTGGGCTGCGCAAAAATTGAATCAGCGGCACAAGCAATGTAATATCCGCCCGAAGCGGCAACGTCGCCCATAGAAACAATAACTGGTTTTACTTTTTTTGTTAACACCACTTCACGCCAGATCACATCTGATGCTAAAGCGCTTCCGCCCGGAGAGTTTACACGTAAAACAACTGCTTTAACTTTATCATCTGTCCGAGCTTTTCTAATAGCTCTTGAAATACGCTCGGAGCCAATGGTTTCATCATTCCCTTCGCCACCGGTAATTTCTCCTGAAGCATAAACTATAGCAATTCGTGAATCTGAAGGACCGTCGTTTTTATCATCTGCAGAATAATCTGCAATGTTTACAGATTTAATATCGCTTTCAGGTTTTATACCTGTACGGGATTTTAATTCGGCTAAAACTTCATCCTTGTACTTCAGTCCGTCAATCATTTTATAAGTTAAAGCATCCTGTGCGTTTCTTATTAAGGCATTGTTGGCTATCGCGAAAAGAGAATCTTTAGGAATATTTCTGCTTGCTGATATTTGGGTCAGGAAATGATCATACATCGAACCTAAAAATGATTCAACCTGCTTGCGGTTCGGATCGCTCATTTTATCTAAAATGAAAGGCTCAACGGCACTTTTGTAAGTTCCTACTTTTATTATCTGAGCTTCGATCTGTAATTTTTCTAAAGTTCCTTTAAAGAAAGTTATTTCTGAGTTTAAACCTCTAAAATCGATCAATCCTTCCGGATTGAGGTAAATCTTATCCGCAACTGAAGCTAAATAATACGCTCCCTGAGAATAAACTTCGCCGTAGGCAATGATAAATTTTTTGCTTTTTTTGAATTCGATCAATGCATTTCTAATCTCTTCTGTTGTGGCAAAACCTGCCGGAACATTAGTAACATCAATATAAATACCCTTTATATTATCATTATCGCGGGCATCGCGAATATTGGCCAGTATATCATTTAAACCGATTGACTTTTTACCGTCTATGCCGAAAAAGCTAAAGCTTGCAAAAGGATTTTTATCGGTACGTTCTGTAATAGGTTCGTTTAAGCTCAAATGCATAATGGAATTGGAAGCGACTTCCACTTTTTTATCACTTCCGGCGCTTGAAACTATAGCGGTAACCATGATCACAAGTAATAATAAGATCACAAAAAATGACAGGATAACACCAACCATTGAGGCAAAAACAAATTTGAAGAATTCTTTCATTATAGGGACAAAATTTTTAACTATGCAATTATACTAATTAAGAGAATCTATGCTCTCTTTTTGTTACAATTTTACTTTAAATTACTTATGCAAAATGTTTATTTATTATTGGGTAGTAATTTAGGCGACAGTAAAAAGTACATTTCTGATTCGGTAGATATAATACAAAAAAGAATTGGAATAATTATTCAGAAGTCTTCATTATATCAAACAGAGTCCTGGGGAAATACCGATCAGCCGGATTTTATTAACCAGGTTATTTTAATTAATTCAGAGCTTTCGCCGGAGGAAGTTTTAAAAGAAATTTTATCTATAGAAACAGAACTCGGGAGAAGGCGTCATGAGAAATGGGGCTCCAGAATTATTGATATAGATATTCTTTTTTATGGTGATCAAGTGGTTAAAACCGATGATTTGACAGTCCCGCATCCATTTTTACACTTGCGTAAATTTACCTTAATGCCTTTATGCGAAATTAGTCCGGAACTCATTCATCCCACATTAAATAAAAGTGCTTCAGAATTATTACGTGATTTAGATGATGAACTTTCAGTGAAAAAACTAACTTAGTACCCTAAATATTTAGAATGTCAGAAAATAATTTTAATAATATGGATGATCTGCAAATAGATCTGTCTTATTTAAATGAAGTTGCGGGTGGTAGTGAGGAATTTATGGTAGAAATGATTGATATGTTTCTAGAACAAACTCCTGATTATTTTATTCAGATTGACCAATCTATTGATGATAAAAATTGGACAAAAGTTGCAGAAATTGCCCATAAAATAAAGCCAACTTTAACTTTTATGGGAGTAGATTTCGCCAAAGATAAAATGGCTGAAGTTGAAAGAAGAGCTAAAACAAATGATGCTGTTGAAGAAATTCGTCCGGTTTTTAACCAATTAAACGAATTAAGCAAAGTGTTGTATGTAAAGCTTGAAGAAGCAAAAGTTAAATTACAAGCTTAATTTTAAACGGCTTTAAGCTCGAATTTATAACTTTCCATTATTAAATTAGCGAGAAGTTTTTTACAGGCTTCATCTACTTTTTGCTGCGCAATACTTTCGTTTTCTGCATCAATTTCTAAAGTGATGTGCTTGCCTATACGCACATTCTGAATTTCAGACAATCCTAAATTTTTCATACTGCCGGTTACTGCTTTTCCCTGCGGGTCAAGTATCTCTTTTAATGGCATTACTGTTACTTCGGCTGTAAATTTCATCTTGGTCTGAATTGTATAAGTGATAATAGAAAATATAAAAAGATTATTAGCGGTACCGCGGCAAATTTAAAAATAACCACTAAAAGTACAGCAGAAATAATTAAAATATACCTGAAAAGATTGTCTTTAAAATTTAAGCTCTTAAATTTTAAAGAGATAAGAGGGATTTCTACAACCAATAAAATTCCCATTCCTAAACTAAAGAGAAACAAAAAGAATGGATTTAGGATGTAGGAAGTCAAAAACCAGTTGCTATCCGCAATAATAAATGGTAATGATGCTATTAAGATCGCGTTAGCCGGAGTTGGCAAACCAATAAAATTTTCTGCCTGACGAACATCCACATTAAATTTAGCTAAACGCAGGGCGGAAAAAATAGCAATCAAAAAAGCGGAGTAATTTAAGTATTGACTTATTTCGCCAAGCTGTGGGGATTGCAAAAATAACTGGTAAACCATTACCGAGGGAAGCAAACCAAAACTCACCATATCTGCCAGAGAATCTAACTCTTTACCAATATCTGAATAGGTTTTTAAAGCCCGGGCTACTAAACCGTCAAAGAAATCAAAAACAGCAGCAAGGACAATGGCGTAACTCGCAAAAATTAATTCGCCTTTAAAGGCAAATACAATTCCTATGCAACCACTGAAAAGATTTAAGCAAGTAATAAAATTGGGCAGGTGTCTTTTCATGTAGTTTCAGGAAATCTGCTGGTTTGATTTAAAGATAAACGAAAAATGAGCAAAGAATGTAGCCATAAATCATTCTTTACTCATTAATCTTTATTCAGTTTACGAGTTCATGGAAATCAAAAACTCTTCGTTTGTCTTGGTTCCACGCATTTGAGATTGCAAGAATTCCATAGATTCCTGTGAGTTCATATCTGCCAGGTGGTTTCTTAATATCCAGATTCTTTGTAAAGTGTCTTTATCTAACAACAAATCATCACGACGAGTGCTCGAAGCGGTAAGATCAATAGCAGGGAATATGCGTTTGTTAGACAATTTACGATCTAACTGTAGCTCCATATTACCGGTTCCCTTAAATTCTTCGAAGATAACTTCATCCATTTTAGAACCTGTTTCAGTTAAGGCAGTTGCCAAAATAGTTAATGAACCACCGTCTTCTATATTTCTGGCAGCACCAAAAAAGCGTTTTGGCTTGTGTAATGCGTTTGCATCAACACCACCCGAAAGAATTTTTCCGGAAGCAGGAGCAACCGTATTATATGCACGGGCTAATCTGGTAATTGAGTCAAGCAGAATAACTACATCATGACCGCATTCTACCATTCTTTTTGCTTTTTCGAGAACAATATTGGCAATTTTTACGTGACGCTCTGCCGGTTCATCAAAAGTTGAAGAAACAACTTCTGCACGTACACTGCGGGCCATATCTGTTACCTCTTCGGGGCGCTCATCAATTAATAAAATAATTAAATAAACTTCCGGATGGTTTTTTGCTATCGCGTTAGCAACATCTTTTAACAACATCGTTTTACCCGTTTTTGGCTGGGCAACTATTAATCCACGCTGACCTTTACCAATTGGTGTAAACAAATCGATAATACGGGTTGAGTGATTATTTGTATCAACAAAAAGATTTAATTTTTCTGTCGGGAATAATGGCGTTAAAAATTCAAATGGAACACGGTCACGAACTTCCGCAGGAATGCGCCCGTTAATAGCTTCTACACGTACCAAAGGGAAATATTTTTCTCCTTCCTTAGGAGGGCGAATGCTACCGCGAACAGTATCTCCGGTTTTTAAACCGAACAATTTTATTTGTGATTGAGAAACGTAAATATCATCCGGAGATGAAAGATAGTTGTAATCTGATGAACGTAAAAAGCCATAACCATCCGGCATGATCTCTAAAATACCTTCATTAACAATTACATTATCAAAATCCAGGTTTATTGCCGTATCCTGATTTCTGTTTTGATTCGGATTGCGACGGTCAAACTTTCTGTTTTCGTTCTGATTATGCTGTTTTGGATGAACAGGTTTTCTTTCCTGCTCTGATTGAGGTTTTCCCTGTGTTGATTCTTCAGAATCTCCAGAAGTACTTTCCTCTTTCACTTCCTCATTTTGGGGAGTTTCGATTTTTTCTGGCTCTTCGGCTACGGGTTCAGAAACTTCGTCTTCTTCGTCAAAATCAAATAAACGTGTATTATCCAGAGGAACCTCTTTATGTTTCGTGCTTTCTGCCTTAGGTTTTAAACTGCGCAAACGCTTGCGGGGTTTCTCATCCACATTGTTTATTTCTACTGCAGAACCATTTTCAGAAATCTCAGAATCAGATGCGGAATTGCTGTTATTCTCCAGAATTTTACTGATTAAATCTTGTTTACGCAATGTATCGGTATCAGCAATACCCTGATTTTGAGCAATCTCACGCAGCTCAGACACGAGCTTGTCGTTCAATTTATTAATATCCAGCATTAAGTTTTTATGTTTTAGGATTTTTAGGTTAATAAGAATTTAGCCTGAAGGATTACAATCAACAATTTTCAATAATAAGAGCAATTCAAGAATATTTGGTGATTTTCCTGTAATCAGGTGTAAATTGAGATAACGCCACAATTCTATACAATTAATTGAAAATAACAAAACTTTTAAATTCTTTTTTTAAAAGCTGGTCGTACTTTCTTTATTTTCGCACAATTTAAAAAACAAATCGGGCGGATGAACAGGCAGCAACTAATAGAACAAATATACAAAAAACGATCTTTTCTTTGTATAGGGTTAGATACTGATATAACGCTGATTCCAGAATTTTTATTGGATGAAGAAGATCCTGTTTTTGAATTTAATAACCAAATAATTGCTGCTACGCAGGATTTATGTGTGGCTTACAAGCCAAATAGTGCTTTTTACGAGAGCAGGGGAATTGCCGGATGGAAAACTTTGATAAAAACCTGGCAGCATCTTCCAAAAGATTGTCTTTCAATTATTGATGCAAAAAGAGGCGATATCGGCAATACTTCGGCTATGTATGCAAAAGCTTTCTTTGATCAAAAATCATCTGAAATGAGTTTTGATGCCATTACTATCGCTCCGTACATGGGAAGTGACTCAGTGAAACCTTTTTTAAGCTTTGAGAATAAATGGGTAATTCTGCTTGCTTTGACATCCAATGAAGGCGGAAAAGATTTTCAACTTTTAGAGAATAATAAGGAAGAGCATTTATTTGAATCTGTTATAAAAAAAGCAAATGAATGGGCAGGAGCAGAGCGATTGATGTTTGTTGTGGGTGCTACCCGGGGAGAATCTTTTGCCAGAATCAGAGAAATTGCTCCTGATAATTTTCTATTAGTTCCGGGCATTGGCGCACAGGGCGGAAGTTTACAAGATGTTTGCCACTATGGATTAAACCAGGATTGCGGCTTGCTTGTAAATTCATCCCGTTCCATTATCTACGCCTCTAAAGGAAAAGATTTTGCAGATAAGGCCCGTGAAGAAGCTTTAAAAATTCAGCAGGAAATGAGTGCAGAACTGGATAAGCTTCCAAGTTTTAATAAAAATTGAATTTAACACTGCATCTAAATGGTTCAAAAAACCAATATTAAATTAATACTCGCTTTAATCAGTATCGCTTTTTTTTGGGGAACTACATTTTTAGGAATTAGGATCGGGGTAGAAACAATTCCTCCGATTTTGGTAACAAGTCTTAGAAATATTCTGGCGGGCAGTTTAATATTAGTGTATTTATTAATCAGCGGTAAATTTGAAAAAGTAAGCTGGCCGAGACTCCGTCGAAATGTGATTATCGCTTTTATGATGATTGTTCTGGCTAACGGACTTACAACTTATGCAGAAATTTACATTTCCAGCGGATTAGCAGCTCTGATTTCTACTTTATCCCCATTATGTGTCTTATTACTCAACCTGATTTTAGGGCATGAAAAGCTTTCTTTTAAAATAATATTAGGCGTCCTTTTAGGAATGTCAGGCATGTATTTGATTTATCAGAACAATCTGACAGATTTGTTTAATCCGGAATATCGGGTTGGAATTATGGCCATTCTGTTTGCCGTTTTAATGTGGGCCTCCGGTACAATTTTTACCAAAAAAAGTGCAGCTCATCCAGGTAATATTTTTATGAATTTATGCATTCAAATGTTTTTTGCGGGTATTTTTATGTTGATTTTACAATTTTTGGTGCAGCCTAATTTTCAGGTTTCAGAATGGAGTTTAAGAAGTTCGATAGCGGTTATTTACCTGGCGTTATTTGGTTCGGTGGTTGGTTATGTAGCCTATACTTACGCACTTTCTCATTTGCCATCAACCAAAGTTTCTGTTATAACTTATGTGAATGTGGTAGTTGCGCTGGTTTTAGGCTGGTTAATTTTAAACGAAGAGTTAACGAGCCGGATGATTTTTGCCGCAGTTTTAATTATCAGCGGAGTAATAGTAGCAAATTACCGGAAGAAACCGGTTGAGGTATTAATTCCTTCAAATCCGCCGGTTTCTCAAAAACAAGACTAAAAAATTTCCTGAAAAAGAAATAGGATTTTTTTTAAATTTAGTAATGCCCTTTCCGGAAGAGTTCCTGCATTACTTATGGAAATTTCGTTTATTCAATCAATTGGATTTAAAATCCAGTTGCGGGCAGGATGTGCAAATACTTTCTGCAGGAATTCACAATAAAGATTCGGGACCTGATTTTGAGAATGCACGGGTTAAAATTGGTGACCAGATTTGGGCCGGAACGGTAGAAATTCATCTTAAATCTTCTGATTGGAAAAAACATCAGCACCAGCGGGATAAAGCTTATGAAAATGTAATACTTCACGTGGTTCATCAATCGGATGGTCAAATTTTCAGGTCGGATAATTCTTTAATTCCTGAATTGATTTTGCAGGATCTGATACCGGAAGATGCCATCTGTAAGTATGAAGAACTAATGATGAATCTGAGCTGGATTCCATGCGAAAAGCTGCTTCCGCAGGTTAATGAGGTTTATGTTAATACCTGGCTTTCGCGGATGATAACAGAGAGGTTAGAAGTTAAAACCTTATCCGTTAATAAATTATTGGAAGAATATAAAGGAAGTTGGGACGATGCTTTTTACGTAAGCATGGCGAGGAATTTCGGTTTTAAAACCAATTCGCTTCCTTTCGAACTTTTAGCAAGATCATTACCACAGCAGTTACTGGCAAAGCATAAAAATAATTTATTGCAGATCGAAGCCTTATTATTTGGTCAGGCCGGTTTTCTGAATGAAAATTTTAAAGATGAATATCCGCGGAAGCTGCAAAAAGAATACGAGTTTTTAAAAGCAAAATATTCACTTCAGCCCATAGATAAATTCGTTTGGAAATACATGCGCTTGCGCCCGCAAAACTTTCCCTGTATACGCATTGCCCAATTTGCCGCTCTGATCTCAAAATCAAGCTTTCTGTTCTCTAAAATCTTGCAGCTTGAAAATATTAAAGAGCTCAGATCGCTTTTTGAAAATCTTGAAATCAATCCGTATTGGTTAGACCATTATTATTTTGATAAACAATCAAATGAAGTTTCTAAAAATTTAGGAGTAGATTCTGTGAACAATATTTTAATAAATACTGTAGCAGTAAGTATGTTTGCTTATGGAAAACATTTAGGTATTCAGAAATATACAGACAATGCCCTTGAGTTGCTGGAAAATTTGCCGGGAGAAATAAATCAGGTTTTAAACCGTTTCAAAAAAACAGGAATTAAGGCAGAGAATTCTTTCAGATCGCAGGCGTTAATGCACTTAAAAAGCTCATATTGTGATCATAAAAAATGCTTACATTGTGGAATTGGAATAAAATTATTAAAACAATAGGAAGATGTTACAGGATTTAATAACCTTTTTTGAGAAGCGATCTTTCGGAGTTTGCACCTATTTGGGAGAACGTTTTAGTATTTCAATCTCCAAAATCAGGTTGTTTTTTATTTATTCGTCCTTTTTAGCGGTAGGTTTTCCGCTCATATTTTATTTTCTGGCTGCCTTTATCCTCGACATCCGGAATTATATTAAACGAATGCGTGTCTGGGATTTTTAAAATTTCGGATTAATCTGAGAGTATTTTAGCAATATCATGATAACCTTTTTCTTCGGCTAAATTAGCAGGGGTTTTTCCGCCTTCCATACGCACGTTTACAATTGCGCCGCCTTCAAGTAATACAATCAATAGCTCTATATTTCCGTTTTGCGCTGCAGAATGTAATGGAGTTACACCCGACATTTGTGCCACATTTACTTTTGCTCCAGCCTCCAACAACATTTTTGCGATCATAGTGTGATCTGAAGCAGCCGCTGAATGTAAAGGATAAACATTGTAGCCATTTTTAGATGGAATATTCGGATCTGCTTCTTTTAATAATAAATAACGGGTAATATCTTCGTTCCCAAAATAAGCTGCAAGGCCCAAAGGAGTAAAACCATCATCAGAAAAATCGTTGATTAAATCCGGATTCAGGTAAATTAAATGGGCAACCTCATCAAATTTTCCTACAGCAGACGCCTCGAAAATGTTGATATTTTTTACGTGCTTTAAAATAATTTGAGAGATCTCATGTTTCTTATAATAGCAGGAAAGCATCAATGGAGAAACCTGATGACTTGTTTTCTCTGCTGCCAGTGAAGGATTTTTGTCTAAAAGATCACTTAAAGCACCGGAGTTTCCGGATTCAATAAACTCTTCAAGTAAAGCTAAACTCATAAGATATTTTTAATTGATCAGATTTTTAAGGCCAGATCAATGATACGAAAATAAATAAAAAAATCCCGCCCTGATATTCAGGACGGGATCAATAAACAAACTCAACTTAAACCTAAAACCTAATCTTTATTTTCTTGAGCTCAACAAATTATGTTTCGCTTATTTTTTCAAATCAATTACAGGTTTGAGTGTAAAATAAATAAAAGGTTTAATCACTTGATTAAAAAATCTATACTTGTTTATCCTTATTGAATATTGCAGATTACATTATATTTGTCAGTATCACTTTTAACTTATAATTGCGAATGCCTGTAAAAGGAAATCAGTTTAGAAACACCAATTCTTTCCGTCAAGAGAACAAAACCAAAGCAACGGCAAAAGAGCGGGCACCCAGAGAAAAAGCAGAGATCTTACCGCGTTTTACATTTGATGATGGTCGACCGGTAAAAATTCTTGGTTTGTTTTTTCTGATTGTATCACTTTATTTCCTGATCGCTTTTACTTCTTATTTGTTTACCTGGCAGGAAGATCAGAGTTATGTAATGGATTCTAACGGAGGCTGGAGCAATCTGTGGAAAACGCAAAAAGAATTAATAGAACTTGGATTTAAGCAGCCTATAGTAGAAAACTGGTTGGGTAAATTCGGTGCGCTTTTATCGCATCAGTTTATTTATGAGTGGTTTGGTATTGCCAGTTTTCTTTTTATCGGCGTCTTCTTTATTTTGGGTTACCGCTTGCTTTTTAAGATCAATATTTTATCGGTTAGCAAAACCCTTGGATATTCATTTTTTCTAATCATTTTCATTTCTATAACTCTTGCTTTTTTTCATGGCTTCATTATAGATTATCCTCATTTTCTGGAAGGAGAATTTGGTTTTTGGAGCAATAAATTGTTGCAGGCACAAATTGGAAATGCCGGTATAGCGGGTCTTTTGGCTTTCGCCGGATTAACAGCCCTGATCATTGCTTATAATATTGATTTCAAAATCCCGGGAGGTAAAAAAGATGCAGATGATTTTGTTCCCGAAAGTACAGAACCCGTTGAGTTGGAAGACGAAGTTTTATATCCACCTGTAGAATTTACCTTGAATAAAGGAAATGCAGATTCTAACCGCCTTAAACAGGATTTACCGGTAAAACCTTTGGTGCGTGAAACAGAATCCGAATCAGAAGTTCATGCTCCGGTTACATTAAGTCCGGCTAAAAATATTCCTTTAGAAACTTCAGCCATTGTTGCCGAAGAAATAAAAGACGTTCCGGAGTTGATCATAGAAAAAACGGAAGAGGAGAAAAAAGCCAGCGATCTGGTGGAGCAGTTTGGTATGTATGATCCAACACTCGATCTTTCTTCTTACGCTTATCCGCCATTGGATCTGCTTGAAAATTATGGCTCCAATAAAATTTCTGTAAATTCTGAAGAGCTGGAAGCCAACAAGAATAAAATTGTCGAAACCCTGAATCATTATAATATTGAAATTGATAAGATCAAGGCGACCATTGGCCCAACGGTAACTTTATATGAAATAATTCCGGCTCCCGGAGTTCGGATTTCCAAGATCAAAAATCTGGAAGATGATATTGCATTAAGTTTAGCAGCCTTAGGTATTCGGATTATTGCGCCGATGCCCGGTAAAGGAACAATTGGTATTGAAGTGCCCAATCAGCATCCTGAAATGGTTTCTATGCGTTCTGTTCTGGCCACAGAGAAATTCCAGAACAATACCATGGATCTGCCAATTGCTTTGGGTAAAACAATTTCTAACGAAGTATACATCGCCGATCTGGCAAAAATGCCTCACTTACTAGTTGCCGGGGCAACCGGACAGGGAAAATCAGTTGGTATAAATGCAATTTTAGTTTCTCTATTGTACAAGAAACATCCATCGCAATTGAAATTTGTTTTGGTAGATCCGAAAAAAGTGGAGTTAACTCTTTTCAGAAAGATCGAAAGACATTTCCTTGCAAAATTGCCGGGTGAGGCAGACGCCATTATCACCGATACCAAAAAGGTAATTACCACGCTAAATTCGCTTTGTATAGAAATGGATCAACGTTATGACCTGTTGAAAAACGGTCAGGTGCGTAATTTAAAAGAATACAATCAAAAATTCATCAACCGGAAACTCAACCCTAACGACGGGCATCGCTTCCTTCCATTTATTGTGTTGGTTGTAGATGAGTTTGCAGATTTGATGATGACCGCAGGTAAGGAAGTGGAAACTCCAATTGCACGGTTGGCTCAACTAGCTCGTGCCGTAGGAATTCACCTGGTTATTGCAACCCAGCGTCCCTCTGTAAATATTATTACAGGTACTATAAAGGCCAATTTCCCGGCCCGTTTGGCATTCAGGGTTTTATCTAAGATCGATTCCAGAACAATTCTGGATTCCGGTGGAGCTGATCAGTTAATTGGTCGTGGAGATATGCTTTTATCAACCGGAAGTGAACTGATCCGTATTCAATGTGCTTTTGTAGATACACCTGAAGTAGAACGAATTTCAGATTTTATTGGGGCACAACGCGGATATCCATCTGCGTGGATGTTGCCAGAATATGTGGATGAAAACGGAGAATCATCCATGAAAGAATTTGATGCGGATGATCGTGATCCATTGTTTGAGGATGCCGCCAGATTAATAGTGATGCATCAGCAGGGTTCTACATCTCTTATTCAGCGGAAGCTAAAATTAGGTTATAACCGTGCAGGCAGAATAATTGATCAGTTAGAAGCTGCAAATATTGTAGGTTGCTTTGAAGGAAGTAAAGCCAGAGAGGTTTTAATTCCGGATGAATATTCTTTGGAACAGTTCTTGGATACTTTAAGTAAAAAAGATTAGTTATTTACTTAAAGATATAAAATGAAGAAGATAATCATATTTGCTTTTGTACTATTGGGTTCCGGTTTAAGCGTAATGGCTCAGAACGATCCGCGGGCAAAAACTATCCTTGCTGATGTTAGCAAAAAATATCGTTCTTACGATGCTATTAAAACCGATTTCACCTACACCATAGATAATCCGCAGGCAAAAATTAAACAAAGCCAGACCGGTACCTTATATGTTCGTTCTAAAACGAATAAATATAAAGTGATGTTAAAAGATCAGGAATTATTTAGTGATGGAAAAAACCAGTGGACTTATTTAAAATCCGATAAAGAAGTTCAGTTAAGTGAAGTTAACGCTGGCGCTGATGGTTTGAATCCGGCCAAAATTTTTACCATTTATGAGAAAGGTTATAAATATTTATATGCGGGGGAAACCAAAGCAAACGGTCGTGTTTACCAGAATATAGATTTAACTCCGATTGATGGAAAACAATCATTTTTTAAAATCAAATTGAAAATTGATAAGCTTAAAAAACAAATTGTTAGTGCTTCAATATTCGATAAAAATGGCAATCATTACACGTATGCCATCAATACTTTCACACCAAATGTTAAAGTTTCGGATTCATTTTTTGCTTTCGACAGCAAGAAATATCCGGGCGTAGAAGTAGTAGATTTAAGATAATATTTCTTTAAGAAATTCAGAGGCGATTGGTTTAGACTGATCGCCTTTTTTATGGAATCAAATCCCGGCCTTTAAAATATTTTGATATTTTTGAGTTCGATGGCATTAACCTATACTCAGCATACTTTAGAAAAACTTGAATCGCTTATTAAGGCTTTGCAGTTTAAGCTCAGGTATGAGAAAGGGAATTTTAAAACTGGCGCCTGTGTTCTGGAAAACAGCAGGGTAATTGTTGTCAACAAGTTTTCTAATCTGGAGAGCAAAATTTTGGCTCTGGCCGAATTAATTCAAAATATGGAAATAATTGATGAAGGTATTCTGGATGAAAAGCAAAAGTCATTTTTATATTTACTGAAGCAAACTAAACTCGAATTTTGAAGATCACATTTTTAGGTACCGGAACTTCGCAGGGAATACCTGTAATAGCATGCGATTGTGAGGTTTGCTCTTCCAATAATCCAAAGGATAAACGTTTGCGGGTTTCTGTGTTATTAGAAATTGCTGAAAAAGTTATTGTAATTGATTCCGGTCCGGATTTTAGATACCAAATGTTAAGAGCAGGCGTAAAACATTTGGATGCCATTATTTTTACGCATGAGCACAAAGATCACGTTGCCGGAATGGATGATGTAAGGGCGTTTAATTTCAGGCAGCAAACCGAAATCGATGTGTTTGCTCATCCCCGGGTTCAGGAGGCGCTGAAGAGAGAATTTTCGTACATATTTTCCGCTTTAAAGTATCCCGGAATACCGAGAATTAATATGCACTCCATAGACAAAAAACCTTTTGATGTATTTGGAATTCCGTTTATTCCGATAGAAGTTATGCATTTTCAGCTTCCGGTTTTAGGTTTCCGCGTAGGCGATTTTACTTATATAACCGATGCAAAAACGATAAGTGATGAAGAAATAGCAAAAATTATAGGCACAAAGGTTTTGGTAATTAATGCGCTTCAGCGTGAAAAACATATCTCGCATTTTACGTTAGATGAAGCCATTGCGTTTGCACAAAAAATAGGAGCGGAGCAAACCTATTTCACCCATATGAGCCACCGGTTGGGTAAACATGAAGATATTTCCGCAGAACTGCCAGAAGGAATTTTCCTGGCTTATGATGGATTGGTATTGGAAAGCTGATTGGAGCAAAGAAAGAAAATCAAGGATCAAGGAATAGATTTCAAAGAATAAATAGCAAGGAATAGGTATGATCGTCAACTCCTTAATTCTTACACTTTGTTCTTTTTTCCAAAAAAAAGTGCCCGGGAGCAGATTCGAACTGCCACGCCCTTTCGAGCGCCACCCCCTCAAAGTGGTGCGTCTGCCAATTTCGCCACCCGGGCTTTTTACTTTTTAGTAATTAGATTTTAGTAGTTAGTATTAGAATGGAGTGCTAAGTCGGAAGTTACAACTCTATTAACCGTTTCTCCTTAATCTTTTCTCCTTACTCCTTAATCATCTTTACTCCTTAATCCTTAATCTTTTCTCAGTACTAATTACTCAATACTATAAACTAACTATCGTGCCCGAAGAGAGACTCGAACTCTCAAGGATATAACTCCAACGGCTTCTGAGACCGCAACGTTTACCAATTTCGCCATCCGGGCCTAACTTTTAAAGCTTCTTATTCTCACTTGTTACCGTGACAAATGGCTTTAGAAACGGTTTGCAAATATATAAGAATAGATAGTTACTCAAAGTGAATTCAATTATAATATTCCTTTATTTGTGAAGCTATAAAATCCTTCACTTGTAATTAAGTAATCGCCCAGGGCATAAACTAAATCTGATGTTAAAGAGCGGTTTTTTTATTGTTCGCTATTTTTCTGTTTGGTCGAACCCGTAAATAAAATCATTTAATAATCCGTTAGAACTTTCAAGTCCTACTATATCCATGAGTTCTTCAAAGTAATGACAACTCTTTCTCTATCTTCGGTGTCTATATTTATATAAATAGTCCAAAACCGTTGAAGTCCGATTTTAATTTTCCCTTGATAATCGTTCTCGGTTGCTGAATTTGTCTGTGCTAATTTCTCAAAGTCACGAGCCGCTAGATTTATTTTTTCTGTCAAATATTCACAAAACTGTTATACGAAGCACTGAACCGCCACCTTTGGGTAGCTGCTGTGTGCGCCTTGAATGTCAAATATAATTCTTTAAAAGAAGAACACCCAGAGGGTGCAAGTCCCTTATTCGCTGGGTAACGCCTGGAAGAATTAGCAAGTCGCCCCGACCTTTTCGGGGGTGGTTTGCCGTGAGGTACGCACTGAAGTAAGCGAGACTGCAAAAGTCTGCACTGAAACTTCGATTTCGCTCAGTATAAACTAAACAGAAACTGGATAAGAGGCATTGTTGAGTGGATGAGGTGGCACAGCGCTCCGAAGTCCTACGAGAACCTAAAGCTCAATAATGTAGATCTGGCAGGAGTAGATTGAAGGGTATTTGCCTTACCGAGGGAGATCTTTACAATCACGAGATGGTTAAATAAAGAAGTCAGCAGAGGTCATAGTACTTGGCGCAACGAGCCCCGATAAAAACCGGGGAGGTCTCACAAACAAGGAAGGACAATTTCTCCTTTTAATATTTTGTAATAATT
>JBBRCI010000063.1:0-17385 GCA_038204935.1 Sphingobacteriales bacterium | reverse complement strand
CCTTTTTGATTTGTTTCCATAGTTTCCAGGTCATGCTCGGGGATTTGTTTCTCATCGTCAGATAAATTAATTCCCAATTTCTTAAGAAATTCAAAATTGGGTTTGTATCCTGTCAACGCTAAAACGTAATCATTTTCTATTGTAACTTTTCCTTCCGGCGTTTGAATCAAAACTTCATGTTGATTTATCTGCAATAAATTTGAGTTAAAATATGCTTTAATACTGCCTTCATTTATTCGGTTCACAATATCTGGCCTGACCCAATATTTAACACGCTCACCAATTTTGTCTTCGCGTATAACCATAGTAACTTCTGCGCCTTTGCGGTAAGTTTCTAGAGCGGCGTCAACGGATGAGTTACTGGCGCCAATAACCAGCACTTTTTGCATCGCATAATAATGCGGATCTCCATAATAATGCCTTACTTTTTCCAGCTCTTCGCCAGGTATGTTAAGCATATTCGGGATATCGTAAAAACCTGTGGAAACAATTATATTGTCGGCAATATAATCTGATTTTGAGGTGTGCACTAAATATTTTTTTCCGCTTTTGCTGAGCGATTGAACTTCTTCGAAAAGATTCACATTCAGGTTTGAACTTGTGGCCACACGCCGGTAATATTCCAATGCTTCGGCACGGGTTGGTTTTATATTAACTGAAACAAAAGGAATTCCGCCAATTTCCAGTTTTTCTGAAGTTGAAAAAAAAGTCATATTAACCGGATAATTGTAAAGGGAATTTACCAGAGTTCCTTTTTCAATAATCACATAAGAAAGCCCTTTTTTCTTAGCTTCTAACGCACATGCCAAACCAATGGGACCGCCACCGATTATTAAAATATCAATTTCACTATTATTTATTTTCATTGATGATAGAAGCAAAAATTTCCCGCTTTGTTCAAAAGAAATAAATTTTAATTGACATCGGGTTTATTTAAGACCTGAACTGATTTTATTACAATCTTTTAATAATCAAAAGAATTTTCCTGCACAAAAAAAGGCTCACTAATCAGCAAGCCCTAGTAGTGTATTTAAAAACGGATTATTTCCCGGCCGCTTTTTCGTGATCAGCAAGAAATTGAGCCAATCCGCTATCAGTTAAGGGGTGTTTCATCAATGCGATAATTGCCGATAATGGCCCTGTCATTACGTCAGAACCCAATTTTGCGCATTCAATAATATGCATTGGGTGACGAACTGATGCAGCTAAGATTTGAGTTTCGTAACCATAATTGTCGTAGATCAAACGGATATCTTCAATTAAAGCCAAACCATCTGTAGAAATATCATCTAAACGTCCAATAAACGGAGAAACATAAGTTGCTCCTGCTTTTGCAGCTAATAAAGCCTGTCCCGCTGAGAAAACCAATGTGCAATTAGTTTTAATTCCTTTGGAGCTGAAATATTTAATGGCTTTAATTCCCTCTCGAATCATTGGCACTTTAACCACAATTTTTGGATTTAAAGCCGCTAAAACTTCACCTTCCTTAATCATGTTTTCATAATCAGTAGCAATAACTTCTGCACTTACATCGCCCTCCACAATTTCACAAATAGCTTTGTAATGGTTAATTACGTTTTCCTGGCCAGTAATACCTTCTTTAGCCATTAAACTTGGATTGGTAGTTACACCGTCTAAAACTCCCAGGTCCTGAGCTTCTCTTATTTGGGCTAAGTTTGCCGTGTCTATAAAAAATTTCATATGTTATCGTGGATTTGTTACTTATGTAAGTATGACACCTGGTACAATAGATTGTAAAGTGCAATAAAAAGGCATTAAGGTTTTGCGAAAATTTGCTGGTGACAGATTAAGCTGAGAAATTATATCAACTATTTTATTGATTTGAAGAGGAGCGTTAGCAGGCGTTGACAAATGGTCAAATTATCTAATCAGCAAATTGAAATGTCAAAAAATAAAAAATGGGCAAGCCCCTTTTATCGCACCGCTCAACCTTCTACCCTTGCTGCGTTCCCACCCTGGGGGAGTTCAAAAGGAGCTGGTCGTAAAAGACTTACCCGCCACAAAAGTAACAATTTTTGCATCATTCCATAAAGCAAATTCTATTTCATCTAACTAAAATCAGGAGCTCATTTTAAAGTACTGATTCTCAGAATGTATCAATATTTAATTGTCCGATATTTTATTTTATCAGCTTAATCAGAAATTCATGAAATATGTCAATTATGAAATTTATAATTTTATATTAGTAATTTTAACAATGTTGTAAAAATTGCCACT
This sequence comes from Sphingobacteriales bacterium, assembly GCA_038204935.1. GTDB lineage: Bacteria > Bacteroidota > Bacteroidia > Sphingobacteriales > Sphingobacteriaceae > Daejeonella. Next base: position 15,147 of record JBBRCI010000063.1, on the reverse strand, counting down.
AATAATCAATATTAATTGATACATTTTCATTAATTATTGAATAATGAATAATTGGTTATGAAATCTTTATTTTAGGCTTCATGACTTAACTAATTCATTATGAAGATGTATAATGAAATTCCGCCACAGGGACTATATGATAGCACATTTGAACATGATGCTTGCGGAGTTGGTTATATAGCTCATATAAAAGGCCAAAAATCTCACGGAATTGTATCCGACTCCTTAACAATTCTGGAAAATATGGAACACCGCGGTGCCTGCGGTTGCGATCCGGATTCTGGCGACGGTGCCGGAATCTTAATTCAAATTCCACATTTATTTTTTAAGGAAGAAGCAATTAAACTAAATATAGAACTTCCCCTCCCGGGAGAGTATGGAGTAGCCATGTTCTTCTTCCCGAAGAAAGTAACGATAAAAAAAGCATGTAAGGCACTTATTCAGAAAGCTGCGGATAAATTAAATCTAGAAATTTTAGCTTATCGCCGGGTTCCGGTTAATACAACAGGAATTGGTGAAACTGCTCTTTCTTCTGAGCCGGATATGGAGCAGGTTTTTATTAAAAGGCCTTTCTCAAGTCAAACACCCGAAGAGTTTGAGCGAAAGTTGTATGTATTTAAAAATTATGTGACCAAGCTAATTACAACCGATTTAAAAGCACTTGCGCAACAGTTTTATGTTACTTCAGCTTCTCAGAACATTATTATTTATAAAGGGCAATTAACGAGTTTGCAGGTACGTAATTATTTTCCTGATCTCGAAAATGAACGGTTCATTTCAGCTTTCGGAATGGTTCATTCACGGTTTTCAACCAATACATTCCCTTCCTGGAAATTGGCCCAGCCGTTTCGCTTTATTTCCCATAACGGAGAGATTAACACCTTAAAAGGAAACCTGAATTGGTTTTATTCCGGGATTCGGTCTTTCGCATCTCCGTTTTTTTCCAAAGAAGAAATGGATATGCTCCTTCCGGTGATTGATAACAATCAATCAGATTCAGCTTGTCTGGATAATGTGGTAGAACTTTTATTTCACTGCGGAAGATCATTGCCGCATGTAATGATGATGTTAATACCTGAAGCATGGGATGGAAATGAGCAAATGGATCCTGTTAAGAAAGCGTTTTACGAATATCATGCAACATTGATGGAGCCCTGGGACGGTCCCGCAGCAATTACATTTACTGATGGTAAAATTATCGGTGCAACCCTTGACCGGAACGGATTGCGGCCATTACGATATTTAATCACCAGTGATGACCGCATTATTGTTGCTTCAGAAGCAGGAGTTTTAATTACGGATGATTCAACTATAATCGAAAAATGCAGTTTGCAACCAGGTAAAATGCTGATAGTTGATATCGAAAAGGGTAAAGTTCTGTCGGATACTGAAGTAAAAGATGAACTTATTTACAAGCAGCCTTATAGTCAATGGCTCGATAACTATAAAATTCGTTTGGAAGAACTTGCCGAACCTCGTGTTGCTTTTACGCACTTGTCAGACGAATCTATTTTAAAGTATCAAAAAGCTTTTGGCTATTCCCGCGAAGATCTGGAAGTGATTCTGAAACCAATGGCAGAAAATGCCAAAGAACCAATAGGTTCTATGGGAACAGATATACCACTTGCGGTTTTATCAGATCGTCCGCAGCACCTCAGCAGTTATTTTAAACAGCTTTTTGCGCAGGTTACCAATCCGCCGATCGACCCCATTCGTGAAAGATTGGTGATGAGTTTGGTTGGTTTTATGGGAAATAATGGCAATCTATTGGATGAAGATAAGATGCATTGTCATAGTGTTGCTTTAGCCCAGCCTATTTTGGATAATACCGAGTTGGAAAAACTGCGAAGTATTGACACCGGATTATTCCATGCAAAAACACTTCAAACATATTTTAAGGCGGATAGATTAAGCGGATCTCTGGAAAGAGGACTGGACCGATTATGCCGTTATGCCGAAGATGCAGTTAATGACGGATTTGAAGTTTTGATCCTTTCAGATCGTGCTCTAGATTCAGAACATGCCTCCATTCCTTCGCTTTTGGCTGTTTCTGCCGTGCATCATCATTTAATTCGGAAAGGACTTCGTGGTTCGGTTGGTTTAGTTGTCGAAGCAGGAGATGCCTGGGAAACGCATCATTTTGCCTGTTTAATTGCATTTGGCGCTACCGCGATTAATCCATATCTAGCTCTGGCATCCATCCGCAAATTAAAATCCGACGGTAAGCTTGGAGCCAATACTGAGCTATCAGTATTAAAAAAGAATTATGTAAAAGCTTTGGGTGATGGATTACTGAAGATTTTTTCTAAAATGGGAATTTCCACTTTGCAGTCTTATCACGGATCTCAGGTTTGCGAAATTTTGGGTATTCAGCAAAAAGTTATTGATAAATATTTTACCGGTGCCGTAACCCGGCTTGGCGGTTTAGATCTGGATGATATTGCCCGTGAAGCTTTGATTAAGCACTTTAGTGGATTCAAAACTTCAAATCCGGAAGATAAATTATTGCCGGAAGGTGGAATTTATCAGTGGAAACGAAGAGGAGAAACGCATTTATTTAATCCGCAAACTGTGCATTTGCTGCAAAATTCAACACGTACCAATAATTACAATCAATATAAAAATTATGCTGCGCTGATCAATGATCAAACCAACTCCATGTTTACAATTCGTGGTTTATTGACGTTTGCGCATCATCGTCAGTCAGTTCCTTTAAATGAAGTTGAACCTGCCGAACAAATCATGAAACGTTTTGCAACCGGCGCCATGTCTTTCGGCTCTATTTCTCACGAGGCGCATAGTACATTGGCTATCGCGATGAATAGCATCGGCGCAAAGAGTAATACGGGCGAAGGTGGGGAGGATGAGATCAGATTTGAAAATCTTTCTAATGGAGATTCTATGCGTTCCGCGATCAAGCAAATTGCTTCAGCGAGGTTTGGCGTAACGGCAAATTATCTGGCTAATGCTGATGAGTTGCAGATTAAAATGGCGCAGGGAGCAAAGCCCGGAGAAGGCGGACAGTTACCCGGCCATAAAGTGGACGACTGGATCGCAAAAGTTCGTCACGCTACGCCCGGAGTTGGATTAATTTCTCCGCCGCCGCATCATGATATTTATTCCATTGAAGATTTAGCTCAATTAATTTTTGATTTAAAAAATGCCAACCGCGATGCCAGAATAAGTGTCAAGCTGGTTTCAAAAGCGGGTGTGGGTACCATTGCTGCCGGCGTTGCCAAGGCACACTCCGATGTGATTCTGGTTTCGGGATTTGATGGCGGAACGGGCGCTTCTCCCTTAAGCTCTGTTGTTCATGCAGGTTTGCCCTGGGAATTAGGGTTAGCCGAGGCACAGCAAACTTTAGTGAAAAATAAATTGAGAAGCCGAGTGGTTTTACAAACCGACGGACAGCTAAAAACTGGAAGAGATATTGCCATCGCCACGCTTTTAGGTGCTGAAGAGTGGGGAGTTGCAACGGCGGCATTGGTTGCCGGAGGTTGTATTATGATGCGAAAATGCCATTTAAATACTTGTCCGGTTGGTGTTGCCACGCAGGATCCGGAGTTGAGAAAATTATTTAGCGGTAAGCCCGAACACATTGTTAATCTGTTTAGATTTATCGCTGAAGAGCTTCGTGAATTAATGGCCGAACTGGGCTTTCGCACCATTAATGATATGGTTGGCCGGGTTCAGTTTTTGAGAATGAGAGAAGATGTGGATCACTGGAAAGTGAAAAATCTGGATCTTTCAAATGTGCTTTACGCGATGGAAAACCCATCCGGAATGACCTTGTATAATAGCGAAAAACAAGATCATGGAATTTCTGAAGTTTTGGATTGGATACTTTTAGAGAAAGCTAAAAACGCAATTGAAAGCAAAGAACCTGTTTTTGCATCTTTTGAAATAAAAAATACAGATCGTACAACAGGAACAATTCTGTCAAACGAAATCACTAAAATCTATAAATCAGCAGGACTTCCGCAAAACACTATAAACTACAAATTCAGAGGTTCTGCCGGGCAAAGTTTTGCAGCTTTTTGCACCAAAGGTCTTTCTTTCGAATTAATGGGTGAGGCCAATGATTATGTTGGAAAAGGCTTATCAGGTGCTCAGGTTGCGGTTTACCCGGATGTGAAAAGTAAATTTTCTGCCCGTAAAAATATGATCATCGGAAACGTGGCACTTTACGGAGCAACCTCAGGAGAACTGTTTGTTTGCGGAAGAGCAGGAGAACGTTTTGCTGTCCGAAATTCTGGTGCTACAACGGTTGTAGAAGGTGTAGGCGATCATGCCTGCGAATACATGACCGGAGGAAAAGCTTTGATTCTCGGGAAAACAGGAAGAAATTTTGCCGCCGGAATGAGTGGTGGAATAGCCTGGGTCTATGATCCTGATAAGGATTTTGAAGTGAAATGTAATCTTGAAATGGTTGATTTGGATCCGCTCTCAGAAATGGATAAGGAACAAGTTGCACAACTTTTAAGAAAGCATATTCAGTTGACTGATAGCCAATTCGCAAAAGAAATATTAGAAAGTTGGGAATATTCTTCAAATAACTTCATTAAAGTTTTCCCTAAAGAGTACAAACGGGTATTAAGCGAGAAGGAATTACAACAATCGGCAGGATAAAATGGGAAACGCAACAGGATTTAAAGAATATGGAAGAAAGCTTCCAGAAAAAGTATCGCCGGAGGAAAGAGTTCAGAATTATAGTGAATTTGTAAAACCCTATTCGGGCGATGAATTAAATAAACAGGCGTCGCGATGTATGAATTGTGGAATTCCCTTTTGCCACTCGGGCTGTCCGCTGGGAAATGTTATTCCGGAATTTAATCATGCAGTTTACAACGCAGAATGGGAAGAAGCTTATATAATTCTCTCGTCAACCAATAATTTTCCCGAATTTACGGGTCGGATTTGCCCTGCTCCCTGTGAGTCAGCTTGTGTTTTGGGAATTAATAAACCTGCTGTCGCGATTGAGGAAATCGAAAAACATATCATTGAAATTGCATTTTCTAAAGGTTATGTAGTTCCCAAAAAGACGGTTTTAAGAACCGGTAAAAATATAGCAATTATTGGTTCCGGTCCGGCAGGAATGGCTGCTGCAGCCCAACTAAATAAAGCCGGGCATTTGGTAAAAGTTTTTGAACGGGATGATAAACCTGGCGGCTTACTACGCTACGGGATTCCGGATTTTAAACTTGAAAAATCTGTTTTAAACCGCCGGATTCAATTAATGGAAGAGGAGGGAATTGAATTTGTTTGCAATGCAGAGATCGCGAATGATAATATTGCAGATTTTTCTGCTGAATATGATGCCTTAATTCTGGCTACGGGTTCAACAATTCCGCGTGATCTCAAAATCCCCGGAAGAGAAACCAAAGGAATTTACTTTGCGATGGATTTTTTAAAACAGCAAAATAAAGATGTTGCCGGGATTAAATATGATTCTGAAAAAATATCAGCTACCGGAAAAGATGTGATTGTAATTGGTGGCGGAGATACAGGTTCTGATTGTGTAGGAACCTCAAATCGCCACAAAGCAAGTTCTGTAAAGCAGTTTGAATTAATGGTACAACCTCCGGAAGGCAGAAATGAAAATATGCCCTGGCCCTCATATCCAATGATTTTAAAAACTACAAGCTCTCATGAAGAAGGATGCGAACGTTTTTGGGGGATAAATACCAAGGCTTTTTTACATGATGAACAAAACAATTTACGAGCAATTCTGGTAAGCGATGTACATTGGGGAATTGATGATTTTGGTCGGCCGGTTAAATTTGCCGAGCTTGAAAATTCAGAAAGAGAAATAAATTGCCAGCTAGTATTACTTGCCATGGGATTTTTGCATACTCAGCATGAAGGTTTAATTGGCAAACTGAATATCGCTTTAGATCAGCGAGGAAATATTTTGGCAACGGAAGGTGATTATAACAGCAGTAATCCGAAGGTATTTGCGGCGGGAGATTGTCGCCGGGGACAATCTTTGGTTGTTTGGGCAATTTCTGAAGGCCGGGAAGCAGCCCGGAAAGTGGATGAATTTTTAATGAGGAAATCAGATTTGGAATCGAAAGACAGGCTTATAAATCAGGATGATTTTAGCTTGTAAATTATTTTTCTGAAGGATTTTTCTTGCCTGCAGCTAATTTTTCAAGCGTTTTTTCAATTCTCTCATCTTTAGTTTTTTGCTGTTTTGCGGTTAAAACCCAGGTAACATATTCTTTTTTGTTGCTGTAGGATAACGTGTTGAAAAAGTGAAGCGCATTTGGTTTTTGTTCTAAAGAAGTTTTTAATTCAGGTGGAAGAATTACTGCTTTGTTTTTTACGTCAATATATTTGCCCATTTCGTTTTGTTCAATTTCGGCATTTCCTACTCCCGACCGTACGATTTGATTAGTTGGTTTAAACCGCAACGCCGTCCATGTTTCATTAATGGATGCTGCTGCAACTGCGCTTAGTCCGTATTTGGCCGTTTCATCCCAGGATAGCATCATTTCCAGATCAGAATGTATGCCGCTGCTTTTCTTAGGATAACATATCCAAAGAATTGTATCAGGCCTTAAGTGATCCTGTAATCTTTCCAGCTCAATAATTAGCTCCAACTTGTTTAAAACAAATAACTGAATTACATCATATTTTCCTTCCGGATGACGAAATAACTCAGCTTCCCGCGGCAGCGGATTGATCAGATCAGTATAGTTTTCGGGAGGGTTGATAAGCAAAATACGCTGCGCAGGTTTTATGAGTAATTTTTTAGCCAGTTTGCTTACTTCCATGATTTGTTTTTTAGTTGAGTTTACTGTAAAAATCCCACAATACTATCCCTGCTGAAACTACAATATTAAAAGAATGTTTTGTGCCGAACTGTGGAATTTCGATACAATTATCAATCAAAGCCATAGCTTCTTCACTTACACCTTCTACTTCATTACCAAAAATCAGGGCGTATTTACAATCTTTTTCAGGTGTAAAATCGTTTAGCATGGCACTACCCGAAGCTTGTTCAATTGCAATTACCTTATAGTTTTCATCTTTCAATTCTGTAATGGCCTCTTCAATATGTTTAAAATGTTTCCATTCTATAGATTGGGTAGCGCCTAAAGCAGTTTTTTCAATATCGCGGTGTGGAGGTTGAGCCGTGATCCCGCAAAGGAAAATTTGCTCTACTGCAAATCCATCAGAAGTTCTAAAAATTGAACCAATATTATGCATGCTCCTAACGTTGTCTAAAATAACTGTTACCGGTAGTTTTGCTTGACGTTTAAATTCTTCGACCGAGGCTCTGTTCAATTCGTCCAGCTTTAATTTTATCATACAACAAATTAAAGAATTTTTAATTTGGGAATATTTGTTTGAGCTAGAATCTCTTCATTGTAAAATTTCAATTTCTAAATTCAGTTTGTATTTTTTATTTATTTTAACAGTTTAATTCAATTCTTTTATATGAAAGCACTGAAATCTTTACAAAATATCGTTCATCATCCTAAGGAAATTTTTTCCATAATTTTAGAGAATGATAATGGGATGCAGGTTGTGCTGAGCAATTATGGAGGACTTATTCAAAAACTGAAAGTCCCGGATCGCGATGGAAATCCTGTTGATGTTGTTTTAGGTTTTGATGATCTGCAATCTTATTTTTCTGAAGAATATCTTAGTTCATATCCTTATTTCGGAGCAATCATTGGTCGTTATGCCAACCGGATTGCAAATTCAAAATTCAGTTTAAATGGAAAGGAAATTGAAGTTTCTAAGAATGACGGAAATAATCAATTACATGGTGGAAAAGAGGGTTTTGATAAAAAAGTTTGGGATATAGTTGATCTGGTTTCAGAGCCAAATCCCAAATTAACTTTAGAATATTTAAGTGTTGACGGTGAAGAAGGCTTTCCTGGAAATTTAAAAGTTCAGCTGATTTTTGAACTGAACAACGACCAGGAATTATCTCTGAAAATTAAGGCCACCACCGATTCAGATACGGTAGTTAATATGACACACCATAGCTATTTTAATCTGAATGGCAATAATGATTTTATTGGGGAAACAGAAGTCGAAATTCCTGCCAAAACATACCTTGAACAAGACGAAAATTTCGTATTAACTGGAAATAAAATTAAGGTAGAAAATACAACACATGATTTTAATCATGCAAGAAAAATCAGTGAAAATTGGGCTGAGGAAAATGGATATGATCAGGCTTTTGTTATTGATAAACCTGCCGGTGAATTTGGAAAGGTCGCGACAGCTTATTCTTCTAAAACCGGAATTAAAATGGAAGTTTTCAGCAATCAGCCGGTTGTGCAATTCTATACCGCCAAACATTTAAATGTTAAAAATGGAAAAGCAGGTTTAGATTATAAACCTTTTTCCGCGTTTTGTATCGAACCACAAATTCATCCCAATGCGGTAAATATTGAACATTTCCCGAATACGAATTTGAAACCGGGTGAAGAATATTTTAACAAAACAACGATTAAGTTTACAGGCCGATAAGTTTCCGGAATGATTTGGGCATCGATTCAACGTTTTGCTCAATTTTATACATCGCGTAATAGCAAATTGAAACAAACATCGCGATAGCAAAAATTAAGTACCAAAGCGAGGTATAACCTCCGTGCTGAATAATTATTGAGCCGTAAACCGGAGCCAGAATTTGAGCAACTGCCCACGAAATTGTAAATAGTCCGGCATATTCTCCACGGTTATTTTTTGTAGTGCGAGATATCCAATAGGTATTCATAAACGGCATTGAAAACATTTCACCCAATGTAAGCAGCAGCATAGAAAGTATGGCCACCCAAATCGCCGGTTGAAAAATATTGAATAATAGAAATCCCAGTCCAACCATAATCACTCCCAGACAAATAAAATAAAGTGGTTGTTTTTTGCCTTCCAGTTTATGTATCAAAACCATTTCTGAAAACACAATGATTAATCCGTTCATGGCCATTAAAATGCCAATAAATTGTTCTGTAAAATGCCATTGTGTTTTAAAGAATACAGGTTGCATCGTGAAAAACTGAAAAAAGCAGGATGCAAACAAAGCTGTTAAAACTATAAATGCCAGGTACATTTTATCGCGGTAAGCAGATTTAATTATCGGTTTTTGTTCGCTGGTTTCTGGTTCTTTTTCTGGCTTTATGGCCGGAAGTAAATAGAGTAAAAGGAAAGCCGCCATAATGTTGGTGAATCCGTCCACATAAAACAGAAATTTATAATTATGTGATGCAATTAATCCGCCCAAAGCGCCGCCAAATGACCAGCCCAGATTAATTGCCAGGCGGTTTAAAGAATAGGAGCGGGTTCTATTTTTATCGGTACTGTAATATGCAACTGCCGTTGAATTTGCTGGCCTGAAAGAATCATTGCACATGCTCAACAGAAATACGCCAATTCCCAGCGATAAAAAAGTTTCCAGAAAACTGAGCGTTAAAAACATAATTCCGCCGCTAAATAATGCACCAACCTGCAAATAATGAAAGCCAAGTTTGTCTGTTATTTTTCCGCCAATAAATGCTCCAGCAATAGAGCCGGCACCGAATAGGCCCATAATTACGCCTGCCTGTACAATGGTAAAGTTTAATTTTTGTGTACAGTAAATAGTCATGAACGGCAAAACCATAGTTCCGCTGCGGTTGATAAACATAACCAGCGAGAGATACCAGCTTTCTTTAGAAAGACCGCTATAGGCTTTTTTGTATAAATTTAAAGCAGTCAGCAACATGCGTAAAGATATAAAAGGAAAGATTTTAAAAAACAAAGAGGCTGCCAATAATTGGCAGCCTCTTGAAATTATATTTTAAGTGGATTTTTAATTAATTTTTTTGCTTTTTCTGTACTTCGGTATCAGTTTTAAAATCTTTGGAATCAAGGTATTCTTTCATTTTTTCAGAATTTAATTTCATCTCTTCCATCTGCTTTTTCCATTCGGGAGAGTTGAACTGCTTTTTCATTTCCTCAGCATTCATTTTCATTTCTTCCATTTGCTTTTTCCATTCGGGAGAATTAAAGTGTTTCTTCATTTCCTCAGAATTCATTTTCATCTCTTCCATTTGTTTTTTCCATTCGGGAGAATTAAAGTGTTTCTTCATCTCTTCAGCATTCAATTGCATGGCATGCATTTGCTTTTTCCATTCGGGAGAATTGAATTGTTTTTTCATCTCTTCAGCATTCAAATGCATGGCATGCATTTGCTTTTTCCATTCGGGAGAATTGAACTGCTTTTTCATCTCTTCAGCCATACTCTTCATTTCCAGTTTGTACTCCTTCCATTCTGCCAGGCTTATCTGTTTTTTTAATTCATTGGTATCAATTAAAGGTGGAGCAGGTGGCGGCGGAACCATGAACACTGGTGCTGGAGGAGCTGGCGGAGCTGGAAGTTTGCTGGCGAATCTTTTATTTACTTTTTTAAATTCGGGCGGAGGGGGTGGAGCCAAAGGTAATGCAGGCATACCTGTTTCAGGGGCGGCGGGCGCTTTGATAATAGTATCCTGATTCTGCACCAGTTTTAAAACTGAAGTGTCTGATGGAATTGCCCATGCCAGAGATAATCCGATGGCCACAATACCTAAGGTGGTCAGGAGTTGCTGTTTTGGATTGTTTAATGATTTCATAGTTGTGATTCTTTGGATTCTGTTTAATAATGGATAATTTCCGGGTCCGTTTGCTGCCAGAGCCAATGAAATATTTTCCCGGTTGCTTTCCAGTGTAGCCAATGCCGTAGCGTAAATTTTTGAATTGTTGCTTTTCTCAATTACCAGATCATCACAACAAAATTCCCGCTCGCGTTTAATGTCTTTTGAAAGGAGCCATACAGCCGGATTAAAAAACAGTATGATTTCCATGATTCGCTGGAGGAGATTTAATCCGTAATCATTGCGTTTAATGTGTGCTAATTCATGCAGTAAAATAGATTCTACCTCTTCAATACTTAAATGATTAAGCATTGCAGCTGGGAATAAAATAACCGGTTTTACAAAACCTACGGTTAGCGGAACCAGAATTGATTTGCTGAAAAATAACATCACGTTTCTGCCTATTTCCAATTTTTGTTTTAGTGCGACTAATCTTTCATCCCAAAAAATATTCAGATCTGTTTTTTGCTGCTTTTTCAAATTCTTTATTTTCGACAATCCCGAAGCCAGAAAAAGTGATTGTATCAGAATTCCCGCAAGGTAAAGTCCGCCGATCCAAGCAGAATTATTTTGAATTAAGCTTCCAAAATCAAAAGCTGATGAGGTTTTTTCTAAATCAGCTAACTTAAAATAGATAATATGATCTGGGATATATTGATTCACAATATAAAGGCGAACCACGGATATTAAAAAGCTTAGAAATATTAAAAGCAGTAAGCCATAAAATATGCGGTATTTCCATTCCGGGTTAATTTGTTTCACAAAATTAAAAGCAAATTTTAATACAAAATAGATAGTTAAGCCATAAACCATGGAAATGATAATTGAATCTGATAAAGCCGAAAAAAGTGCACTGATATTCATAATCTTTACTTTTTATCCAATTGATCCAGATATTTCTTAATCATCTGAATTTCTTCTTTAGATGATTTTTTAGTGCTTAAAGCCTGCATAACCAGCTGAGCCGCCGAACCATTAAAAACCGTATCGATCATGCTTTCCAAAATTCCCTTGCTGGTATTTTCATGGGTAAAAGCGGCACTGTAAATATGGGTTCTGCTGCTTGTGTCGCGGTTAACCAAACCTTTTTCACTCATGATTTGCATCAGTTTCAACGTAGTTGTATAGCCAACTTCAATTTTCTTTTCCGTGGACAGTTCTTCATTAACTTCCCGAACCGTAGAATCTCCTTTTTTCCATAAAATCTGCAGAATTTCCAGCTCGCTGTTGGTTGGTTTTACTTTCATAAAAGGTAATACGAATAGTTTCGTAATACAAGTGTACGAATAGTTTCGTATTAAAAAAATTATTTTACATTATTTAACATTTCATTTTTTTTGTGAATAGAAAGAGAGTTTAAAACTTAAGGTTTTCAACGCTTTGTGAAGCATTTTTCCACACATCTCACAAAAAACTTTCAATCCGTTAACTTTACCCGATTCAAAAAAGATATTTTGGCAAAGAGCAACAATAAAGAAACCCCGTTAATGGTACAGTACAATACAATAAAGGCCAAATATCCGGGCGCTTTGTTGCTTTTTAGGGTGGGAGACTTTTACGAGACTTTTGGCAGTGATGCTGTAAAGGCTGCGGGAATTTTGGGTATCGTGCTAACAAAAAGGGGCAGCAATAACGGGGAACCTATTGAACTTGCTGGATTTCCGCATCATTCGCTTGAAACTTATTTGCCTAAACTGGTTCGTGCCGGACAGCGGGTTGCCATCTGCGATCAGCTGGAAGATCCAAAAACCACCAAAACCATTGTAAAACGTGGCGTAACCGAATTGATTACGCCCGGAGTTTCATACGGTGATAATATCATTCAGCAAAAAACCAATAATTATTTAGCCTCGGTTTATTTCGAAAAGAATTCAATGGGAATTTCATTTCTGGATATTTCCACAGGAGAATTTTTGGTTGCGCAGGGAAATGCCGAATATCTTGATAAGCTTTTGCAAAGTTTTAAACCAAGCGAAGTTATTTTCCAAAAGAGCCGTCGCAGGGATTTTATAGAAACTTTTGGAGACCGCTTTTATACCTACGAACTGGATGAATGGATTTACAGCGGAGACTATGCCCAGGAAACTATTCTGAAACATTTTGATGTCAAATCTTTAAAAGGCTATGGAATCGAGAGATTATCGCTAGCAGTTGTTGCCGCCGGTGTTGCTTTGCATTATCTCAATGAAACCGAGCATCGGAATTTGCAGCATATTTCTTCTGTTGCCCGGATAGAGGAAGAAGGTTTTATGTGGCTCGATCGTTTCACTATCCGGAATCTGGAACTGATTGGCTCTGCCAACGAAAATGCGGTTTCTTTGGTAGATATTTTAGACCAAACCTGTTCTCCAATGGGCGCCAGGTTAATTCGCCGCTGGATTATTATGCCTTTAAAGGAGGAGAAAAAAATTCAGGAACGCTTAAACGTGGTTGAGTTTTTTATAAACAATCCCGAATTGCGAGAAAACCTGATTGCAGAAATTAAAAAAATCGGAGATCTGGAAAGACTGATCTCTAAGATAGGTTTGTTAAAGGCCAACCCACGTGAAGTAGTACAGCTTAAAAGAGCGTTGAATGCCGCTTCCGCGATGAAGACCATTTGCGAAAATTCTGATAATTCATCTTTAAAACTTATCGGCGAACAAATAAATCATTGCATCACCATACGGGAAAAAATTGAAAAATATCTGCAGTCCGATCCGCCTGTTTTAATAGTTAAAGGCGGAGTAATTGCTGAAGGAATTGATGAAGAGTTAGATCGCTTACGCAAAATTGCTTTTGGTGGAAAAGGTTATTTACTGGAAATGCAAAAACGGGAGGCTGAAATAACGGGTATTCCATCTTTAAAGATAGCCTTTAACAATGTGTTTGGTTATTATCTGGAAGTAACGCATACACATAAAGACAAAGTTCCGGCAGACTGGTTAAGAAAACAAACCCTGGTAAATGCTGAGCGCTATATTACACCGGAACTTAAAGAATATGAAGAGCAGATTTTAGGTGCCGAGGAAAAAATTCTAGCTCTTGAAACAAGATTATATAATGAGCTGGTTTTTGCTCTAAGCGAGTTTATTAAACCGATTCAGTTAAACGCACAAATGGTTGCCAGGCTGGATGTGTTGTTAAACTTTGCCAGTCTGGCTATCAAAAATTACTACGTAAAGCCAGAGATTAATCAGGGAAATATTGTAGATATAAAAGGCGGAAGGCATCCGGTAATTGAGAAAACTTTGCCTCCCGGCGAGGAATATATTTGTAATGATGTTTATCTAGACAGTGAATCTCAGCAAATCATCATCATTACTGGGCCAAACATGGCTGGTAAATCTGCCTTGCTGCGACAAACAGGATTGATTGTACTGATGGCGCAGATGGGTTGTTTTGTTCCTGCAAAGGAAGTTCATATTGGTTTGGTTGATAAAATATTTACGCGGGTTGGCGCTTCAGATAATATAACTTCAGGTGAATCAACTTTCATGGTTGAGATGAATGAAACGGCGAGTATTCTGAATAATCTTTCAGATAAAAGCTTAATTTTAATGGACGAAATTGGTCGCGGAACTAGTACCTATGATGGTATTTCTATTGCCTGGTCCATCGCCGAATATTTGCATAATCACCCTTCCGCGAAAGCGAAAACTTTGTTCGCTACACATTATCATGAATTAAATGAGTTAACAAACTCGTTTCCGAGAATCAAAAATTTCAATGTTTCTGTAAAGGAAGTTGGCAACCGAGTGATATTTCTACGGAAACTTGTGCCGGGAGGAAGTGAACATAGCTTTGGTATTCATGTGGCAAAAATAGCCGGAATGCCTGCAAAGCTGGTTGGTCGAGCAAACGAAATTTTAAAGCGATTGGAGCAGGAGCGCACCGGAGGCGAAAATATTAAGGACAGTATTAAGAAAGTTCAGGCGCAAGCTTATCAGTTACAAATGTTCTCCATTGATGATCCGGTTTTGGTGAAGATCAGAGATATGCTGAATAACCTGGATGTAAATACGCTCACACCGGTTGAAGCATTAATGAAGTTAGACGAAATACAGCGGGTTTTGAAAAATTAAGTTCAAAATGAAAATTTTGAGATATTTTAATGCGTGACTTTTATATAGCCCCAACCTTGTTTTTGTTTGCTGATGACCTCATAAATTCCATCCGGAACCGTTTGAACACCATCAATCAACTGATCTTTCTGGATGTTATTATTTTTCATTGCGATTGCGCAAACCTTAAAACTGATATTGGGATTTTTAGAAAGTTCAGAAATATCGTTGGCAACTGTTGACCGGTCCTTAACAATCATATCTAATGATTTGCCATATAAAACAACTTCCAATTGAGCGTTTGGATCTGATTTGATGACTTCATTTAACCATTTGATAACCATTTTATGATCATCAGTATCTTTGTTGGTCAGATCAAAAACAACTTTGTAATCGGAAGTTTGGGATTTTAAAACTGTTGGACTCATTAAAAATAGAAGAGCCAATACTAGCACCATCTTTTTCATGACAAT
>JBBRCI010000062.1:0-17906 GCA_038204935.1 Sphingobacteriales bacterium | reverse complement strand
ATTGAAATTGCACCGCGAATTTTAAAAGATACAAGTGATTTTGATGCAGCATCTAATTTTATGTGGAGCTGCACCATGGCTTTGAATGGTTTAATTCAGAAAGGTGTACCTACAGATTGGGCCGTGCATGCAATGGGGCATGAGTTGACTGCTTTCTTTGGAATTGATCATGCTCGCACACTTGCTATTATAGCTCCAAGTCATTACCGCTATAATTTCGAAAGTAAAAAGGAAAAACTGGCTCAATATGGAAAGCGAGTTTGGGGAATCAAAGAAGGCTCGACAGATGAAATTGCAAAATCAGCAATTCAAAAAACTGAGGACTTTTTCCATTCACTGGGTATTAAAACAACTCTTTCTGAGTACACAAAAGAGTATGAAGGAACTGCCGAAAAAATCTCGAAGAGATTTACAGAAAGAGGTTGGGAGGGCTTAGGAGAACATAAAAACCTGAAGCCTGCTGACGTCCAGAAAATTGTTGAGATGAGTTATTAATCTGTATACAAACTAAATGAAAACATATATTATGAAAGTATTAATTGTATTAACCTCACACAGTGAGCTTGGAGATACCGGAGAGAAAACCGGTTTCTGGATAGAGGAGTTTGCAGCTCCGTATTATGTTTTTGCCGATGCCGGAGTTGAATTAACTATCGCATCTCCTAAAGGCGGACAACCACCTATCGATCCAAAAAGCGAAGCTGCCGATGCCCAAACAGAATCTACAAAGCGTTTTTATGCTGATAAAGATTTGAAGGAAAAATTAGCTCATACTGTTGAATTGAGTGAAGTTAATCAGGCGGATTATGATGCTGTATTTTATCCCGGTGGACATGGCCCGTTATGGGATTTAGCTAATGACGAGACTTCCATTTCGCTTATCGAAGACTTTTACAAGCACAACAAATTTGTGGCTTTCGTTTGTCACGCACCGGGAGCACTTATTAAAGTAAAAGCTCCTGATGGAAGTCCGATAGTAAAAGGTAAGGATGTTACCGGATTCTCAAATTCAGAAGAGGAAGCTGTTCAGTTAACAGATGTTGTTCCATTTTTATTAGAAGACGAGGTTAAAAAGCTAGGCGGAAATTACAGTAAAGGATCTGATTGGAGTTCTTATGTAAAACAAGATGGTTTATTAATAACCGGTCAGAATCCTGCATCATCAGAAGAAGCAGCTAAAATATTATTGAAAAACTTAGAGGAAAGTAATTGATTTAAAATGAGTCAGCTAAAAAGCTGGCTCATTTTTTAAATATTTAGAGTTATTTCTTCTGTATCATGTTGCTTAACAATTTCCTTATCAACAAAATACATATCGATTTCGCCAACATTTTTAGCCATTATTTTCCCCCGATAGGTACACTCGTATTTATGTTTTATTAATTCATAAGTAGCTGCAGAAATATTTACCATGCCGGGTTTTCCGTTACTTTCCATCCGACTGGCAGTATTTACCGTGCTTCCCCAAATATCGTATGCATACTTTTTCTGTCCCACTACGCCAGCTACTACAGGACCTGAATTAATTCCGATTCTCAACTCCCAGTTTAATCTTTTGGTGTTTTTATGATCCAGATTTCTTTGGTTTATAAATTCTTTTATTTCAATACTTGCCTTAATTATATCAATGGCGTGCGTTTTATTTGAAGTTGGGATGCCTCCCGCACACATATATGCATCTCCGATGGTTTTAATCTTTTCTAAGTTATGCCTTCCTATTATTTCATCAAAAGCCATAAAACAAATATTAAGTTCAGAAACTACCTCCTGCGGAGACAGATCATCTGCCATGTTGGTAAAATTTTTAAAGTCTGTAAACATAACAGTAACGCTTTCATAATACCGAGGAGTAGCAACACCATTTTTTTGAAGCTCAGATGCAACTTCTGCAGGTAAAATGTTTGAAACTAATCTTTCTATTTCTGCCTTTTGCTGATCTAAAATTTTATTCGTTTTTGCTTTTATTCTATAGTTTCTAAAAAGTATGAAGGCGATTATAAATACAAATAAAATTCCTCCGATAAGAGAGTTTTTAACTGACCTTTGTTTGTCCAATTCTAACTGCTGTAAGCGTCGATTTTTTAATAACAGGTCTATTTCTCCTTGTTTTTGTTTGATGTCGAAATCAAATTGTAAGCCAGCAATTCTTTTATCAGATTCTATATTATATAATGAATCTTTTATTCCAGATAATTTTGCCTGATAATTGAATGCCTCCTGATAATTCTGTAAAGCAGAATTTGCTATAGCCTGACCACCATAAATTTCTTTTAAATCTGTTAAAGACTTTAATTCTTTAGCCAATACTTCTGCTTTTTTGTAGAATGTAATGGCTTGTCTCTCATCGCCAATACTTAAAGTTGAATTTGCAAGTCCAATTAAAGATTGAGTGATATCCATTTTGTTGCTCAGCTTTTCAGCGAGACCAAGGGCCCGGGCATGGCTACTAATTGCTTCTTCAAAATCTCCTCCTTTGGCATAAACTTTTCCTATAGAATTTAATGCGTAAGGCATATTTTCAGAATCCTTATAAGCAATTAAAGATTTTTTGAAATAAATTAAGGCGAGTGAATCTTTGCCATTCTCAAAATATATTTCGCCGATATTGGTATTTACAGTTCCTAAAGCATCATCATCTTTTAATTTTTCAAAAATTGGAAGTGCTTTCAGATAATAATTAAGTGCTTTTGTATGCGTTGCGGGTTTATTGTAATAAATAGCTCCAATATTTACAAGAGCAGTAGCAATTCTTAAATCATCTTTAATTTTTTCGGCAACCCGGAGCGATTTTAAATTATACTCCAGCGCTTTAATCATGTTTGCCTGATTGAAATAAACGGAACCTATATTACTCAGGAGATTTGCGACTCCCAACTCATCATGTATAGATTCAAATATTTTTAGTGAAGATTGCCAGCTAATTAATGTTGACTCATAATTACCCAAAATATAATAGGCAATTCCTAAGTTCTTTAGAGAATAAGCTTCTCCTTTAGGGTACTTAATTTTTTGGGCCATTTGCCGGGATTGTTTGGCCAGATTTATTGCTTTGTTTGGATCGCTGTTAAAATAAGCTTTGGTTTGATCAACTAAATCATTCACCGATGTAGTATCAATTTTTGGATTTTCGATTTGAGGAGTTGTGTACGATAAGGCCTTTTCTGACTCAAACAGAAAGAAAGTGATAGTTAGACAAATGAAAATTTTAACAAATTGTATTTTCATAGTTCTCCTCATCATAGAGATTAATAAAATTAACCTTCCTTTGAATGCAAAAAATAAAAGTAAAGGGGAATTGTTAAATCCCCCTTTGGTAAGGTTATTCTTAAATTTACTAAAATTTCGGTAAGGAACTAAAGTTTTATAATTCTGAACGTTTTATAAGAATTTTCAACTTTAATTTTCAGGATATAAACACCTGGGTAGACGTTTGATATATCCAACTTATATTGCAGATCAGACGTTTTCTCAAGCGAATTTAGATTTTGAATTCTTCCGTTAGTATCATAAAGAATTATATCGCTACTTTTTATTTCACTAGAATTTATTTTAATTTTTAAAATATCGTTTACCGGATTTGGGTATACAATTATTTTATCTTCTATTTTGTCTGGAGTAATCTTGGCAATTTTTGAAATATTAGTGTGGTCTAATTCAGAAGTCATCAGTTTATTGTTTTGAATTGCTGCGTAAATAGTTTTACATCTGGAAGAATTGGAGCTAGCAGAACTTGCAACTGCAGTCTTTTTGTTCGATTCATAAGTTCTAATTTCCCAAACAAGTTTATCTCCATTAAAATAAATTTCAAATGAACCGGTACCTGGTAGAAATATCTCAGTCGGCTTACCTAAATAGTTTCCTTCAGTTATTATTCTATTATCCTCACCAACTGGGATGTAAACAGAGGATTTATTTCGATTATTATATTCAAAGTGGGCCACATATTTAAATCCTTCCGGATCATTAAGCAATGTATCTACGCAGCTTAAATATGTTAATATTTTTTTAGCGCCATGTTTTGCAGGATTAACATATAAGGTGCCAATCAAATAATTAATATCATAATTTTCGGGCACCGGCAATATTAAACTATAAGGTGTAATTGTGTATGTTCCAGCCAGTCCTTTATATTCTGGTGAGATTTTATATTTAGGTTCCGAGATAATTAAAGTTGAGTCCTGGTTTTTAAATCCTGTATATGTAGAAGTAAATTTGCACAGATGATCACTGGCATTAATCACCTTATCATCTGCTTTCACAATTAATGGGGCCGCGTTAATTGTTAAAGTTCCGTCTGTTTTTTCCAATAAATAATTATCGGAACTGCCTCCATTTAATACTAAAGGATAACTACCCGTTTTGGACAATTTATTTGCAGATGTGGTTATTTCCGGCAATATTAAATCTTCAGGTCCGTCGTTATTTTCAAAACCATCAAATTCCAAAGAAAAGATCGGATTCTTATCTCCGTAGATTCTCGAAGTATCTCTGGCAGTTATTTTCAGGGTAGTTTTATTAATCCTTAACAGCCCGTTGATATAGGTAACAGTATAACTTGAAGGCATAAACAATGAGAGGTTATACGGAATAATTCGGTAAATTCCTGTCGGGATTTTTTTATCCAAATCAAAAAACTGATTGGTTGAAGTATCCTGAAGTTTATATTTTGCTAAGCTTTCAATTACTGAACTTTTGTCATCATCATATTGAAATCCGGAAATTACGGATTCAAAATTTGATATTAACTGGCCATACTTTATACTAGTGTCTCTTACAGATACATTAAGATTAGCTGGTTTAATCTGGAGATTTCCTAAACCATAAGTGATACTGAAATTGTCGGATATCAGTGCTGCAGGTATAATTGCATGTTGTCCGGAAGTTATTCCTGTTATCATATTTATTGGTTTGAGATTTAAAGTGGTATCGGTTTCCGGAGCACTAACATCTGTTGCATCAATAATAACAACCACATTTTTATTGCTCTCATTGTTAAATGTATTTGCATTCACAATTGAACCGCCATTGATTATTGCCCTGGAATTGACTATCGCAGTTCCGTTAATAATTGCCCGGGCATTTATTATTGCTCTAGAATTTACAATTGGCCTGGCACTTACTAGGATCGCTGAAGCAGAATCCAATTGATAATTAAATATTGATTCAACAGCTACATCAACGACATGAGTTGTATCATTTCCAACTCCATTAATTATTGCACGCGAATTTATAATTGCACGAGCATTTACTATTGAACGGGCACTGGCAAGGGCACTCATATTTATTAAATCTTCATTGGTTAGAGATCGACCATTAACAATGGCTCTCGAATCAACCAAAGCAAATACATCAGCTGCGATATTTCCAGCATGTTCTGATTTTATTAAGTTGAGGAAATCGATACGCTCTGATAATAAGATATTTTCTTCAGGATAAACGTATTTAAAATCCAGATGATCTATTTTATCTCCGTAAGTCAGAGAAGTATCCTTGGCAGTTATTTCCAACGGCATTTTTTGAATTGACAAGAGACCATCGGTAAAAGTATAATTATATAATTCTTCAAGACCAATATCTAATGAATCGGTGTTATTAAGGACACGCATTGCGGGCCGGATAAAGTAATTTCCGGTATTGCTGTAATTATTCGCAGAACTGCTAAAAAGTATGGTATCTAAACCAATTTCTAAAAGAGTCAGTCCAGAATCTTCAAATGGAATACTATCTACGAGTATTGTACCTGTGAATTGAGGAAGTTGCTCGCCATATCTTTTAATTTTATTATCTGCCTTTACTGTTATTGTCTTTTTGATTGGGGAGAAGAAAAATAAAGTATCCGAATAACCGCCATCAGTTCCTTTTTCAGACACGGGAGGAGTAAAAACCTGAATAGGTGGATTCCCCATAAAGGCCGGTATTGTTGCAACAGCCACTGTTGAACTTAACACAGTTGTAGCTAATGGGTTTCCGCGAAATAGCACAACTGATTGACTGTTAAAAAACTCTCCAATTACGTTAAGCTGAAAAGGAATAGATCCTGGCTCAAATTCCCCTTGTGGTAATTCTAACGAAATTAGTCCTGGTGTTGGCGCTGCAAAAGTTTTAATAGCAGAATCTGCTTGTATTAATCCGTAGCCGGATGAAAAATCAAAGCCTGAAGAACCTATATTGATGGAAGTATTCTGTAGTAATATCCTCATTTGTTGAGGTGACAAAACATTGTTTGTATACTTATTACTTGCATCTAAGAGCAAGGCCGCAACTGCAGCGGCGTGCGGAGCTGCAGCAGAAGTTCCAAAGAAATTAGGAAATGCGTCACCATCAATATTTGATCCACCAAGATTAACAGTTGTATTTATCCCATTGGGTGCAGCAAAGTCTGGTTTATTTCTCACAGATGAATTTATCTGGGTGCCACCAGAAGATGAAAATGAGGCAATTGTTGGTGGATTTACTCCAAAAGCCGGAGTGTTGCTAAATAATACAGCACCCACTGTCATAGCCCCGGCAGAATTTGCCTGACCTACAATTGTTGATGTTCCTGTATTAAATTCATTAAATGTCAATTCACCTCTGAATACTACGTATTTGAATCTTACATTCGCGTTCCCTGATGCATTGACAATTAAAATATTTGTTGTTGTATTTGCCGTAACTGTAAAAGGCATAATTTCTAATGGATCGCCTCCGATATTATTGCGGTTAAAACCAAAAAGAGTGGCTCCATTATTATCAGTTAAGTATATATCTAAATCATTTATTGTTCCAGATTGGCTTTGGCCCATTGAATAAATTTCATCCTGCCATTGCAAAACTATTGTATAGGTTCCCGGAGTTAATGAAAGATTTTGAAACCTATCGCCTCCGCCAAAATTATGAGCAAAACCTGTTATATTACTGGGTGGAGCAATTGGATTGAATTGATTTTCATACGATTTATTCCCATAGTTACCTGCAGCCGAAAAATAAGAAACTCCGGCACTTGTTACCAGGTCTACTGCTTTTGCAACAATGCCGTCCTGAAAAAATGGCTCAGTAATAAATGTAACATCATCAACAATTACGTCGCAGTTTGCTTGCTGAAGTTGCAAAATCCCCTGAGCAAAATCACCGGCGCTTATAAATCCTGTTCTAAATGCCAGTTCGGCTTTAGGTGCAATATCGTGAACAATTTGAAGCATAGCCCGGCCCTCATCAGTTCGTCTTCCAAAGGGATAATCCTTGATTATTTGAACCGGGATAATATTTTCAGAATTGCCGGGTCCTGGTAAATCTCCATTTAATACATCCACGTTTGCAGGATTTCCAGGAATGGTATTATAACTGTCAGAAATAACACCAACTTTTATTCCAGATCCTTTAACATCATATCCATTTCTAATCAGATCTGAATGTATTGATAAATCTCCCTGAGAAGTTGTTATCCCGCTATTTGATTGTGGTGGAAACAACGGACGGCAGTAATCAATTAGTTGTGGAAGACTATCTAACTTGCCAAGATTTGCAATAGGGTATAATCCGGTTATTATTAATGTCTGAGGCCCGTTGTCTATTAAGTTAGATATTCCATAGACTGGCTGTTGAAGGAGAGCCAGCAATTGGGGATATTTGCCTTGTAATGCAATAACCTCTATTAAAACGCTATCACCTTTAATTTGGAAAATATTTTCCCCACTATCAGTGACATTTCCAAAATTTAGGTACAAGGAATTTAATTCAGCTCCAATTTGATTAACGATTTTACCATTTGGTGGGGGAGGATAATATGGAAAAATACAAGGTTTAAAATTCACATGAATTGTATCAGAACTACTGCATCCTCCATATTTATCTGTCGCAGTTAATATATAATTTCCACCCGCAGAGACGGTTGGATTGAGAGTGTTTTTACCGTTGATTATTACTCCTCCGTCAATTGCTTCCCAATTAAAAGTTACGTTTTGATTAGAACATTTACCATTTAATTGAATAGTTGTTACATCGCAACTCAATTCCTTGTCTGGCCCAGCGTTTACTTTAGGCTCTTGACAAAAAATATAAGGAACGTGCTTTAAAATTACGTTGCACCGTATGGTCACATCTGATCCGCTATATAAAGCACCTTGAATATAGCTTGAACCCGATCCTGAGCCAATATTTATTTTCCCATATGGAGCCCAAATAGTACCCATCCAGTTAGAGGGATATGTTGCGGACAGGCCATTATCTAAATTAAAAGCACATTGGTTGGAACTGCTAGTACCGTTTCCATGAACTTCGGTATAAATTCTGCCTGCATCACCTCCATTAATAATTTTAGTCTTTATCTTTCCGACGCTTGCATTGTCAAAAATGTAAATTTTAATATTTCCTGGCTTATTTTTAAAATCAAATACAAAATTATTGATACCCGTATTTTTAATTGATTTAAAAATGTATGTTCCAGGACCAGAAAATACCAATGTTTTATAGCCAGGTAAAAGTAAATCCTTATATGATCCTTCAGATATTGTTTTGGAAGAATAAATTGAGCTTTCACCTGCCTGATCAAATTCCGTTATCGAAGGCATAAGAGGTAGATTTGGCAGTTCAGGTTTCTGTATAATTTCTCCACCATCAGGGGCCGGTCCATAATAATTAGTCCCGTATGGGTGTTTTACAATGCCTGTAATCTTTCCACTTTTAATATAAATACTACCATTTACAAATATATTTCCACGGATTAATGCGTTTGATCCAATCATTAAATTCTTATAGGTTGTATTCCGCAAATTGGAAATTAATATATTTCCATTTATAGTATTATCATTTGCAAATTCTGCATTTTCTCCACTCAGAACATTCGCATTTAAAATCGTTTTACCAGTAGTTTTAACAAGATTATAACTCCCAATTTCGCCACTTTTAATTTGAGAGCCAGAACCAATATAAACTGAAGAGTTTAAATCTTGATCTGTACTATTAGAATGTAGAGGGTTTCCTGAAAAAATTACAAAATCCGTGATCGATTTTTGTTGAGCAAAACTTCCAGAAGTAGAAACAAGACATACAAGAAAGAATGCGAATATTATTAAAGATAATTTTGAATTGTAAAAATTCTCCATAAGGTGGATTAATTTAAATTGATAACAAAGATTCAAATTGGCTTATTAAGACTTGGAAAAAGGGGAGAGGCAATTACAAAACGAACGCTGATTACATTAAGATATTTTTATTTTTTATTTAAAGTTAATTACTCTGATTCGTAAGTAGTTATACAAAAACTGTAAACTTTGGGGCAATTATTAAGCAAAATTTTTGAAAAAGACAAAGAGCTATTTTAGAATAGACCGAAAAAATTTTGAAATTAATTCACTTTAACAGAAAAATTTAAAGCAATTGCCTGAGTATCTGAAATCTGAGAATTCGTTTCGTATATTTATTTACGATATGAAGAACAGAATACATTCAATTTTGAATATAAAATACTCTGAATCTAACCAGGTATTTGATTTGTTAGGTGTTCAATTTTTCATAGGTCTGGCAACTTCATTTGTCAGCATAGTTGCAATTACATTATTTCTTTATAGTTTTTCTATTGAAATGCTTCCCCTGGCTTATATTGTTATAGCTGTTTTTCTATTATTTATTAATTTAATTTACGAAAAATTAGAACATAAATTTTCTGCTTTTAAGGTTCTCAGAGTTATAATAGGGTTTTCGGTTGCAATTCTTTTGAGCATCTGGATTGGATTAATTTTAGGTAGTAAACACACATTTATATTTACATTTTTAGTTTGGAGTACACTTTTTTATATGATCTCCGGATACGCTTTCTGGGGATTGGTTTCCCAGATATTTAATGTTCGCGAAAGCAAAAGAGTGTTTTCTGTAGTTGGAGCGGGGGATATTCCGGCAAAATTGATTGGTTATTTAACTGCTCCAATTTTTATTTCGATAGTGGGATTAAATAATATGATCTGGTTGGCTGTGCTTTCTCTGGGTATTGCTTATTTTTTATTTTCCAGATTTTTAAAGAAACAAGCTTGGATCAATTTTCATGAATCAAACACTCACAAGAATCATGTTGAAACGAAAAAGCCTTATAAACGATCAGAAATAATTAGTTTTTTGTTTAAAAATGAGTTGATATTTGCCATATCAATCATTTCTTTATTGAGTTATAATGTTTTCAATCTGGTTGATTATACATTTCTTGCAGAAGTAAAACACAAATACGATGATATTGCAGATTTGGCAGCATTTATTGCGGTATTTTTTGCGGCAGGAAGATTTATCGCCTTAATTTTAAAATTAATTTTCACCAGTAGGGTAATAGAAAAGCTTGGAATTATTTATTGTTTATTGATAACTCCGTTAGCCTTGCTTTTATTCAGTGTGCTATTCTTTATTTATGGCGGACACTCCAATCTAAATATTTACATATTTGGAATGATGGCTCTCTTTACAGAAGTTCTGCGCTCAACAATGCAGGAACCTGTATTTTTCATCTTATTCCAACCATTAAAAGAACAGCTAAGATTAAAAGGACACCTGATTTCTAAAGGTTATATGCTTGCACCATCATTAATCATTGTTGGTTTAAGCTTATATTTTTTATCAAAATTTGGTATCCCGATTACTATTTTGTTAACTGTTAAAGTTCTGTTAGTCAATCTTATAGTTTGGGCAGCTATAATATATTATGTTAAAAGATCCTATTTAAAAACACTAAGATCCTCCATAAGTCGAGGTGTTTTTAGTAGCGATGATATCCAAATTTATGATCAGGAAACAATTAAAATCCTGTTAAATAAAATTGCCGGGGGCAAAAAGATGGAAGTAATTTATGCCCTCAAATTATTAGAAAATGCTGGGTATGAATCAATTAATAATTTACTGGAAAATCAGTTAAAAACAGATAATCAGGAAATTAAATTATATGTTCTGGATCGGTTGGAAGCCCGAAAAACAATTGACTCTGAATTGTTTAAAGACATTTTAAATAATGAGGAAGATGTTTTAGTAAAGGAAAAAATTGTTGCAATTCTTTGCCGGTTTGATAAAGAGTTTTTGAAAGAAAAGGTTGCAAATCTGGCTCTTTTAGAAGATTCTATCAAAAAAGTGTTAATTATAAATCTTTTAAACCAGAATGAATTTAATTATTTGCTAAAGGCGGGAAACGAAATAAGCAGCTTAATCTATTCGAATAAAAGTGTTAACCGAGAATTGGCTTTAACAATTATTGCTGAACTACAGCAACTTAAGTTTACAGACATCATTGAAAATTTAATGAATGATGAAGATGTAAACGTTAGAAAAAAGGCTATTGTAGTAGCTTGCAAGTTAAATATCAGCAAGTTATTGCCCATAGTTATAAATAAATTAAATGAACCTTCAGCTAAATACCTTATTCTTCAGGGCTTGAGCCAATATGGAGATAACTTGTTTAAGGATGTAAAGTCCTTACCCAAAGATATTTATGATTCACATATAAATAACTTAATTAAGCTATCAGGTAAGATCAATGGTCCAAATACTACTGAATTTCTCTTAAATACGCTAGATAATCAGCATATTCAAATAGACAAAGTCATACATGCTCTGTGGATTAAGCAATTTGAAGCAGAATCGGGAAAAATGCGCACAAGGTTAGAAGAAATTTTAGCAGACAGTTTAAAGGTAGCTAGAATTAAGCTGGTAAATTATTTTCAGGTTCCGGTATGTAAAGAGGAGGGACTTATTAAAAATTCAATGTACAATGAGGTTTTAAATGATCTGATTACCTCATTGAAAATATGTTTTTTACTTCATCGCAGAAATGAAACTAACCGATTAATTGAATTGCTTCAAATTGAAAAAAGAGATAAAATTTTTAACGCTATGGAAATGCTAGATCTGGTAATACCAAAACGCCTGGCTAAAGAAATAAATTACCTCGTAGATTTTATTCTTGATCCGGACGGAATTATTAAAAATTATAAAAAACTAGAGCTTAAAACTTTCTTTAACAGGATAATAAATACAGAATCCGAAATATTTAATTCATGGACAAAAGCCGTTTGTATTTATAGTGCAGGTAAACTAAATGAAACCGGCTTAGTTAAAGCAATATCCAATCAAAACTTTGATCAAGAAGATTTAATTATTACAGAGACAACAAATTATGTTTTAAACGGACTAAAAACAACCTAAGGATGCTTATAATAGAAAAAGTACTTTTATTAAAAAATTCAGACATTTTCAAAAATTGTAAAGAGATTGACCTTATTGAAATAGCATCAATTTGTTATGAAGAGCAGGCCGATAAAAGAACACAGATTTTTAAAAAAGGTGACGAAGGCAATTGTATGTATTTTATTTATTCCGGCCAGGTTTCTATTCATGATAATGAACATCAATTAGCAATTTTATTGGAGAATGAAATATTTGGTGAATTATCATTATTAGACTCAGAAACTCGTTCTGCAAGTGCATCTTGTTTAACAGACTGTGTATTATTAAGAATTGAACAAGATCCTTTTTATGATGTAATTGCTTCTAATACCGATATTTTGAAAGGTATTATGAGAACTCTATGTAAACGTTTACGCGAACAGGACAGAATTAATGTAGAAATGAAAAAATCTTCGCAGGAAGTTATGATTTAAAGCAGCTTGCTGAAATTTAATTGTTTGGTAGGTTCTCTTAATTTTTGAGAAGAAATTGTGTGATAATTGTGATTTTGGAGAAATCTTAATTGAAGTTTATTCCATTCTTCATCATTTCCAACAACCTTAAACTGTAAAAATTCTTTCCTAAGAGTATCACCAATGCTGAAAAAATCATTTCGGCCTAAATAATCCAAATCAGCATCACAAATAATTTTTTCGAGTTGTGTTATTGGGGTTTGAGGAATCTGTGTAGACATAATTAGATTCAAGATAATTTGTTTTTGTTCTTCCGTTAAACCATATTGATCTGCATCATTTAAAAAAAGTTCACAGCTTTTCTGTTCGTGTAGTGCATAGGTTTCTAGAAAACCGGTATCGTGATACAAAGCGGCAATTTTAAGCAGGAATAGATCGGTATGATCAATAATTCCTTCTTGTTCGGCTATTCTTATTGACTGCTTTAAAACATCCAAAGTATGCTCTTTACAATGATAAGTTAGTTGTGGATTTAACTTTTGAAGTCTGTTCAAGACATTCTTTTCAACTTTTTCAATTCCGTTCACTAATACTTTGGCTTTAGCTAGCATATGTTATTATTTATAAAATTAAAATAATTTAAGAATAATCATCAAACAAGGCAAATTTACTTTGAAATAAACTACAATATTTTCAAGTGTATTGTTAAAAATAATCAATACGATTTTAATTATAACTTGTCCTATAATTAATATTATGTTAAATAGATATTTAAATAATCTCTCTTCTAAGATTCTGTTAAGACAACCATATCATAAATAAATCGAGATTCTTTTATAAGCTGCATATTTCTCTTCTTATTTGTGGGTATTTACTAAACCTGCTAAAGATTTTTTTTCTTTTTAATCGGATTAGTGAGTGATTTACTGGACGTGAACAGAAAATTATCAGCACAGTACAATGCAGTTTAAATAATTCAAATTCAAAATTTAAGAATAAGTTAATAGAGTATTGAACGAGTTAAATAAGGAAATTTATGCCTAATACAATTAGTTTTAAGCGAGAACTGCCCTATTTCTTTCGAAAGCCCTTAAATATTCTCCGAAAGTAAATTTTATAAAAATTAAGGACATTAATCTTGATAGTTCTTTAAAGGTTAAAATCATCGATTTTGGAATAAGAATTGCTGGAAACAAAGTACATTCCGTTATTAACCGATTTTTAAGCATTTAGAATCATTACAAAAAATCAAGTTTCGGCCTGGTTTATTTATTTCGGCCAGAATTATTGATCGTCATAATAGAATGTTGGTGTAAATAGTTTGATCAGAAAATGAACTAATTTCTGATTAATCTTCCATTTGATGAAAATATAAATGTTTACTAATCGTATATAAACCTGCAGAGATATCTGCACAATAAAATATTTAAATATGCCAAAACGTGTACTCATTTGCGATGACGATTCTGATATTTTATCAATCTGCAAATATATATTAGAAGAATCGGGATTAGAAGTACATACCCGAATGACTTGCAATAATATCTTAGAGGTTATTGATGAAGTGTGTCCTGATGTAATTTTAATGGATAACTGGATTCCGGATACCGGAGGAATTGTTGCAACACGAGCAATTAAAAAGCATCCGGAGTTTAAAAAAATTCCTGTTATTTACTTCTCTGCAAATACAGACATAAAAATGCTTGCTAAAGATGCCGGAGCAGATTCTTATCTGGCAAAACCATTTGATATAAATCAACTGACTGACGCTGTTTCAACAGCTAAAATAAATCTTCAAGAAGGATAACAACTATTTCTCAGAAACCATTCTAAAATTATTGTGTTAAAACATTACTGAATTAAAAAGTTATTGATTCTTTAAGTAATTTATTAAAGCAATGCGTTCAATCTGGAAAGGTTCAATTGGCTTTGGCCTTGTAAATATTCCTGTAAAGCTTTATTCTGCTGTGCAAAGCAGCAAGATCAATCTTGATATGCTTGACAGTCGCGATCATGCTCACATAAAATATCAGCGTATAAACGAAAACACCCGAAAAGAAGTCCCGTTTGATAAAATTGTTAAAGGATATCAAATAGAAGACGACTATGTAATTTTGGAAGATCAGGATTTTGATGATGCCAGTCCGGAAAAAACAAAAATTATCGAGATCGAAAATTTTGTTGGCATAGGTGAAATTGATCCTATTTATTATGAAACTTCTTATTTTGCTGAACCCGAAGCACAGGGAAGAAAGGCTTATGCCCTGCTTTTAAATGCATTACAAAAATCAAAACAAGCTGGTATAGCCAGATTTGTATTAAGGAGTTCTGAAAATTTATGTGTTATTCATCCCAGGGAGAAAGTAATTACGATTACCAAAATTCGCTTTGCGCAAGAAATAAGGTCTTCTGAAGACATAGTAACTCCTGATGATGTGAAAGTTAGCAGCAAGGAATTAGACATGGGCTTAGCTTTAATTAAGCAATATTCTTCTGAGTTTAATATAGACCAGTTTAAGGATGAATACACCAGCGAACTTTTAAAAATAATAGAAGCTAAAGCAAAAGGTAAACGGCCAACTATTAAGAAAATGAAAGCTGTTAAATCTGGCAGCGATGATCTTTATGATCAATTGATGGAAAGTTTAAATTCTTCCCGCAAAGGCGCTTAAAATAATAGGAAAATATTAAACAAAAAGGGTTTGTTTCCAAATGAAACAAACCCTTTTCTTGTTGGGAATGAAATATTATTATTATTTCAAGGCCTTAATTTTTTGAGTAATCTCATCAACTTTTGCCTGATTCTTCTTAATTACATAATATGTTTTTAAATTTTCTAAAGCAATCCGAGACTCAGGGTTCAGATCTGAAGCTTTTTTCAAATACGGAAAAGCACTATCAAACTCAGCATTGGCTTTTTTGATCATTGCATCATATTCTTTTTGCTTGCTTTGAGGGAGTTTATTAGCCGAATTGTATAGTTCAATTCCATTGTTCAGAATTAAACCACCCAGATTCAAATTGGCATCAGCATATTCCGGATCAATTATCAAAGCACGTTTATATGCTTCTATGGCTTTATCATTTTCATTAGCAGCATTATAAGCAATTCCTAAATAGAATGGCAATAATTTGTTTTTTGGATCTTTAGATTCCTGATCAGAAATTTTTGTTAAAACTTCCTTTTGCTTGCCAGCCATTAAGCTTAACTCAATTTCCTGAGTTGCTAAAGCAGAATTAGTAGAAAACTTTTTAGAACCTTGTGAAGCTATTTCAATAGCCTTAACGGTATCTCCCTGCATTGAATATAGCCTGGAAAGATCCAGAAATATCTGTGGATTTGAAGAGAAATTAGTCTTAGTTAACGCTTCATATTTCTCAATTCCAGATTTATAATCTTTCGCATTAATGGCCGATAAACCAGCATAATAGGTAATGGTTGTATCTCCGGGACGATAATTCAAGGAATTATCAAACGCTTTGTAAGCATCTTGGAATTTATTTGCTTGGTAAGCTTTAACACCAATATTTAAATGATATTGAGCTAACATCGGATTTAATTTGTCTAATTCAGCTTTAACTGCACCAGATTTATCTAATTGTTTTGCTTTCTCACCTGCCGCAACCGCTTCTTTAAATAAGGGCTCAGAAGTTGAAGAAACTGAATCTAAAATAGCCATATCAGCATAAATTAAAGCTTTATAAACCCATGCTTCCGGTTCGTTCATTGTTTTTGGATGAACAACAACTTTATCAATAGATTCTTTAGCAGACTTTAAATTTGGAGCACCTAAAACGGCAGAGCTTGCATCTCTAAGTTGTGCATACTTTTCATAACTACTTTTGGCACTTGATAATTCGCCTTTCTGCGCAAAAACTATCAGGCTTGAGCCTGAAAAGATTAAGGCTAAAGCCAACGATTTAATTTTCATAATCAATTTTAATTTAATTTTAACTGGTTAATCTTCGTATTAATTTTTCTTAACTGAATTTCATCACCACTATAACTATATAATAAAGCTAAAGACTGTAATGTTTTAATTTGATTTGGATCTATTTCCAAAGCATATTCTAAAAACTGTTTGGATTTGTGTAAAAGGTTCTCTTTATTAATATCCAAAGTAAAAAGCCGTAAATAAAGTAAACCTAACGCATAATTTG
Source organism: Sphingobacteriales bacterium (assembly GCA_038204935.1). GTDB lineage: Bacteria > Bacteroidota > Bacteroidia > Sphingobacteriales > Sphingobacteriaceae > Daejeonella. The sequence goes on along the minus strand of JBBRCI010000062.1, from coordinate 1,158 downwards.
CATCATAATTATTAGCATCTGAATTTAACACTTTTTCATAGTATTCTTCAGCACGCTTAAAATCACCTATATTTTCAGACGAAAATCCTGCCAGATAGTTTAAATCTATGTCAAATTCATCTAATTTTAATGCTTTGGGAATTAATTCAGTTACCTTTTTATAATCTCGTTTTGCACTATAATGGTTGATTACATAAAATAAAAGGTTTTTATTATCAGGGAATTTAGATAAAGCATTTTCAGCTGTACTTATTGCTGCATTTTCTTTTCCGGCAGATTCATAGATATTAACGAGTAATAAATAATACTGTGGATTGGCTGAATTTTCAGCAAGGTCTTTAAAATAGTTAACTGCAGTTTCGGTATTCCCTATTCTGTAATTAAGCAAAGCGATGTTATGATTTATAGATTTTTTACTTCCTGATAAAGAATCAACCATTTGGAAAGCAAACACAGCTTCTTCATAATTATTCATGGCCAAATGAGAATTTATATCATTCAGGTAAGCTTTAGAAAGTTGAGATTTAATAAAATCAATATCTTCCTCAAAATCGGGAATCATCTTGGGATTATTTAACCTTTTCAGGCTAAACAAAGCCTCATACGTTGGGTCAGTTTTTGAATCTTTTATTATTCCTAAATCTGCAACAGCTAAAGTTGAGTAGATAAGAGCTCTGTTTAAATTGACTTTGAAAGAATTGGAATCTTTGGAGGTTTTGAAAGCATCATCTATACTTTTCTTTGCCAATTCCAGATCTTTTTTATCATGAGATCGAATGTATTTTGCAAATGCATTTCTTGCATCTTTAACTAAGGGCTGTGCATTTACATCCGCTGCAAAAGCAAAAATAAACAGAATAATAACGAAAGTTAAAAATCTAAGCATCTCCTTATATTGAACAGAAAGCCCGGCACTATACAAAAATGCATAATGCCGAGCTTAAATTGTTTTATTTAATATTATTCTGAATCTGGTTCAGAAGCGTCTGTGTCAGTGTTTGGTTCAGATGGTTTATTTTCATCCGAAGCTTCAGCATCAGGAGTATTATCTAAATTTTCAGACTCCACTCCTTCTTCAACTTCTTCACTATTTTCATCATCTTCCAAATCTTCAACATGCTCTATTTTAGCAACAGATGCAATAGAATCCTGCCCTTT
>JBBRCI010000061.1:0-18313 GCA_038204935.1 Sphingobacteriales bacterium | reverse complement strand
TTTATGCTTATGTATTTCGTTTACATTTTGTATTCCGCAAATCTGGATAAATATTATGTTGGATTTACATCCGATTTATCAGGTCGTATTCGTCGCCATCTTTCCAATCACCAAGGTTTTACAGGTTCCAGTCCGGATTGGGAATTGAAGTACCAGGATCATAAGCCAAATCGGATAATCGCGGATTTTTTGTTATGCAAAAAAATACGGCCAAAATGCCCCGGCATAATTAATACCTGATATCATTAAGCGGATATTTAGGGAAGTCTCTGAAACACTCCGCCAATACTGCTGTTTATGAAACAACAGTGTTTTCTTTTATCTTAAAACGTATCTTAAATCAGGGTCATGAATACAAATCTCAGCAATAAAGTAGCCTATATCACAGGCGGAACTAAAGGAATTGGCTTTGGTGTAGCCAAAGCATTAATAGAAAAAGGGATGCGAGTTGCCATCAGCGGAAGAAATCTGTCTTCGGCTCAAGAGGCAGCTCAGTCATTAAGCAGCGATAACTCAAGAGTGCTGGCTCTGGAGTCAGATGTAATTTCTCTGGCATATGAGCAAAAGGCGGTCCAGGCAATCACCGATCATTTTGGCCAGTTAGATGTGCTGGTTGCCAACGCAGGAGTTGGTCATTTTGCACCCATAGAGGAACTATCTGAAGAAGATTGGAAGAATACAATAGATACTAATCTGACCGGTGTGTTCCACAGTGTGAAATCCGGTATTGATGCCTTAAAAAAATCCGAAGGTTATATCATCACCATTGCCAGCCTTGCCGGAACTAATTTTTTTGAAAACGGTGCTGCCTATAATGCCAGCAAATTCGGACTTGTCGGTTTTTCTCAGGCAATCATGCTCGACTTACGCAAACACGGTATAAAAGTGACTACCATCATGCCCGGTTCTGTAGCTACCGAATTTAATGATCATATTCCTTCTGATGCGGATGCCTGGAAAATTCAGCCCGAAGATATCGGGAAACTGGTAGTTGATCTTCTTGAAATGCATCCGAGAACTTTGCCCAGTAAAATTGAAGTAAGGCCTTCAGTGCCCGGTAAAGGTTGATCTTAACATTTTTTTTTAGGATTCTTTAAGTAATGGGCAGTTAATCATTTAAATAAAAATCCCTTCTGATCTCAAATTCAGAAGGGGTTTTTAAGAAACCTGTCGTCTAAAGTTCAGACCATGAACACCAAAAAACTGTCGCAATCTGAATCCAAGTATTAAAATACTAAAACTCAAAAAATACCTGAGCCACTAATTTATCCCACTATATAAAAATGCCAATTGTTTAACTCTATAACCGCAAAGACTTTACGGGTTTAATACGGATACTGGAGCCCGAAAAATGGTGTAGACTGTGGACTAATTGAAAGGATTCTGAATCATACACCTATTGTATGGACTAAAAAACCAGGCATTCGGTTTGAATTGAAATGAGGAAATCCTTATCGAAAAGATACGAAATTATAGATCGTTTTTCTGAGGATATTGATATTCATATCAAAAACCTCCTGCGGAATTTGGTATCAATGAAAATCCTAAAAACGTCAAGCCTAAAGAATATAGAACCAGTCTTAAATTTCAGCACAACACGACAAATGAAATATTAGTTCTCTCTATTTGCGGGGACTAATTGCTTTCTATTTGCTTTTCTTAAGCTAACCTTAAGAAAGGATTAAGCAATTCCAAAATACCGGAATAGCATCTTTATAAAAAATTACTATTATGATTTCCGCAACGCATCTTCATGCAATGGTAGTCCACTTCCCCATTGCTTTATTAATAGTGGGATTTTTATTTGAAGTGATAAGCTTCTTTTATAAAAAAGATTTTTTTCGTCAGTCGGCATTTTACTTACTAATATTAGGCATGCTAGGTACTGTGGCTTCTTATCTTGCCGGCAATGCTGCCGGAGAAGGAATGGAAGAAGGAGCATTAAGCAAGGCGATGGAACTGCATGAACAAGCAGCAACAATTTCATTGTGGCTAACTATCATTACAACTTTGGTTTATACAGTAAATTATTTTTTTAAATTTAATAAGAGTTGGTTAAAAATTATAGCTGTTTTGCTTTTTGCCGGCGTAATAATAAGTATTGCCAGGACAGGATATTTGGGTGGACAATTGGTTTATAAACACGGAGCAGGTGTAGAACTTTCCTTGCCTGATTTTTCAAATCCGGATTAGGAATAAGTGCTATAATGAATTATCATTTATCTTAACCACATGAGGATTTTTTTAGCCGAAGACGAAACAGCCATTGCCGGTTTTTTGAAAGAAGGACTGGAAGAAGAAGGCTTTGCCGTTGATTTAGCAACTAATGGTAGAAACGCCTTTGAAATGGTAATGACAAATTTGAATGAGTATGATATTATTCTGCTGGACTGGATGATGCCCGGCGTTAGCGGCATAGAAATTTGCAGAGCTATCCGTAAAGAAAATAAAACTATCCCCGTAATTTTTTTAACTGCTAAAGATACCGTTGATGATACCGTTTTTGGTTTAGAAGCTGGTGCCAATGATTACCTGAAAAAACCCTTTGCGTTTGAAGAATTATTGGCCCGGATAAAAGTGTTGCTAAGAAATGAAACAGGAGAACAAAATATTTTTGAAACCGGAAGTATTGTATTGAATACAGATGCACATCTGGTTACAAATGACGGTCAATCCATAGAACTCACTCAGAAAGAATTTGCATTATTAGAGTACCTGCTTCGTAATAAAGGAAAGGTATGCAGGCGTTCAAGAATAATTGAAAAAATATGGGATATCCATTTTGACAAAGACACCTCCGTGATTGATGTTTTTATCAATTCCCTGCGAAAAAAATTGGATATAAAAGATTCAGCATCCTTCATCCAAACCATACGAGGCGTTGGCTACCGTGTAAATGATAATTAATGAAATTAAGTTTCAAAAAACGGATTGCTCTTTTTAACACGCTTGCTGTTGCTGTAACAACAGCAAGCGTGTTTATTATTATTTACGCAGTTGTATATTTAAGCTCGTACCGTCACCTTGATAGTGACATTTTACTGGAAAAAGAAGAAATTTTAAATACACTCGACTGGAAAAAGGACAGTATTATTATCAACAAAATGCCGGAGTGGGAAGAAGCTGAACATAAGAAGGTAGAAGTTAATCCAACCTTTATTCAAATTGTAGATAACCGGGATAGGCTGATATTCAAATCGGCAAACTTACAGTCGAATCATTTTTTATTTAACCCAGGCACAGAGCAAGAGTACTTTTATAATACGCAAATAGATAAGCAAAGGCTCCGCCTCGGTCAATTTCCTGTTAAGAATGATGAAGGGAAAATTATTGGTCAATTGACCATTGGTGTTTCCCAGCAGGAATCCTACTACGTGTTATATAACCTGCTCATTACCCTTTGCATTTCATTCCCTATTCTTTTACTGGTTCTTTATGGTGTTATTTATTTTGCTGCTTCCAAATCTATCGCACCGGTGCATCAATTAATCCAGGCGGCATCAGGCATTAATGATTCCAATATAGACACCCGTTTGCCATTGCCCGAAAATGAAGATGAAATTTACCAATTGGCAAAAACTATCAATGAATTATTGAGCAGAATAGACACCAGTATTCAGCAGCAAAAACAATTTACTGCCGATGCTTCTCATGAAATAAGAACACCACTTACCGCTATTAGAGGCACACTGGAAGTATTGCTTCGCAAGAAAAGAGACCCACATCAGTATGAGGAAAAAATAAAAGAAGTAATTTCTCAAACGGATAGGCTAAATCAATTGCTCGACCAATTATTACAACTTGCCCGTCTTGAATCAGGTTCCGTGAAGAAAGAAACAGTTTATGTAAATATAATATTGAAAGAAGCTGAATTAAAATTTGCTAAACAAATACGGGCAAAAGCAATTCACCTATCCTCAACTATTGCTGAATCCCTTTCAGTACAGGCTGATACTTTTTTCTTAACTGTAATGATAGATAATCTTTTCAGCAACGCCATTAAATATGCCCAAGTTAATGGGAAAGTTAATTATAGTTGGAATAATGAAACCCAGACATTTTCCATTACAAACGATGGTATCGGAATTACTCAGCAACAGATGCCATATTTATTCAACCGTTTTTATCGTACCGATGATTCAAGAAATTCCCTGGTTCCAGGAAGCGGTTTAGGACTTGCCATTGTAAAAAAATTAGCAGATTTACAGCACATTGAAACAATCGTTTCCTCTGTTCCGGGCAGCACCACCTTCTCTTTAAAATTTCCTTTATAATTTTAGCCAATCTTAAGAAACTACAAAGGCATAGTAAAGGGCTGCAATAGCATATTTGTTTTATAATTTATTCAAAACAAATAACCCATACTAAAATGAAAAAGCTATTAATTATTCCCGTTACAGTATTAGCAGCAGGAAGTTTTTTTCTAAGCTCTTGCGGAAACAATACTACCGATGAAGCTATGAAAGCTCCGGTACAGAACAAAGTGGGTTCTGCTACCCAAAAAGAGAACAAAGAAAGTGGTGAAAACGAAGCAAAGCAGAACGAATTAAATGAAATGGCTACTATTGCTAAGCCTACAAGTTATGTAACCAGCAATGCTAGCACAAAAACCATTGAGAATATGCAGGCTGCTTTTAAAGGCGAAACTACTGCCAGTGCAAAATATGCCGCTTATTCAAAAAAAGCTGAGCAGGAAGGCTACCATCAGATTGCGTTGCTTTTCAAAGCCGCTTCCACTTCGGAAAATATTCATGCCAATAATCATAAAGCAGTGCTACAAGAATCGGGTGTTACTGTGCCAACAATTAAACCGGATTTTACTGTTAAGACCACCAAAGAAAATTTGCAGGATGCCATTGCGGGAGAAACTTACGAAGTAACTACCATGTACCCGGAGTTTTTGACAACCGCAAATGAAGCAGGAAACCAACTGGCATTAATCAGTTTAAACTATGCCTACAAAACAGAGAAGAAGCATAAAGTATTTTACGAGGCGGCATTAACCGCTTTGCAAAATAATAAGGTAAAAACCTTGCCTGCAGTATTTTATGTTTGCCCTACTTGTGGTAATACTTACGAAACAAAGGCGCCTGCACGTTGCGGCATTTCAATGACAGGAGGAGAAAAATTTATTAAAATCACTACACTATAAAATCTATTACCATGAGCCAGGTACATTTGCATTTGCTAATCACACACCTTCCAATTTTCGGTTCCATAATAGGTGCCCTTGTACTGGGCTACGGACTTTGGACTAAGAGTAATCAAACAAAGAATGCAGCTTATTTTATTTATATCATTTCTGCCATTGGGGCAGGCATCGCTTACTTAACAGGCGAAGGGGCCGAAGAAGCTGTAGAAAACTTACAAGGCGTTTCTGAGAATATGATTGAACTCCATGAGGATTCTGCCCTGTATGCCTTGATAAGCCTTATTGTGTTGGGTGTATTTTCTTTGTTGGCGTTATTTGTAACGTATAAAAACAGTTCACATATAAAAACAGCAGCAACAATAACGCTGGTTGTTTCACTGATCAGCTTTGGGTTAGTGGCCCGTACCGGATACCTTGGCGGGCAGATAAGACATTCTGAAATAAGCGCCGATGCTGTTCAGAATAATAGGGGCATTGAAAACGGAGAAAAGAACAATGATTAATTAATGGTAATTAGAATTCTATAAAAGATTTTTTGTGACAACAATCAGGATTAAATTTGACCTATATCCTATTTCTGATTGCACTAATAAATTAATTTTATTGTAAAGCGTTCGACTTAGTTCCGGGATAAGGATTGCTATAAAGAATGAATGATGTAAAATACTATTGCGAACAAAAATAAAATGAAAACATCCTGATTGCTAATCTGAATATTTACAATACAGCGATTGTCCTATAATATTTATGACCAACTAATCAATAGGATGAGATAAGTCTAACAAAAGATTCTTCTACAAAAACATCAAATGATACAACTGAAAATATAAATCAAAAAACTACAACTATGAAAGGATTTAAAAGCGACATCCAAAAGGATGCCCAGGAAAATAATAATTTCCGAAAAGTATTGTACACAAGTAAGCATCTTCAACTTGTACTCATGAGCCTTAAGGTTGGCGAAGACATTGGAGAAGAAACTCATGAAAGCATTGATCAGTTTTTCCGTTTTGAAGATGGTAGTGGTAAATGCGTAATTAACGGAACTGAATACAATGTAAAAGATGGTGATTCAATTGTTGTACCTGCCGGTGCAAAGCATAATATTATAAATACTGATGCTACAAAAGCATTAAAAATGTATACTATTTATACTCCCCCAAATCATAAAGATGGCATAATCAGGTCTACCAAAAAAGAGGCGGAATCAGACCAGCCCAAATTTGATGGAAAAACCACGGAATAAATTTTCCAATTCAATAATATGGCCAGAACAAAAAAAATATTTTTAAAAAACAATGCGAATAAAAATCTTCAAACAGAAGTAGATGCTTGCTTTTTGTATAACAAATTAGCCGACGCAGAAGATGATGTCACTGTGGCCAGTGTATTCCGACAAATGAGTGCTATTGAAAAAAGCCATGCGGAAGCTTTTCTGAAAAAATTAAATCCTCATTTAGCTACAGTAATTCCACCACCATCTTTTAGGGCTAAAGTATTGAATACAATTGGTAAAGTTTTCGGCTATGACTATGTGCTGGGTGTATTAATGGATACTGAAAAAAGTATTTCTACGGCGGTTATTAATGCCAAAAATAAAAACAAGCTGCCTGTTACCGGCAGTGAAACCAACCATGTAAAAATACTTAGGTCTCTTTTAGAAAATGAATCTTATGTTACAGGAAGTAATGTTGCGAAATTTGAAAGCAGACACCGTTCAGTTGGAGGCAATGCTTTAAGAGCAGCAGTATTGGGTGGCAATGATGGTTTGGTTTCTAACTTTAGTTTGGTGATGGGAATTGCTGGTGCAACTGCGGGTGGTTCAGGTGTTTTGTTGGCCGGGGTTGCCGGATTATTAGCTGGTGCATTATCAATGGCTTTGGGTGAATGGATTTCTGTTAAAAGTTCTCAGGAATTGCATGAGAACCAGATGCAGTTGGAAATGGATGAACTGGAAACTAATCCTGAAGGAGAACAAAAGGAACTTGCATTAATTTACATCGCCAAAGGCATACCTGAAGAGCAGGCAAATGCGATGGCTGCTGAAATTATGCTGGATAAAAATCATGCACATGGAATACTTGTTAAAGAAGAACTAGGCATCAATATAGAAGAACTAAAAGGTTCTGCTATGGAAGCCGCTGTTTATTCCTTTATACTATTTGCAATTGGAGCAGTAATACCGGTTATTCCTTTTATGTTTACTTCAGGAGTTACAGCCATTATCATTAGTGTTATCGGTAGTGCAGCCGGTTTATTTTTAATTGGTGCTGCTATTACATTATTCACCGGCAAAAGTGTTTGGTTCTCCGGTTTCAGGCAGGTAATATTTGGTTTAATGGCAGCCGCCATTACATTTGGTATAGGAAAGCTGATTGGCGTTTCTTTAGCTGGATAACTCTATCAATTACAAATATTCTATCTGGATTGTTGAATCCTTAAATTATAGTAAAAATACAAAGTCGGATAGATGGAAATAACCATTGCATTCTTACGGTAAACTAAACTTTACTTTCCGATGGTTTGTTCAAGGCAGATTAAAGCGCCAATCCTGTGCGTATGTTGAATAGTCATCACAAAAAATGTTGCCGATAATATTAATTTTCTCTAAGCTGTTTCACAGCTAAGTTTTAAAAATTATAAAGGTTATTAGGGATGTACGATGGCCCATCCTTGATGCTGGCGAATAATTATCTCTCCAGCGGCACTTGGTACATAGGAGATAAAAGGGAAGAGGCTGCCTTTATCAATCTTACGTTCTCTGATTGTATTTTCACATTGTGCGAGGATTACTCCTTTTTCTTGTAGTTCTTTCAATGTTTTTTCAAACGAACCGTCTTTAGCGTAGACACTTACGCCATCGCCATATGCAATTAATTCTATTTCGAGTTTTCCTTTTAAGCGGGAATCATTTAATGAATTTTTAATGCTCTTTAAAGTGCCGGTTATCTTTTTTTCATCACTGCTATTAAGTATATATAGTGCTTTATAATGATCCAGGGTAGCTTCTGCCCCGATGAAAGTTTTTTGCTGATTCTGGGCTGCCGCTGTTTGAGCCATACCAACTAATACCACAGCTATTAGGAGGAAAAATGCTTTTTTAATAGTCATAAATTTTAAACCTGTTTAAATGTTGAATGTTTTTTATTCTTTGTTAAGTGCTATTTGCTGTAAATTATTTTTCAAATAAACTTATAATCATAACCTTCTAACTGGGATAATAAATTAGCCGGTTGATCTGTAGCAGTTACACGCCCTTCAATTTTTGGCGATATCGGCGAATGGACCGCAAGATACTCAGTTATGATCTGGTGAAGCGTAGATTTTAGCTTTCGAGCATTCTTTACATTTTCCACACGGCATAATGTATCATCAGGATCACCCTCTCTTTCGCAGGCTACAATGCTGTACATTTGTGCTCTATCTATTTTTTTGCCTTTCACTTTTACCCAGTTCAACCGATTGCCTTTATCATTATATGCAGTGAAATTTATTTCCATTCCGCAGAAACGTATAACCCATCCACCAAAACGTTCTGCCGGTTCTTCCGCAAATACATTATGCAATTCTTGTTCAAGCCAGTCCCATAATTGCTGACCAGAAATTTCCCCTGCTTTTGCTACGCTTTCTACCGGCAGCATGCTCCATAAAAATTCATATGTGATCTCTGCAATACCCGTTTTCGCATCCGGAATTAAAGGAGGACAAAAACGAAATCCGTTACTTAACGCTATATCAGGTTTGAATTTCCACATGATGGCATCGGTGATCATATTATCCATGGGATTTTCCAAAACATAATACCTCACCAATGGAACCCTGCTTTTTCCAATTACCTTATCCAGTTCTTTTTTGTAAGGCTCTCTTGCTTTTAAAACTAAATCCAGCATTTCCTGATCCGGCTTATAGATTTCCGGGTCAACGTCTATAAGCTGGTAATTATGATCCTTAATTTTCCCATTTTCAATTACTATATCCAGTTTAGAGATGAAAGAGCCAAAAGCACCCGGTTCGGTAACCTTTGCATACTTGGCATCGATTGGTTTTCGAACTCTTTCATGAGTATCAGCTCCCAAAATATAATCCACACCCTCAATCTCCTGGTTATTGCCCAAGTCAACCTGCTGAGCTAAACCCATATGGGTAACTAGAAAAACCATGTCGCATTTTTCATATTTTCTCAGGATACGAACATATTTTGCAACGTTTAATTCCGGTTTTGTAAATTTAATCCCCTCGCTGTAAGCGGGGGACTGACGTTTTGGAGTTAAAGGATCGTTATAACCGATAAATCCAATTTTTAATCCGCCCATATTGCTGGTCCAATAAGGAGGATACATTAAGTCCCCATTTTCATTATCTTTTGTATCATGGAACATATTGGCGCAGATCTTTTGGGCCTGGTAATACCCCATATCTTCACGCATTATTTCTTTCCCATAAACTACTTCCCAGTTTCCGGGCAAAACCAGATCATATCCAATATTATTAATCAGCGGGACAATAGCTTTGCCTTCGCTTAATGCTGCAACGGCGCCACCCTGAAAGCAATCGCCGCCGTCAATTATCAAAGTGTTATCCGGATTTTGTGCTTTAAGGGTTTTCAGCATGGTTTTGAGAACTGCAAATCCGCCTCTTTTTTTATATATTTCTTTACCATTCTCCCAAAAAAATTCATCATGGGTATAAAGTTGTGCATGTATATCTGCCGTATGAAGCAGTGTTATGCGCTTGGCTTTGCTTTCCTGCAAAGTTTTACTTTTCAGGATTTCCTGTTCGTGATACTTGTCTCCTGTTATAGCCGATGCAACCTGTGGTAGCCCGCTTAAAGCTAAGCCAGCCAGACTTGCGGTTTTGATAAAATTGCGACGGTCGCTGTGGCAATTGCAGGACTTGGAATCAGGAGTGGTCATAATTAATCTTTTTAAATTTCAAAACTAGCATTTGCAGGATGAGTTGAATTATTTACCGCCCGTTTTTGAGACTTTACCAATTTGATCCTACGGGTGGTATTTATGTTGTTAAGCCGAAAATTTATCAGCGTAGGGTTGTCAGCCATTCTTAAATTGTTCTTGTAGGTGTAGTAATTATAAATTTCTATTTACTCGTGCCGAATGATATAAATAAAGTTATAGTACAAGTGCAGAATAATTGGTAACAAAAGTCACATAGCAAATTATAAAGCAGAATTATTAAGCGAATGAAAAGGGGAGATGTTAATTCTTAGATAAGAAGTTATGATTGCCTGTTTAAACTGATTTTGCGGAAATTGAATTGGATCTTAATAAAATAGGAATTTTGAAAAAGAATAGATAATACGGTTAAGAATGCCGCATATTGGAAGATGTATTGATACGAAAGGGGTTTTAAAATTCTTTCAGGAGTTTTATTTCGTTCCGGTAAAGTAAAATTTTGCCATCATTTTCTAATTGTTTTAGCAGGCGGGAAACAACCACTCTTGAGGTAGCTAATTCATCAGCAATTAAATAATGCGAAACTTTAATAACACTGGAGCCGGATAGGCGCTGTTTTTCTTTAAGGTAAGAGATAAGGCGTTCATCCAGTTTATGAAAAGCAATGCTCTCGATTGATTTAAGTAATTCTAAAAAACGGTCATTAAAACTACGCATAATGTAGTTTTTCCAGCTGGGATATTTACACAGCCATTCATCCAGTTTAATATGCGGAATGGCTATCAGTTCAACGTCATCTTCGGCAATTGCCTTCACTTCACTTTTTTTGGCTTCTACGCAACAGCTATAGGCCATTGAGCAGCTTTCATTACTAGACAAATAATAAAGTAATATTTCCTTTCTGTTTTCATCCATGCGCAGCACTTTGATGTTGCCTTTTACAATGATGGGCATCATGCGGATGTATTTACCATAATCCATGATAATGTCACCTTCTTTATAATGCTTTAACTCACCAAATTCCTGCATTTCTTTAACAAGTGCAGGTTCAAATGTTGAATCGAAAGTTGCTGTATTATTCATAGAATCTTAGAAATGATAATTTAACACAAAATTATATTGAAGCATATCTACTTTATTAATTACATAACGAGTGTTGTTGTATGTTTCACCATTATTTATTTTTCCTGCAATCAGTAATTGTGCTTCAAGGCCTTTAAACATTCCGGGAAAAGAATATTGTATATCGCCATTAATCTGTGTATACGAAGGTAAGCTATACTTATTTAACTTGTAGTTTTTAACGTCAGGCATTTGATAGTAACCTCCTGCCAAAGATGTTTTTATCCCCGAGCGGGGAATGTTATAATTCAGTTTTGCCATAAAAGCATGAACATCTCCAAATCCCTCATTGCGTTCCCTTGGAAGAAAGGTGAAAAAAGGCTCTCGTCCCCATTCACGGGGCATTAAATAGCGTCCATGAGCGGTGATCCGATTATAGTTTACGCTGGCTTCCAATAACGTGTTTCTCCAGCCGGCTTTTGTACCAAAAGTAATGGCCTTTCCTCCTTTTTCAAAATAAGTTTTAGCAGCATCCGGATTGCCGCCGTCATTCACCGCATCCTGTCTGATAAGCTGTGCGGAAGCAAATATTGAACTTTTATTTTTCAAAGGGAACATCAAGTCTGCCTGTAGCATAGCGGTGTTAAAAACATTTTCGGAGAATAAATCCCATATCTGAAGTTTTAGATTTTTGATGCTTGTGCTCACTCCTAAAATGGCAGCAGATTTACTTTCAATAGAATTTCCGTATGCTGATGTTGTTCCATCAATGTTTAAGCCGGCGGGATAAATCCCCATTGATTCACCAGTATTATACCATTTGGTAGTTCCCCTTGGAGAAATTGCATAGAGCCAGCCTCCCTCAATTTTGGAGTTTTTAATCTGGTTGAATTCTATCCAAAGACCTTCCACTCCGGTAGAACGCATTCGTCCATCCTGTAAATTTATAAAGGGGGTATTAATTAACTGCCGACCTGTAGTCAGGAAAGATTTTTTATAAATATATTTCAGGTGAAATTCTTCCAGGCGGTTTATATATTTTTTATTAGCCGGATCTTGTATATCAAAAAGAGAAGACTCATAACGGTTCAATTGTCCTGTTGTAGAGTCGGCTAAGGTAAAGTCGGAAGAGCTAATATTATAAATATAGAAGCCGCTTACTAAAAACTGAAAACCATGTAATTTTGCCGTTTCAAAACGTATCCCGCCACCAACTGCATTTGCATAATAATCTGTCAGACCCTTTTTATTATCTGTTGCCATGAAAAAATATCTGAAATGACCGTTAGTCTGACCTCTTTTAAAGGCTGATAGTAAAGAAGTAGTGTCGTCTGTTCTAACTTCTTTACTCTTGTACATTTCTGGTTTTTCCGGATTTTTCTTGTTCTGGGCAAGCACAGTCTTTCCTGTAGCCAGCAACATAAGCGTTACTGCTAAAATGATTTTGTTCATCAGAGAATAATTAAAGATTTGAGAACAGAATTGAAAATCGAAGCCATCCAAACCAGAATTCCCCGATTGTCACTCTTAAATTGAGAATGTAATCCGGGATGTTGCTGAAGCAATAAACAGGAGAGATTAAGGTCCAACTAAAAGAATTGACGTCTCTCCTTTTATGATTGCCTGAATTAATGAGGGAGTTTCGTTCTTAAAACACCGTACAAGTAAGTTCCAACCAGTGCAAAGAAAAAGACAATGGCCATGGATAAAAAGCCGTACCCAATATTCACAACCATTGGGCCCGGGCAGGCTCCGCTTAATGCCCATCCCAATCCGAATATAGATCCTCCAATCAGGTAGCGGGAAACCGATTTCTCTTTTGGATTAAACTGGATAGGATTACCGTGGTAATCCCTGATTTTATATTTTTTGATCAATGCTACGCCGATGACGCCCAGTATGACGGCAGTCCCAATAATTCCGTACATGTGAAAGGATTGAAAACGGAACATTTCCTGTATCCGGAACCATGAAATGGCTTCTGATTTAGCCATTACAATGCCGAAGACTATACCGAGTAAACCAAATTTTAAAAATTTCATAGTATTAAAATATTAAGGGAAATATTAAAAATGTCATTATTAAACCGCCTGCAAAGAATCCGATTACAGCAATAAGAGATGGAACCTGAAGGTCAGACAAACCGCTAATTGCATGTCCTGATGTACAGCCTCCTGCATAGCGGGAACCAAACCCGACCATTAAACCACCAAAGGCTAAAACCAAAAATCCTTTTAATGAGAATGCTGATTCTAAACTAAATAACTCTTCCGGTTGTAAGGAATTCGGAGCTGCAAAACCTAACTGACTTAAATCAGTTATAGTTGCTTGTGAAATTTGTACCGGTGCATCTGTAGAAAGGTAATGTTTGGCTAAAAAGCCACCGATAATAGCACCGACCAGAAACACCAGGTTCCAAATTTGGGTTTTCCAGTTAAAATCAAAAAATTTGACCTTCTTACCCAAGCCGCTTGCAGAGCAAATGGTTCTTAAGTTTGATGAAAAGCCAAATGATTGTCCGAAATATAGCAGGAAAAACATGATTCCGGCTATAAGAGCTCCGGAAAACCACCATGACCAGGTTTGTGTTATGATATCTATCATGATTATTTATTGTTGCTTAAATGAAATGAAATAATGGGTTTGAACAAGTGATTAATTAATTTTTCGGTTGCACTTTGATGGAATATTCCGCCTTTTCCGTGTGTACCGATACAGATCAGGTCCATATTATTCATTTGGTTAAAATGGATCACTCCGTTTTCTACATCTTTGTCATTGATCAAATGACATTCGTAATTTGTAATATTATTCAGGTCTGCAAATTTTTTCATATTTGATTCAACCGTAGCCAGATCTCCTTGTGTATTACCCGAAGTAATCTGAAGTAAATGAAGTTTGATGCCGAATGCATTTATAAATTTATGCAGGAGGGAGATATCTTCTTTTACCGGATTATTGAAATTATATACTAATAAAATATTGCTAATTGTTAAATCAGAGCGATCGCACATTAAAGAAAGCAATGGTGTTTTGGATTTCCGGGCGATAATTTGAGTTTCTGATCCTGATAAGGTTTCTTTTAAGCCCCATGCGCCTTTTGTACCCATTACTATTAAATCAAAATGATTAATCTCAGAGAACTTTAAAATAGCATCAGTTGTTTTTCCAAGCACCAGATGTGTTTGAATTTGGTTTCCGTAAAGGCTCTTCAGATTGGCTAATTTTCTGTCAGCTATTTCTTTTTGTTTTAAAACGTAGTTGATGTCAATTTCGCCGCAAGTTCTAATTTCGCCATTGACATCCATCGTTACGGTGTCCGGTACTTCTAAAACATGTAGAAAGTTAATTTCTATGGCTGATTTTTCTTCAAGCTTTTTTACCATTAGGTAAGCATATTCTGCCTGAACTGAGAAATCCGTAGGAATAAGTATTTTTAAACTTTCCATATAATTTATTGATTTTGATTATTTGCAGGCAATCTGATTTCAATCCTTAATTGGCCTGTTTTGACTCCGGATTATACCTTCCCTTTTTTACGGAAATGGTTTAAGCTTATAATATTATTTTACAAATTGCTTTACCTCTTCCCAGGTACCGCCATTAACCACATTGCTAAAACCATTCTGCTCCAGAATAGCTTTTGCCTGGCCGCTTCTGTTGCCACTTCGGCAAAATACCACAATGCTCTTCTTATCTCGGAATTTAGCTAATTGGGAGGGAAGCGTATCTAGTGGAATATTAGTAGAGCCTTTTACATTGCCTTGCGCAAATTCTCCCGGTGTTCTTACATCAACTAAATATGCACCATCTTCAATAATTGGTTTTAAATCGACAGGTTCTGAACCGCCAAATAACTGTTTAAATATGTTCATCTACTTTAATTTTAAATTGTGAATTTTTTAATTACTTCTAGTAATCCCGTTTTTTGCACCACACCGCTTTGTCGCCATAATGCTTTGCCATTTTTAAAGAGTATCAGCGTAGGCACCCCTTTTACCTGATATTGACTTGCGGCCTCAGGGTTTTTGTCGACATCGATTTTTACAATAGTCGCTGCATTGCCAACTTCCTGCTTTACATCTTTCAGTATTGGGGCCATGGCTTTACATGGGCCGCACCACTCTGCAAAAAAATCTACAAGAACCGGTTTCTCTGAATTTATGATCTCGTTAAATGTCATGATGGTATTTTTTCTTTCGTAACCTCTTTATTGTCTTTTTTAAACATGCTTACCAATAAAACAGCCATTGCGGCTGCATAAATGCTGCTGTTAACCGGGCTGGATGTAATTGCGCAAGTACCGGATAAACATCCTACCTGCTGCCAATAAAAAAAACCAGCGAGAGCTCCAAGGGGAGCAACTATTATATATAGTTTATGCCTGTTAAACAACTTCTTCATAAGTAGTCTCATTTACAGATTTAGATGAAGATCTTTTAGTTGGTGTTGCGCATCCTGATGTACCACAGCAACCGGCATTAAATAAGGCCATACTGCTGAATAATAATCCGGCAGCACCTAAAAGTGGATCGCTAATAATCAATGCCTGCACAATAATTGCTAAACCTATTAAAAGACGCAGAACTCTTAGAAATGTCCAGTTTGTTAAGATGATTTGTTTCATGATATTCCAATTATGTTTGGTCAGACAAAGATTATTTGTTTGAACATTCTTTCGTAATAATAAAGCAAAGGTAAATCCCTCAAAAGCGCTTTTTGGTAACAAAGGTTACAAATGGTTCAAGTATCTAAAAGGTTGGTTTAGGATATAGAAATAGGATAGCTTTAGATTTATCTTCAATATGATTGAATCATATTTGTAGCTCCCAAAAGGATGCATCAAAATTATAAGGCTGCCTTTATTTATTCCGACAGCCTTATAAATGTTTTTAGGAAACAACCGGTTCTCCGGCATTTACCCATTCATTGATACTGCCTGAGAAGTTTGCCACATTGGTAAATCCGTTTTTTGCAAGAATTGAATAACCTATTGTTGCCCTGTCGCCACTCTGGCAGTGGATGATCACTTTTTTGTCTTTACTTATTTTATCTAAATTCTCCGGCAGAGTACCTACAAATATATTATCTGCTTTGGCAATATGCCCTGATTTATATTCGGAGGCACCTCTTAAATCGATTACCTGCACACCGTTATTTTGTATCAGGCGCTTGGTTTCTTCAAGGGAAATAACATTGGCTTTTTGTAATGTACCACCTGCTTCTGTCCATGTGGCTGTTGAAGAGATATAGCCCTCAATTTTATCAAGGCCAATACGCATCAGTTTCCGGGTCAGATCGTCCAACTGGTCTTCATCGGCCAAAAGCATAAATGGTTCATCGTATTTTAAAAACCATCCGGCCCAGGTTGCAAAGGAATTATTTCCCTGAATATTGATACTGTCAGGGATAAAACCGGCTGCAAAATCCGTTTTGTTTCTGGCATCAAGCAATTTCATTCCCTTTGCCATGTTTTCTTTTAAGGCCTCCGCTGAAAGCTTTTTAAGTTTAGGAACTTCCGTTAATAAAGGCCGATCTACTTTGTTCAGCTTTTTCATCGTCGCAAAGTATTTTGGTGGCTCTGGCTGATCTTCCAATAAATAGTGAACAAAGCCTTTTTCGTTTTCTCCATACTGAAATGCCCAGTTCCGTAACTTTTCATATCCTACGGTTGTACTTGGAACAGCGCCCAAAGCTTTACCACATGCCGAACCTGCCCCATGGCCCGGCCAAACTTGAATAAAATCAGGCAGGGCATCGAATTTTTTGATGGACTGATACATCTGATGGGCGCCGATCTCCTGTGTGCCTATCATTCCGGCCGCTTTTTCAAGCAGATCCGGACGACCGATATCGCCAACAAAAACAAAGTCGCCAGTGAAGAGCATAACCGGTTTATTGATTGCCGGATTATCTGTAAGTAAAAAGCTAATACTTTCGGGAGTATGGCCAGGAGTGTGCAGTACATCTATGGTAAGGTTGCCTACTTGTATCTTATCACCATCTTTAAGACCAATATGAGGAAATTCGTATTCCCAACCCTGTCCACCTTCATCAGAAAGGTACATATCTGCTCCTGTAAGTGCGGCCAGCTCTCTTGATCCCGCAAGGAAATCGGCATGGATATGGGTTTCAAAGATATGGGTGATCTTCAGGTTATTGGCTTTTGCTATTTCTAGATAGGTGTCCACATCCCGTTTAGCATCAATAACTGCCGCCACTCCGGCTTTTTGACAACCAATGAAATAACTTGCCTGTGCAAGGCTTTTGTCGTAAATGTGTTGAAAAAACATAATGATTAGTTTATTATTTGTTTAATGATTATACAAATGTGCAATGATTTTTTGCTGTTTTCGGTAACATTAGTTGCATTCGATCGTCTTGGTATCTAATTATAACTTTGTAAAGATCCTGATTAAAATCCTTTCTATTTATTTCCAGTATTTCCAGAAAAATGGATACTCCACTTGCCAAATGTTATAACGGCTGCCAACTAACCGGTTTTAGTTCACGCAGTTTATTAAAACTTAAAGTACTACAGCTCATTCTGAATTGAATAACCATAGCAGACAGCATTGTTAAAAATCCGATACTTCCGATTGCATAATTTAGACCCAGGGAATCTGCGAGTATACCAGAAAGTATAGCCCCAAAAGCATAACCCGAATCACGCCATAATCTGAATATGCCAATGCTTTCGGCTCTTTGACTGGGATTTGTATCATCGGCAATAGCCGCAAGAAAAGCAGGGTAAACTACGGCCGTGCCTAATCCAAGCATGACTGAAATCAATATATAATGAATTTGTGCTGTGGCATAAACCAGCAGAACAATGGCAATTCCCTGGAACAGCATTCCCCAAAACAATAACTTCTTCTTACAAATCAGATCTGCAAGTCTTCCGGTAAATAACTGGCCGATTCCCCAAACTGCCGGATAAATAAAGACAATCATTCCGATTTGGGATAAATTGTACCCCTTAGTTGCCAATAGAATAGGTAGCAATCCCCAAACCATGCCATCATTTAGGTTATTGATCAGACCAGCCTGAGTTACGGATGAAAGGTTTGGATGGCGAAGCGTAGTATCCAAAAAGATGTTTTTAAGAGGCTTAAGAGTAGATGTTTTGCTTTCGGCGACAACGAATTTACGTGTATCCTTTACCAAAAATATACTGGCTAATAAT
>JBBRCI010000060.1:0-18582 GCA_038204935.1 Sphingobacteriales bacterium | reverse complement strand
GATTTTTCTGAACGTAAAAATCCTTCTTTATCAGCGTCTAAAATCGCGACAAGCGAAACTTCGGGTAAATCTAATCCTTCCCGCAAAAGGTTAATTCCTATCAAAACATCAAATTCACCAAGGCGTAAACCACGCAAAATTTCAACACGATCCAGAGTTTTAACTTCTGAGTGGATATAACGAACCTTAATCCCCAAACGGGTCATATATTTTGTCAACTCTTCAGACATCCGTTTGGTCAGCGTAGTTACCAAAATCCGGTCGCCCAGTTTTATAGTTTTGTCCACTTCATCCAATAAATCATCCACTTGGTTTCCTACCGGTCTCACCTCAATGGTCGGATCTAATAATCCCGTTGGCCGGATAACCTGTTCCACAACCACACCTTCGGTTTTCTCCAGCTCGTATTCTCCAGGAGTAGCGCTGACATATAATGTTTGAGGCGCAAGGCGCTCGAATTCATTGAAGTTTAGCGGGCGATTATCCAAAGCTGCCGGCAAACGAAAACCATAATCTACTAATGCCATTTTACGCGAACGGTCGCCGCCATACATGGCCCGGATTTGCGGAACGGTTACATGACTTTCGTCGATGACCATTAAATAATCATCCGGAAAGTAATCCAGTAAACAGAAAGGGCGCATTCCTGGTGTTCTGCCATCAAAAAAGCGGGAGTAATTTTCAATTCCACTGCAATAACCCAATTCGCGAATCATTTCCAGATCGTAATTCACACGCTCTTCAAGCCTTTTCGCTTCCAGAAAACGCTTTTCCTGTACAAATTGCTCTTTCCGTGCTTCTAGTTCTTCCTGTATGGCCCAGATAGATTGGGTAAATCTATCTTTTGGAGTAATAAATAAATTGGCAGGGAAAATAGCCAAGTGAGTCATTTTCTCTATGGTTTTTCCGGATGCCGGATCTATAGCAGTTAATTCTTCAATATCATCCCCAAAAAAGGAAACCCGATATGCAAAATCCATATAGGCCGGATAAATATCTACTGTATCTCCTTTTACACGGAAAGTTCCGCGTTTAAAGTCTGTGGTTGTTCTGGAATATAAAATTTCTACCAAGCGATGTAAAAATGCATTGCGACTGATTTTAGTTCCAACGGCAAATCGAAAAATGGAGTTTGCAAAATCTTCCGGATTTCCCATACCATAAATACAAGATATGGATGAAACCACAACAATATCACGCCTGCCCGACATTAAGGAAGAAGTTGTTCTAAGGCGCAATTTCTCTATCTCTTCATTAATCTGAAGATCCTTTTCTATATACGTATTTGAAGAAGCGATGTAAGCTTCCGGCTGATAATAATCGTAATAGGAAACAAAATAATTGACCGAATTTTCCGGGAAAAACTGTTTAAATTCTCCGTAAAGTTGTGCTGCAAGTGTTTTATTATGACTTAAAATTAAAGTCGGCTTTTGTGTTTGCTGAATAACATTAGCAACTGTAAACGTTTTTCCCGATCCGGTTACGCCTAAAAGAGTTTGATAATTATCATTTCGGTCTACTCCTTCAACTAACTGCCTTATGGCTTCGGGTTGATCGCCGGTAGGACGATATTCTGATGTAAGATTAAATTCCATGTATAACCAAAGATAAGAAAATACAATGCGCCGGATAGTTTGAATTGTAAGGTTAAATTCAGTTTTTCAACAAAAAACAAGGGAGGTGCAATTTTGCAACTCCCCTGAATCAAACCTTATTTATGGACATCACTTTCGTAATGACTAATCTAAGTACGTTGTAAAACCCATTTTAGTTTATAAGAACCATTTTTAAATGTCATATCAAATTAATATTGTCTAAATAAATGTTTAAGTAATTTGAATTTTTTATTCCAGACTTGGTTTTGGTTTTTATTCATTGGCAATCCCTAATTGCTCATTCAGAATAATTAGTAATTTTAGCAGATGGTATTTCTATTAAATGAGAATCTTTCTATCGGCAATCATTTTTTAGCCGAACTGCGTGATGCGCAAATTCAGCAGGACAGTATGCGTTTTCGCAGAAATTTGGAACGTTTGGGAGAGATATTTGCTTACGAAATAAGCAAAGATCTAAGTTATGTTGATACCGAATTTGAAACTTCTTTGGGCACAGCCAACGTTCCGGTATTAAAAGAACTTCCGGTTTTGGCTACAATTTTAAGAGCAGGTTTACCATTGCATCAGGGTTTGCTTAATTATTTTGATAAAGCAGATTCAGCTTTTATTTCAGCATACAGAAAAACCACTAAGGGTGGAAATTTCGAAATTAAGATGGAATATGTTTCTTCGCCATCGTTACATGATAAAATTGTAATTGTGGCCGATCCGATGCTGGCAACAGGAAAAAGCATGGTTTTATGTTGCAAAGAATTATTAACTCAATATAAAATCAAAGAGATGCACATTGTGTCAATAATTGCAAGTCAGGAAGGAGTAGACCATGTTAGGGCAAACTTACCGAAGGCAAAATTATGGTTAGGCGCCATTGATGAAGAGATGACAACCAAAGCTTACATTGTTCCCGGATTGGGCGATGCAGGAGATCTGGCTTATGGTGTTAAAGAATAATATTGATTAAATGCAAAATAGCAACCCAAAATCGCTTTCAGAAATTACAGATTTTAAACCTCAGCTAAAACATATATTTTTTGATCTGGATCATACCATCTGGGATTTTGATAAAAATGCTGAAGAAACACTAAATGAATTGTATCATTCCTACGCTTTAAAAAGTTTGGGTTTGCATTCTGCCGATGACTTTATAGAAGTTTATACCCGCAACAATCATCAGTTATGGGCAGATTATCATTTAGGAAAAATCAGCAAACAAGTTTTACGGGAAACCCGATTTTCAAAAACATTTCTTGATCTTGGACTTGCGTCTGATTGTATTCCAATCAATTTTGAAGACGATTATGTGCGTATTTGCCCTACAAAAACCAATTTGTTTCCGGAAGCACATGAAACTCTGGAATATCTTTCTAATGAATATACACTTCATTTAATTTCGAATGGTTTTCGCGAAGCAACAGAAATGAAAGTGAGTAATACAGATCTTAAAAAATATTTTTCTACTATCGTGATCTCAGAGATTGTAGGATTTAATAAACCTGATAAAGCTATTTTTCAGTTTGCGCTGGATGGAGCCGGAGCAGTTGTTCCGCAGAGTTTAATGATCGGCGATAGTGTTGAAGCCGATATTCGTGGCGCCCAGGATTTTGGCATGAAAGCCATTTACTTCAATCCCGAAAGGAAAGAAAAGCCGGCAGATGTGATGTATGAGATAAATGAATTAAACCAGTTAGTTTCTCTTTTATGAGCATCTTAAGCCAGAAAAAATCTATTTTAAAATCTGTAAATTATTATAGCGAATTGCTGAATGCCTTAAGCGAGGAAGAATTTCAACAAAGTCCGGAAGATGGAAGCTGGTCTTTTTCAGAAGTTTTTTCGCATATTTTTCAGGCTAATTTATTCTCGTTAATAGCTACAGAAAAATGCCTTAACGGGACGGGCACTTTAAATCATAAAAAATCGCATTGGATTGTTAGGGCAATTTTATTTTTTGGCCGTTTCCCTCCCGGGAAGTTTAAAGCGCCGGAAAGTCTGGCTTCCATGTGTGAAAAAATAGATAAAGAAAAGGCTAGAAATCTGATTGTTAAATTCAAATCAAGGCTTGAAGATATTGCAGCAAAAGTGAATAAGGCTAGTATGCATATGAAAATCAAACATCCACGTTTAGGGCTTTTAAATGCTACGCAATGGTTTCGTTTTGTAGAAGTGCATACGCTTCATCATCAAAAACAATTGGACCGTATCAGATCAACGTTTAAAAAATCAAGATCTTTAAGTAATTAGCACTTATTAATAGCAATTTGAACACTCTTTTTGCTGATATTTTCAGCTCTCAGGCTGACCAATTAATAAATCTTATTGAAGTTATAAACTTGAAATTAGTTGCCGGTTGAGTAACTTGCCCTGATTTTTTAGTATAAGATTAAGATTTAGCAGCTGAATGAAAATTTTATTTGCCATACAAGGAACCGGAAACGGGCACATCAGCAGAGCCCGCGAGATTGTTCCTTTGCTACAGCAGCATGGCCATGTAGATTTATTGATCAGCGGAACTCAGGCTGATGTTTCACTGGAGCAGCCGCTTTCTTATCGCTTTCACGGATTTAGTTTTGTATTCGGCAAAAAAGGAAGCGTAAATCATTGGAAAACATATCTTTCTATGAATTTATTAAGACTCAAAAAGGACATTAATTCTTTGCCATTAGAAAATTATGATTTAATTGTTAATGATTTTGAGCCGGTAACGGCTTGGGCCTGCCGTATGAAAGGAATACCGAGTGTTTCGTTAAGTCATCAGGCTTCCTTTTTATCAGCTAAAACACCCAGACCAAATGCCGTTTTTAACTGGGCAGAATGGATTTTTAAATATTACGCACCTACTTCGCATCATATTGGTTTGCATTTTAAACCCTATGATGATTTTATTCATACGCCGGTTATCCGCAAAGAAATCCGGAAAATGGAAACCAGTGATTTGGGTCATATTACAGTTTATCTTCCCTCTTTTGATGATCGCCGTTTAACTCCTTTTCTAAAACTAATACCTGAAATTAAGTGGGAAATATTCTCAAAACATACCACAAAAAGCTACCGCGATGGAAACGTTTATGTATTCCCAGTTTCACATCAGGAATATAACCGCAGTTTGGCAAGCTCTGGAGGGTTACTAACCGGTGGTGGTTTTGAAGGTCCGGCTGAAGCTTTATTCATGAATAAAAAAGTGATGGTTATCCCGATGAAAAACCAGTTTGAACAGCAATGCAATGCAGAAGCTTTGCGGCAAATGGGAATACCAGTAATACAGCATTTGGATGCTAATTTTGTTCCTGCTTTAAGAAAATGGTTGTCTGAAAAATCTATTCTAGAATTCAATTTTCCTGATCAAACTGAGGCGATAGTCGCAAACATGGTTAAAAAATATGCCTTGAAATCTCCACTTTTAACATCCGGGCTTTTATCTTAATATTGCTTCTGTATACTCTTAGAATTTCTATAGCCGCATGATCAAACAATTTCGAAGCCTTAATCCCGTAAATGTTATTTTGTTAATTGGCTTCGCGATTTTTTTGAGACTGGGAATTTTTTTAAAGCTTCCGGATCAGGTAAGTTTTGATTTTATAGAACCCTTTACCAAATTTTTGATCTCAATTCCTTTAGAAAATGCTTTTTCGCCTTCTGCAAATGTTCTAATTGCTATGCTGATTATGCTGGTGCAGGCTTTCATCTTCAATAATATCGTTAATCATTATAATTTGCTGGGTAAACCCACATTCTTACCAGCACTTTTATACGTTACTACATCCAGCCTTTTAACACCATTTGTACTTTTAAGTCCAACCCTTATCTGCAATTTTCTGGTTTTATGGATGATCAGTAAATTTTTAAATATGTACCGTCGTGATGATGTACGACCCGTTATGTTTGATCTGGGAATGATTGTAGGATTAGGCACATTAATTTATTTTCCATTTATTTCTATGCTGCCTCTTTTATGGGTAAGCCTCATTATTTTCAGACCTTTTTACTGGCGTGAGTGGGCAACAGGAATTATCGGTTTTGTAACCGTATTTTTCTTCTTAGCAGTTTTTTATTATTGGAATGATTCTTTGGATCAGTTTTATCGTATTTGGCTTCCTTTGGCTACTCCATTTCCAACCCGGTTGCAGTTTAATATTTATCAATATTTAGTTCTATTGCCTCTGTTGCTCATTTTCATTTTATCTGTTGTGCAGCTTCGTCAAAACTTTTTTAAGAGTTTTGTTCAGATCAGAAAATCATTTCAACTACTTTTCTTCATGTTTATGTTAGGACTGATCTCTTATTATTTAAAGACAGATTTTCGGGTTTACCATTTCCTTTTATGCGCTCCGCCAGCAGCGGTTTTAATGGCTTATTATTTTTTACATGCCGGGAAAAAAAGGTGGGTTTATGAAAGTGTTTACTTAATTCTGGTTGGATTTATAGTTTATTTCCAGTTGTTTTAAATCTTTCCCACTTGTTTAATCAGCTATAATCTTTAAATAAGATTCTCTTTAACCTTTTTTAACAGTCGATTACTTCCGCAATCTTAAAAAATCTATAGCTTTGTACCATGAAGTTCGGAGTTGTAATTTTCCCGGGGTCTAACTGCGATGAAGACGTAATTTACGTTTTGGAGCATATTATGGGCCAGGAGGTTGTTCGTTTATGGCATAAAGACCATGATCTGAAAAATGTTGATTTTGTAGTTTTGCCGGGTGGTTTCTCTTTCGGAGATTATCTCAGATCTGGTGCGATTGCCCGTTTTTCACCGGTTATGCAGGAAGTAATTCAATTTGCTAACAAGGGTGGTTACGTTTTAGGTATTTGCAACGGTTTTCAGATTCTTGCAGAAGCCGGACTTGTTCCGGGTGCTTTACTGCATAATGAAACCAGAAAATTCATTTGTAAAAACGCGTATTTAAAAGCAGAAACAAACAATTCATTGCTTACAAATTCATTAGACCTAACTAAACCTTTAAAAATTCCGGTTGCACATGGTGAAGGAAATTACTTCGCGGAAGCTGACATTTTAAAAAGTATTCAGGATAATGACCAGGTTTTATTCCGCTATTGCGATGAAAATGGCAATGTAACTCCGGAATCAAATTTGAACGGCGCTATTGATAATATTGCCGGTATCTGTAATGAAAACAGAAATGTTTTTGGAATGATGCCGCATCCGGAAAGAGCTGCAGATGCAATTCTCGGAAATCAGGATGGCCTGGGTATTTTTGAATCCATTTTAAATACCGTTAATGCTTAATGGCAAATCTGGTTATTGATATAGGTAATTCAAGATCTAAATTTGCCGTATTTGATAACCGGAAACTTGTTGAGATTTTTACGGACCTCAATCTAGATCAAATGGAATCTTTGATTTCTAAATTTGATATTCAAAAAAGTATACTTTCTTCCGTAAGTAAAACAGCAGAAATTTTTGAAGGTGTTTTGAAAAATAAAACCCAATACATCAGGTTTTCTACCGGAATTAAATCAGCAATAAATATCAAATATAAAACACCTCAAACATTGGGATTGGATCGTTTTGCAGGAGTTATTGCTGCAAACGCTATTTATCCCGAAAAAAATTGTTTGGTAATTGATGCCGGAACCTGCATCACATACGATGCTGTAGATGAGTCTGGAAATTATACAGGAGGCAGCATTTCTCCCGGACTAAATATGCGATTAAAGGCAATGCATGATCAAACAGGACGTTTACCTTTAGTCGAGTTGAATGAAAATTTTATTGGCGAAGAAGGAACAGATACGGCTTCGGCAATTCTCTCCGGAGTTATTAATGGAACCTGGGGAGAGGTTTTAGCATTTATTAATAACTATAATTCACGTTATGCAAACCTGCAAATACTACTCTGCGGAGGCGACGCAAATTTTTTTGATACTCGGTTGAAAAGTAGCATCTTTGCCCACACTTACAAAACCGAGCCACATTTGGTTCTTATTGGCTTAAACGAAGTTATCCATCGATATAATGATTAAAATTTTTAGATCTGCTTTTGTTGCAGGTATACTTTTCGCAACTTTTGCTGCTTCTGCACAAACTACATCAAGTTCTCCATATTCTAAATTTGGTTTGGGAGATTTAAAAGGGTCTTTGTTGCCGCAAAATAGGGCAATGGGTGGAATTGGTATGGGTGTTCGCAAGCCGGGACCATATAATAATGTAAACCTTGCCAATCCGGCATCGTATTCTGCAATCAATTTAACAACTTTTGATGTGGGAGCTTACACAGGTTTACGCCAGTTAAGTAATTCAAATGCGTCAGAAAATAGTTTTAACGCTACATTAAGTCATTTAACATTTGGAATCCCGGTTACTAAAAAATCGGCAATGAGCTTTGGGATTTTGCCTTTCAGCGAGGCCGGATATCAGTTTAAAAATTCCGGAACTATTGACACAAATAAAGTGGACTATATCTATTCCGGTGATGGCGGTTTGTCTAAAGCTTATGTAGGTTATGGATTTTTACTGAGTAAAAACCTGAGTTTAGGTTTTAATGTAGGTTATATTTTTGGAAACATTAAAGAAATTCGGTCTGCTGAATTTCCTTCAGAGCCTACGGCTTTAAATTCAAGAACACAGAATAGTACAAACGTTCAGGGTTTAAGTTATGATTACGGAATACAATATGTTGCTAAATTGGGTAAAACCAGCAATTTGATCTTAGGTTATTCCGGGAATGCAGGTTCTGAATTAACATCCAAAAATTCCGTAGTAACAACCCGATATAGAAAAAACTTTTTACTGGGTGAAGAATCAAATCCTTTGGATACAATATTTATGACGGATGGCGTAAAGCGTAAATTAAATCCACCTTTAACGCATACAATTGGTTTCGCTTTTGAAAACACCAACAAGTTGCTTATCGGAGCAGATTTTTCTTACGCCAAATGGGGAGAATATACAGATGGGGGAGTTAATCAGGGATTAAACGATACTTATGGTGTTGCATTTGGTGGCCAATATACGCCTGATGCAAATTCGGTTTCTAACTACTTCAAGTTAGTTGATTATCGTTTCGGTCTTAACTACAATAAAACCTATGTTAACATCAACAACAATGATATTAACCAATATGGTTTAACCTTAGGATTAGGTTTGCCTTTACCATCTAACCGTTCAAGTTTTTACAAAATCAATCTTTCTGCCGAGCTTGGTCAGAGAGGAACCATGGAAAACAGCTTGATTCGTGAACGTTATCTAAATATGAGTATTGGTTTTACGTTAAATGATACCTGGTTTATCAAATCTAAATTTGATTAATTGATGAGTGGTATCCGCTACATACTGTTAAGTGCTTCAGTTATTTTATTTTTCGCTTCCTGCGAGAATGATTTAAAAGATGTAGAGGAGATTTCATCTAAAAAGGTTTCTGTTCCGGTAGATAAATCAATTGGCGTTGAAATTATATATTCAGATTCAGCACGGGTTAAGGCGAAATTAACGGCGCCAGAATTACTTCATTTCAAAACCAATGATCCGTATTATGAAATGAAAAAGGGTGTGGACATTGTTTTTTTTGATGCTAACCAAAAGGAAAACAGCCATGTAACAGCAGATTACGCCAAACGCTATGAGAATCAGAGAAAAGTTGAGTTAAGAAATAATGTGGTCGCAGTTAATCAAAAAGGAGAAACTTTCCGTTCTGATGAATTGATTTGGGATGAAAATAAAAAACGCTTTACATCAAATAAATTAGTAAGTATAACTTCAGCGGGAAATACTTTAGCAGGAACTAGTTTCTGGGCAAATGAAGATTTCTCGTATTATGAGATTACGCAATCTACAGGCGATTTAAGTCTGACGAGTAAAGAAAGTTTTTAAAAAAAGACATTTCAATCTCATTCTAAGCAGAAAATTTCAAGTTTTTAAAACAATTTTCAATCAAAGCTGAGAATCAGAATTTTGTCTTAGTATATTTTTCTAAAAATTGTATCTTGCGCCCTCTTTTGAAATAATAGTAATAAAATTGATATGGGAATAATGAATTTTTTGCGGAACCGAGCCGGTGTAATCATCGTAGGATTTATCGGTTTTGCAATTGTTGCTTTCTTACTTGGCGACGCAGTAAAGGTGGGTACACCATTCTGGCAAGCTAATCAGAATGTAGTGGGAGAAGTTGCGGGTGAAAAAATTTCTATCCAGGACTTTAACGACAAGGTTGAGGTTAACACAAATAACTTTAAGCAACAAATGGGTCAGAATAATCTGAACTCTCAAATGTCTGCTTATGTTGTTGAAAATACCTGGAACCAAACCGTTTCTCAAATCTTGATGGACAGAGAAATTAAGCGTTTAGGATTACAGGTAAGCGCCAATGAATTGAATGATATGATCATGGGTAAAAACCCTGATCCGCAGGTAGTTCAAAACTTTGGCGATCCGCAAACGGGTCAGATTAACCGTCAGCAGTTAAATTCTTTTTTAGATAATGTAAAAACTCAGGATCCAAAAAGTCCTATCAGCCAGCAATGGACTCAGTTTTTAGTAAATCTTCGTCAGAACAGATTAGCTGAGAAATACAATAACCTTGTTAAAAACAGTTTATATGTTACTTCTTTAGAGGCTAGAGAAGATTACATGCAGCGTAATAAACTGGCTAACTTTAAATATGTGAATTTAGATTATTCATCTATACCAGATGCTGAAGTTAAATTGACTGATGAGGATTATAAAAATTATTATAACCAATACAAGTATCGTTTTAACAATGCTGAAGAGAACCGCACATTTGAATATGTAGTTTTTGATGCAAATCCTTCTAAGGAAGATTCAGTTGAAACTAAAACTAAAGTAAATAAGCTTTTTGCTGATTTTAGAGCTACAAATAATGACTCATTATTTGTAAGTATGAATTCAGATTCTAAAACTCCGGTTTCATACATCCACAAAGGACAATTAGATCCGGCATTAGATTCATTGGTTTTTGCTTCCTCAAACGGAGCTTTGGTTGGTCCGGTTTTCAGTAACGGAACTTATCAGATGGCAAAAGTCTTAGAGATTAAATTCGGTCCTGATTCTGTAACGGCAAGCCACATTTTAATTAATCCAACAGCCGAAGGTGGAATGGATAAAGCGCAGGCTAAAGCCGATTCAATTAAAAACCTGATTCAAAAAGGTGCTAGTTTTGCAGAACTTGCTGCTAAATATGGCACTGACGGTTCTAAAGATAAAGGTGGTGAATTAGGCACATTTGGAAGAGGTGCAATGGTTCCGGCATTTGACGAAGCAGTTTTCAATGGCAAAGCAGGAGATTTGAAAGTCATCACCACTCAATTTGGAGTGCACATTATAAAAATCAACGGCCAAAAAGGTTCTTCTAAAATAGCAAAGGTTGCAGTTGTTACTAAATCTTTAGGAAGCAGCAATAAAACACAACAGGAAGCTTACGGAAAAGCAACAACTTTCTTAGGTGAGGCAAACAGTGCTGAAGCATTTGATGCTCAGGTTAAAAAATCAGGATTACGTAAATTGATCGCTGAAAATGTGAATCCGGGTCAAACTTCAATTGCCGGAATTGAGAATCCTCGTGAATTAATTCGCTGGGCTTTTAAAGCCGAAGAAGGTGATGTTTCTAACCAGGTTTTTGAAATAGAGAATAAGTTTGTAATTGCGAAATTGGTAAGTGTTTCTGAAAAGGGAATTCTTCCTTTAGAAAAGGTTAAAAAGGAAATCGAGCCAATGGTTCGTAATCAGGTTAAAGCTAAAAAATTAACTGAAAAATTTAATTCTGCCATTTCTGGTTCAAAAACAATTGAGCAGGTTGCTCAGAAAGTTGGAAAGCAGGCGGTACCGGTTCAGAATGTAGTTTTAGCAAATCCGGTTATACCTGGTGTTGCTCAGGAAAATAAAGTTATTGGAACCGTATTCGGTTTAAAACCAGGTACAATGTCTTCAGTTATTGAAGGTCAGAATGGCGTTTATGTAGTTTCTTTACAAGGTTTCAATAATCCCGCACCTTTAACTAATGTTTTCAAACAAAAAGCAATGGTTTCACAAAACCTAACTCAGAGAGCACCAAATGAAGCCTTTAAAGTTTTACGGGATAAAGCAGATATTAAAGACCACCGCGTTAAATTCTTTTAACAGCATAAATCATTAACTTTGTATCCGGAAGAATTCATTTCTTCCGGATTTTTTATTTATAAGCCATTTTACTAACGGCTTAATTCAATTGCTTCATGGACATTCAGGAAAATATAGTTAATAAAGTAGCTCAAAGTGGTTTAATCAGTCTTGATCTTGCTGATCTGTATCCGAAAGGAGAAAGGGTACTTTATGATATTAAGGATAATCTCTTTCATGGGTTAATTTTAAGGGAAAAAGATTTCAGAGAATTTGTAAAGGAGAATGACTGGACGAAATATCAGGATAAGCATGTTGCTATAGTTTGTTCTGCTGATGCTATTGTACCCACATGGGCTTATATGCTTTTAAGTACAAAATTAAAGCCTTACGCCGCTTCTGTGGTATTTGGGGATATAAATATGCTTGAAACAATTTTATTTGAGAGAGCTCTGGATAAAATAGATATTGAAGTTTACCGTGATCAACGCGTTGTGGTAAAAGGTTGCGGGGAGATAGAGGTTCCGACGTCGGCTTATTTAGAAATTACTTCAAAATTAACGGGAGTTGCTAAAAGTATCATGTATGGTGAACCTTGTTCAACCGTTCCGATATATAAACGCAAGGATTGATATCCGCTTTTGTAGAATTAAACTAATAAGTGTTTACGCAGTCAAACACAGAATCTTAAATCTTAGCGTTAATTATCAATACGCTTTTAAAATCCCGGTATCCTGATGAAAAAAATAACTGCTACATTCATATTATTACTTTCTATTACTTGTTTATCATTCTCTCAACCGTTATCAAATGTTTCTGAGCCTGTTTTTAAAAGCGGTGAAGAATTATCTTATCGGTTTCGATACGGATTTATTACTGCTGCAGAAGCAACATTGA
Organism: Sphingobacteriales bacterium; assembly: GCA_038204935.1. GTDB lineage: Bacteria > Bacteroidota > Bacteroidia > Sphingobacteriales > Sphingobacteriaceae > Daejeonella. Next base: position 6,006 of record JBBRCI010000060.1, on the reverse strand, counting down.
AAGTTTCTGAGTCAAATATTAAATTTGATAACAAACCAATTTTTCATTTAACTGCCGAGGGAAAAACATCGGGAACATTTAATATATTTTATCGTGTTCATAACAGATATGATTCCTATATTAATCAGGATAATTTAATGCCTTATTTGTACACAGAAAATATTCGGGAGGCAAATTACCGAAGGACTGATAAGGCAAGATTTTATCAGAAAGAGAAGAAAGTTGTAGCTAATAAAGGAACATTTAAGGGCGGAAGTCAGACATTTGATATCGTTTCCGCTTACTATTTTGCTCGTAATCTGGACGTATCCAGGCTTAAAAAGGGTGCCAAGTTCAATCTTGATTATTTCCTGAAAGATGAAATTGCTACCATGGAAATTCAGTACGTGGGCAAAGAAATAGTTAAATCTCAACTTGGCAATGTAAATTGTCTCAAATTTAGTCCCTCCATACAGCCGGGAAGAATTTTTCGTAAAGACAGTAAATTATACCTTTGGATAACCGATGATGGAAACAGAATTCCGGTTAAAGCACAAGTTGAAATATTAGTTGGGTCTGTAACTATGGAGTTAACCAATGCGAGCGGGTTAAAATATCCTTTTACGGCAGCAAAATAATACGGTCTTAGGCCAAAACTGATAATAATGATAGAGGTACAGGGCACATTGGTGCATGAGGATGTAGTTAAGGAGAACTTTGTTTGTAACCTTAACAAATGTAAGGGTGCTTGTTGTATTGAAGGTGACTCAGGCGCACCGTTAGAAAGATCTGAGCTGGCAATTTTAGATGAAATTTATCCGCATGTAAAACCTTACATGACCGAAAAAGGAATACAGACCATTGAGGAATCCGGCACTTACGTGAGAGATTTTGAAGGTGATCTGACAACTCCCTGTGTTGACACTTTTAAAGAATGTGCCTATGTAACCTGGGAAAATGGCATTACCAAATGTGCTATAGAAAAAGCTTATGAAGATGGAAAAATTGCCTGGAAAAAACCTATTTCCTGTCATTTATACCCAATTCGAATAACCAATTACCCCGAATTTGATGTTCTTCATTACGATCGCTGGAATATTTGTAGTCCGGCTTGTTCTTTTGGAAATGAACTAAAAGTTTCAGTATATCAATTTTTAAAAGACCCTTTAATTCGCAAATATGGTTCAGCATGGTATGCTGAATTGGAGAAACAAGTGGAAGCTTTGAATCATTCCTGATTATACTTCTAGCTTAATTCTTATCTTTACGCGAATTTTTAAATCTAAACTTTGAAAGGTATAATTTTAGCAGGCGGTTCGGGCACCAGGTTGCATCCGCTAACATTAGCAATGAGTAAGCAAATGATGCCGGTTTATGATAAACCGATGATCTATTATCCCCTTTCTATATTGATGTTAGCAGGAATTCGCGAAATCCTGATTATTTCCACTCCACACGATCTTCCTAATTTTCGGAAACTTTTAGGTGATGGAAAAGCATTAGGTTGCGAATTTTCATATAAAGTACAGGAAGTTCCAAACGGACTTGCGCAGGCTTTTGTAATTGGTGAAGAATTTATTGGCCAGGATAAAGTCGCTTTAGTTTTAGGCGATAATATTTTTCATGGGGATGGTTTATCGAGATTGCTTCAAACAATGAATAATCCGGATGGTGGTGTTGTATTTGCCTACCAGGTTTCAGATCCGGAAAGATATGGCGTGGTTGAATTTGACAAAGAATTTAATGTTATTTCAATTGAAGAAAAGCCTGAAAAACCCAAATCAAATTATGCTGTACCCGGATTGTATTTTTATGATAATTCGGTTGTTGAAATTGCTAAAAATATAAAACCTTCTCCTCGTGGAGAATATGAAATAACTGATATCAACAAAGAATATTTAAGACAAGGCAAATTGAAAGTTGGAGTTTTAAGTCGCGGGACCGCATGGCTTGATACCGGAACTTTTGCTTCATTAATGCAGGCCGGACAATTTGTGCAGGTTATAGAAGAAAGACAAGGTTTGAAAATTGGATGTATTGAAGAGGTCGCTTATCGTATGGGATTTATTTCTTCCGATGAATTAAAAGAAATTGCGCAACCATTGGTAAAAAGTGGATATGGCCAATATTTAATTAAGCAAATCAATAACTAAATTAAATGGTAAGTTATTGCCATTAAATTATTAATGATCTAAAAAGTTCAGAAATGGTGACTCGTAAGTTCATCTAAAACTGATACTTTTGCATCCAAATAAAAATCAAAAAATTAAATTTCAGGTAAGAATTATAGGATTCTTAAAAGCCTTTGGCGAAACATAATATGAAAGTTGCATTAATTACAGGGATTACCGGCCAGGATGGCGCTTATTTAGCAGAATTTCTGCTTAAGAAAGATTACTTCGTTCATGGTTTGAAGCGAAGAAGTTCACTATTTAATACGGATAGAATTGATCATTTGTATCAGGATCCGCATGAAGAAAACTTAAATATCAAACTTCACTATGGCGATCTAACTGACTCTACCAATCTAATCCGCATTATACAGGAAGTTCAGCCTGACGAAATTTACAATCTGGCTGCTATGAGCCATGTGAAGGTAAGTTTTGAAACTCCGGAATATACGGCCAATGCAGATGGTATTGGAACTCTGAGAATTCTTGAAGCAGTTAGAATTCTGGGCCTTACCGAAAAAACACGGATTTACCAGGCATCCACATCCGAATTATATGGATTGGTTCAGGCTGTTCCACAAAGTGAAACTACACCGTTTTACCCACGTTCTCCATATGCTGTAGCAAAAATGTATGCGTACTGGATTACAGTTAATTATCGCGAAGCATACAAAATGTTTGCTTGTAACGGAATCTTATTTAATCATGAAAGTCCAATACGAGGGGAAACTTTTGTGACCAGAAAGATCACACGTGCAGCAGCTAAAATTGCTTTAGGTCTTCAGAGTACAATGTATTTGGGAAATCTGTCAGCACAAAGAGATTGGGGGCATGCAAAAGATTATGTTGAAGCGATGTGGCTGATTTTGCAGCAGGAAACACCTGAAGATTTTGTTATTGCAACCGGAATTACAACTCCGGTAAGAGAATTTGTTAGAATGGCTTTTGCTGAACTTGGTATAGAAGTAGAGTTTAGCGGGAAAGATGAAATGGAAAAAGGAGTTATAATAGATTTTGATAACGACCGTTGTTCTGAGTTAGGAATTGATACAGCAAACCTCAAGATGGGACAAACCGTTGTTAAAGTAGATTCAAAATATTTCCGCCCAACAGAAGTTGACCTTTTATTGGGAGATCCCACTAAATCTAACACAAAACTTGGTTGGATTCCAAAGTACGATTTGCCTGCTTTAGTTAAAGATATGGTGGAGTCTGATCTTCATTTGATGAAAAAAGATGAATATCTGAAAAAAGGTGGTTTTAAAGTTTTAAATTATTTCGAATAAGATTTTTACCTCCGTGTTTTTCCATTTTTATATCATTGGAAATTAATAGGAGAAATAAAGAGACAATTTTCTATGCGCATAAACTTTCTAAAGGCCATTATTTTCAGTTTCTTACTGATTTTAACTGTTCCTGCAATTTCTCAAACAATAAACCCGCAAAATTTAAGCAGTGTTCGGGTTGATGAACTCAGTGATGAGCAGATCAGACAGTTTATGCGTCAGGTTGAAGCTACCGGATTGGGTGATAGTCAGTTAGAGCAAGTTGCTTTGGCCAGGGGAATGCGACCCGAAGAGGTTCAAAAACTACGGGAGAGAATAGAAAAGATCAAAAAGAAAGACGGAACTAGCAATGATAAAAAGACGGTAGTTAAACCGGATCAAAATCAAAAATCAGGAAGGGAATTAAATTACATTCAGGACACTTTACCTCAAAAGAAAGATGTTGAAACTGAAGCTGAAAAAGCTTTAGGTGAATTAAGGTCAAAGATTTTCGGGGCAAACCTTTTTAACAATAAAAATCTAACATTCGAACCTAATCTCCGGATTGCAACACCAAGAAATTATATTATCGGTCCGGATGATGAAATTGCCATTGATATTACGGGTGATAACGAAGCAAATTATAATCTTAAAGTTTCGCCGGAAGGTACAATAAGAATTGAATATGCCGGAATTGTTTCGGTTAGCGGTTTATCGGTGGAGCAGGCTACTTCAAAAATCAGGTCAAAACTTGCGGGAACCTACCCGGGTATCAGAAGCGGCAGAACTCAGGTAACTATCGGAATTGGAAATATCAGAAGTATTAAAGTAACACTTTTAGGTGAAGTTGTGAAGCCTGGTTCTTACACTTTGCCCTCATTGGCAACTGTTTTTAATGCTTTATATGTTTCTGGTGGTCCAAATGAAAATGGATCTTTCAGGGAAATAGAAGTAATCAGGGGAAATCGGGTAATTGGGAAATTAGATGTATATGATTTTCTATTGAAAGGATTTCAGACAAACAATGTCCGTTTGCAGGATAATGATGTAATTCGTGTTCCAACTTACCGTACAAGGGTAGAGTTTGTGGGAGAAGTTAAACGGCCCGCAATTTTTGAAATTCTGCCGGGAGAATCACTGCAAGATGCTATAAATTTTGCTGGAGGGTTTACAGATTTGGCTTATAAAGCACGGATTAAAGTTCTAAAGAACACAAATAAGGAGCGCAAAATTACTGATGTTTTTTCTGAAGAATTTTCTACTTATAAACCGCAAAGCGGAGATAAATATTTTGTAGAACCCATTCTTGAAAGATTTGCAAATAGAGTAACTATAGAAGGAGCGGTATTTCGCCCCGGCCAGTTTGAGCTTGAGCCCGGATTAACCTTAGAAAATTTAATCAAAAAAGCTGACGGAGTAACAGAAGATGCGTTTTTCCCCCGAGGGTATATTACTCGTTTACGATCTGATAACTCTACAGAATTAATTTCATTTGATCTGGCTAAGATTATAGCAGGTACAGTGCCTGATGTTCCGCTTAATCGGGAAGATATAATCACAATTTCTTCAATTTTTGACTTAAGAGAAGAATATTCTGTAACAGTTAACGGCGAAGTTCGGGAACCTGGATTATTTGATTATGCTCAGAATATGTCTCTCGAAGACCTGATTATTTTAGCAGGCGGTTTTAAAGAAGGGGCAAGCGCTAGAAGAATTGAAATATCGAGAAGAGTAAAAAATAGTAACCAAAATTCTATTTCTGCCGCCACGGCTCAGGTTTTTCAAGTTGATGTTGATAACGATCTGAAGTTTAAAGGGGAGAAGTTTATCCTTGAACCATTTGATATTGTAAACGTCCGGAATGAAGCGGGCTATGAAGTTCAGAGACAGGTTAAAGTTGAAGGCGAAGTAAAATATCCGGGAACGTACACTATTTCCCGTAAGAATGAACGGGTTTCTGATATTGTACAGCGAGCTGGAGGATTAACTGCTTTGGCATATACTTCCGGAGCATCTTTAAAGAGACCTGGAGCTGAGAATGCAGATGATAAAAATAAAATAGATAAGAAAGAAGAAGAGAAAGAAAAGCTGGCGAAGTTTCAGCGCTTGCAGGAATCATCTAAAGATTCAGTAGCAATAGAGCAACAACAAGAACTACTTCGAAATGTATATGTGGGTATAAATCTGGAAAGGATTCTAGAGAAACCAGGTTCTAAATTCGACCTTATTCTGGAAGAAGGTGATATTTTACGTGTTCCTAAACAACTTCAAACTGTAAAGGTAAATGGCGAAGTTTTATTTCCGGTTACCACAATTTATAATTCAGGTAGTGGTTTTCAGCAATATATTTCTCAGGCTGGGGGCTTTTCTGACCGATCTTTAAAGCGACGGTCTTATATTATATATGCAAACGGATCTGTAAAAAGCACTAAGAAATTTTTGTTTTTTAACAATTATCCGGTAGTTAAACCTGGTGCCGAAATTTTTGTTCCTAAAAAAGCAGAAAAAAATAAACTGTCGGCACAGGAATTAGTAGGTATTTCAACTGGATTAGCTTCATTGGCTGCTATTGTTTTAACATTACTTAAATA
>JBBRCI010000059.1:0-18824 GCA_038204935.1 Sphingobacteriales bacterium | reverse complement strand
GCAGTGTCCCACCTGCGGCTCCACCGGTTGGTATTCCCTGCAGCATAAATGGTTGATGATCACTATGAAGACCGGCACCGCTTCTGAAGGAATTTTTAAATGTGGTATCTATTTTACTCGCAATTGCGCCAATAGATTCAAACAATTCTTTACTATCCTCGCTTGACGAACTATAACCTTTCGGATCATTAACCATGTCATAATTCAGCATATAGCGAATCTGTTTAGCTTTTCCGGATTTAATAGCCCGTTCCACATAAGCTTTAGAACCCAGCAAACCTTCTTCTTCGCCCATGAACATAACAAACTCAATGGTGCGGGCTGGTTTCAATTTTAGCGCAGAAAATGTACGTGCCATATCCAACACAGAAAACGACCCTATTCCATTATCTATGGCGCCTGTTGCCAGATCCCAGCTATCTAAGTGACCACCAACTACAATTCTTTCTGTTTTGATATCAGACCCTTTTAATGTTGCAATTACGTTTCGGGCTTTGATCATTCCGGAAAAATTGCTCATTTCAATGTTTGCGAAAAGATTATCGGTTTTCAGAATTTCTTTGTACTGCATTCCATCCTCTAAACCAATACAAACTGCTGGTATCAAAATTAGCTTTCCGGTAACCGATGCAGTTCCAGTTAACAAAACGCCTCCGGGTACGGTATTAATAATTATAATTCCAGTTGCGCCATATTTGGTAGCAAGCGCCGTTTTTTCCGAGCGGTGCAGCTTTTTAGTTTCCGGATCTGAACCCGGTAAAATCCCAAGGTAAACTAATGCAATTTTACCTTTTACCTTATCGGGATTGTTCTGATAATCCACTTCAACGCCATTGCCCATATCCACCAATTCGCCTGTTAAATTTGCCTTTACAGGAGAATGTGCCAGCGAAACAGATTTTACATTTTGCAAATAACTTTCTTTTCCAATTTTAACTTCAAGCTTTCCTCTGCTCCAGCTTTCTACTTCAAACGGTTGATATTTTACCTCCAAACCATAAGATTTCAAAAGGTTAAAAGCATATTCTTCAGCTTTTTTACCATTCTCAGAACCGGTTAACCGATGGCCAATTTTTTCTGTAGCATATTGTAATGTGCTGTATGCTTTAGAATTTTGCTGAACTTCTGTATTTATCGCTTCAAATGTTTTCTCCCATTTGGGATTTACCTGCGCAGCTAATGTCAAAGAAAGTAAGATTCCGAAAAGAGTTAAAAGACTAAAATTTTTCATGATTGAAAATTAAGGAAATAATTGCAAAATGGAACAGAAACAAAACTAAATAAGGTTATTTAGATTCTACAGATGTTTTTTGCGGGAAAACTAAAGAGGCAACCACACTGATGGTAAGTATTCCGAGAATCACAAATAAAGAATGCATGGTTGTAAAGCCAATATCTACCAACCAGTTATGCGCAAGCATTTTTAAGCCGATAAAAACCAGTAAAAATGAAAGCCCAATTTTCAGGAAATGGAATTTATGAATGGTATTCACCAGTAAAAAAAACATGGATCTTAATCCCAGAATGGCAAAAATATTAGAGAAAAATACGATATACGGATCTTTAGTAACCGCAAATATGGCCGGTATAGAATCTACCGCAAATATCAGATCGCTAAATTCTACAACTAATAAAACCAGAAATAAGGGAGTTATAAATCGCTTCCCATTCTCATATATAAAAAATTTGTTGCCTGTAAATTTGGGTGAAACAGAGAAATACTTTGATGCAAACCGAACAATTTTATGATTTTGAGTGTCGATCTTTTCTTCTTCATTCCGGTTGAAAAACATGCTGATACCTGTATAGACCAGGAAAGCACCGAAAATATAAAGTATCCAGGTAAATTTTGTAATGAGCGCAGCACCTAAAAAGATAAACAGAAACCGCATGATTACGGCTCCAATAATTCCCCAAACCAATACCCGGTGATAATATTTTTCATCTACACTAAAGGCGCTGAAAATTAAAACCATCACAAAAATATTATCAACCGATAGTGCGTATTCTATAACATATCCCGTAAGGAATTCTAAAGCCAGATTTTGCTTGTAGGTTTTTAAACTCTCTGTAAAGTTGTCCGGATTTAAAGTGATGTTATGCTGGTTAAGCCTGGTAATTTCCTCAAGTCGGGAAAACGTTTCTATACTATGGAGTTCCTGACCTTTTGTTAAAAGAATGATATAAAATCCAAGTGCAAAAGAAACCCATATAAAACTCATGGTGGCGGCTTCTTTAAAACCGACAACATGATCTTTTTTATTGAAAACGCCAAGGTCGATAGATAACATCAGCACGATGAATAATATAAAACTGCTGATGTATATGTACTCGCTGGGCATTTTATTTTTTACGTTCGGTGGTAAATCGTACTAATTGTTCTAACGCATTACGCGAATTATGTTCTGGGAAAGTATTCAATAAATCAAATGCTTCCTGCTGATATTTCATCATTTGTGCATTGGCATACTCCATTCCGCCACCACTCCGCACAAAGTCTATTACTTCAGAAACTTTTTCAGAATCTTCGTTAAAATTTTTAACAAGATTAATGATGTGTCGTTTTTCTTTCCCCGATGCTTTATTTAAAGCATAAATAAGCGGAAGAGTTATTTTTTTCTCTTTGATATCAATTCCGAGAGGTTTGCCTACATCATCTGTACCAAAATCAAATAAATCGTCTTTAATCTGAAAAGCGATCCCGATTTTTTCGCCAAACAAACGCATTTTTTCAATGGTCTCCGCATCAGCACCGGCAGATGCGGCACCGCAAGCGCAACAAGATGCTATTAATGATGCCGTTTTCTGCCGAATAACTTCGTAGTAAATTTTTTCATCAATATCCAGTCGGCGTGCTTTTTCAATCTGCAAAAGTTCGCCTTCGCTCATTTGCTGTACCGCTTCAGATACAATCTTCAATAAGCCAAAATCATTATTATTGATAGAAAGCAATAATCCTTTCGACAGTAAAAAATCGCCAACCAGTACAGCGATCTTGTTTTTCCATAAAGCGTTAACAGAGAAAAATCCACGACGCTCGTAAGAATTATCTACTACGTCATCATGGACAAGTGTGGCTGTATGCAAAAGCTCAACAAGAGCGGCACCGCGGTGAGTTGCTTCTGTAATTCCGCCGCATAAACTGGCAGAGAAAAACACAAACATAGGTCGGATCTGCTTCCCTTTCCGTTTAACAATATAATGTGTTATACGATCAAGTAATGGTACTGAACTCTGCATGGAAGCTTTAAACTTTCCTTCAAATACATCCAGTTCATCAGAGATGGGTTTCTTGATCTCGTTGAGGCTTAGCATTAAATCTGAATACGCGTTATTGTTTAGTTAATAGTGCAAACATATCGAAAAAGAGGGATTATATGGCATGATGAAAATGCTGTTATTCCGGATTTGCAGAAATGTGAAATCAAAGTGGGTATTTTCCTAAATTTTAATACTTTTGTAGACCTCAGGAGAGATGTCAGAGTGGTCTAATGAGCCAGCTTGGAAAGCTGGTGTACTCGCAAGGGTACCGAGGGTTCGAATCCCTCTTTCTCCGCATAAAAAAACCCTGCAATTTGCGGGGTTTTCTGTTTTTTTAAATCTTTCTTAGAAGAATTAGCCCTTATCTCGGATAAACATTTGAATTAAAAATGCTGGAATATCCAAATCTGTATTTCAGGCTCAACGTACTAAAAGCATATACATCCGGTCTGTTATTATAATCTGTATCATAACCATCCAGTCGGTCGTTTGGTATATAATTCATTTGTCCGTTTATACCAAGGGCAAACGGACGAAGACTTTTTTTCTTGAAATAAATATCAATTCCTGCGCTTAGCGGAACCGAAACCATTCTTTCGGTATCACTTCCCGGCAGGTTATATTCCTTTCCATCCAGAGAGGATGCATAAAACCGATTAATGTTCTTTTGACTTGTACTTATTAACCCCAATCCGGCTCCAATATATAATCCTCTGAATTTATCCATTACATCATTGCCTTTCCCTTTAACAAACTGCCCCAAACTCACTTTGGCATTAATGTTTAGTTCTTTGAAACTATTCTCAAAGTATCCGGAATTGAATCTTAAATTTTTTTCGGGAGAAATAAACTGAATTCCGTTTACCAGTTTTCCCATTTGAAATTCAGCACCAACACTAATAAAATCTGTTAATAAATAATCAGCATTAACATGCACTACATGTTGAGGTTGAAATGAGTTTGTAACGTCAGCATAACTTTGTGTTACTCCGGCACCCACGCTAAATGTATATTTATATCCTTGCGAATGTGCAGAATAACTTAGGATAAGCATTAATATAAAAGGTAGTAGTTTTTTCAAGCGTGTTAAATTTAATTATATAAACTATATACAAAACATCATGCCATTATTTAACTTAAGTTAAAATTAATTTTTTCTAATCAGCAAAAGAGAGATTTGTAATTAATGGGAGAAAAAATCTGTAATAATTTAAAATTTAAGCATCTTTTATTTTGTTAATTACATGCATAATATACCATATTAAAAGGGATTAACAAGGCATAAAAAGAAGCTGATAAATTATTAAATCCTTAAAACAAACTGATTATTTAGACCTTCAGCCAGACAATAAGTATAAAAAAATTGGTTGAGCAAACCTTTTTAATCTGCCTTTACAACTGTCAGCTCACCTCTTAAACTTTGCTCGAGCAACATCTTAATTTCACTCATTTTCAAATCGGAACCAAGCAAATACATCAGCTTGGTTACAGCAGCCTCAAACGTCATATCAAAACCACTGATTACGCCCATATCTTTCAATTGTTTACTGGTTTCATAGCGACCAAGTTCTACCGAACCTACTTTGCATTGGGAAATATTCAGTATGATTATTCCACGTTTAATTGCATCCTGCAAAAGGTTTAAAAACCATTCTTTGGTTGTTGTATTTCCCGATCCAAATGTCTCCAGAATAACGGCCTTGCAATCTGCACTTAATGCAGCTTCCACCACTTGCTTGCCAATTCCGGGATATACTTTTAATATCCCAATTCTGCTTTCCAGTGATTTATGAGCAATTAATTTTTCACCTTTTACTTTACGGATATTCTTTGGCTGAAATTTTAAGTACACACCTGCTTCGGCCAGCAAAGGATAATTTGGAGACCTGAACGCATCAAAGTTGCTGGAGTTATATTTAAATGTTCGGTTACCACGATATAAATGATAATCGAAATAGATACAAACTTCGGGCACCAGAGAGTGCCCGTCTTTTTTTGCTGCCGCGATTTCTAAAGCGGTAATCAAATTCTCTTTTGCATCTGTTCTGATCTCATTTATTGGAAGCTGAGAACCAGTTAGTACAACCGGTTTCGATAAATTTTCGAGCATAAAGCTTAAAGCTGATGCCGTGTAAGACATCGTGTCCGAACCATGTAGTATTACAAAGCCGTCAAACTGATCGTAATTTTTTTCTATCAATTCCGCCAGTCCAATCCATATCTCAGCATCCATATTTGAAGAATCAATCAACGGATCGAATGAGTGAATGGTTAAATTATAATTAAGCCGCTTTAACTCGGGTACATTTTCTGTGATCTGTTCAAAATTGAATGGCATTAAAGCACCTGAGTTCGGGTCTGTAATCATTCCGATTGTTCCGCCTGTATAAATTACGAGGATATTGATCATTGATGGATTATATGCTAAAGATTACTATTGTAAAAGTTTAATCAAATACCGAAAACTTTTTTAGAATTAGCGGTAGTTATCTCCGCAACTTCCTCCAGAGATACTTGCTTTAAATCGGCAAGTTTTTGGGCAACATACCTTAAGTAACTGCTTTCATTGGGCTTGCCGCGAAACGGCACAGGAGTTAAATAAGGCGAATCAGTTTCCAAAACGATATCTTTAAGATCAATTTCGGCAATTACTTTATCCAGACCAGAATTTTTATAAGTTAGAACGCCACCAATTCCAAGGTAAAAACCAAGTCCTGTAATATATTTGGCCTGTTCTAAATTTCCTGTAAAGCAATGAAAAATGCCTCTTAATTTATCATCCCGCTCTTCTTCCAAAATTTCAAATATCTCATCAAAAGCATCGCGACAGTGAATTACAATGGGTAAATTCATTTCTTTGGCCCATTTAATTTGAGTTTTAAAGGCATCCTGCTGTATTGATAAAGTGGTTTTATCCCAATACAGATCGATCCCAATCTCGCCTACAGCATAAAATTTGCTTTTTTGCATGCTTTCATAGATCGCATTCAACTCGTCTTTATATGCTGCAACTTCATCATCTGCAACCGGCTTCACATCGCATGGATGCAAACCAAGCATGGGATAGCAATTTTCTGGATAATTGGCCGATAAATCATAAACCAATGGAATGGTTGACGCATTTACATTTGGCAAGAATAACCTGCTAACTGATTGGTCCGAGCACCTTTGCATCAGATCATTCAATTTGGCTGCATCCTTTTCATAATATAAATGAGTGTGCGTATCTGTCAGAATCATTTGGTAAAACTAAACAAAAAAGCCTTTCAGGTTTAACTGAAAGGCTTCAAGAAATAATTATTTCTGTAAATATTATTTTGAAGGTGCTGGAGGAGGAGCTATTGCCGAACCACCTTTTGCAGGAATGATATCCACCATTTCAAGTTCAAAAATTAACGGAGTGAAAGGAGGAATTCCCTGACTTCCCATTTCGCCATAAGCTAAATTAGAAGGAATAATAACTGTTGCTTTACTTCCCTTAGACATTAACAATAAACCTTCTTCAAATCCGGGAATAGAACCATTCAATCCAACAGGCATTTTTAAAGGCTCGTATGGACGTTGTGCATTAAAAGTTCCCGCTTTTTTAGCTACTTCAGCGAAACTGGTATCAAACACTTTACCGCTTAAAAATCTACCTGTGTAATTAACCATAACCGTATCTCCAGCGTTAGGCTTTGGCCCGCTACCTTCTTTAGTAATTACATAGTTTAAACCAGAAGCAGTAACTGTTGGCTTTAAGTTTTCTTTAGAGATGTATGCATTAAATTTTGCTGCCTCACCACTTTTAGCTTTTTCCTGCTCACCTTTCAAATACGTATCAATCTGAGCACGGAAAGTGCTGTCTGCTAATTTCCCTTTCGGGATAACTTTATCAATTTTTAACACATATAAAAGGTATTTACCTTTTGTATTAGCAGGTTTCGGGCGACCCATTTTAGCTACCATAGAATCGATATTTATTTTGAAAGTAGCACTGTCACCTTCGCTTAACATACCTAAAGCAGCAAAAAGATCACCTGTAAATAATGATTTTTCTTTAACTAATAATGAAGGACGATCATAATCATATGAACTATATAATACCGAATCTTCTTCTGTTTTTTCGATGGCATTGAACGCTACAAAATCACCTTCTTTGATGGTTTCTCCACTTTTATCTTCGTGGATCTTGTACATCATATCCCCTTCACCTTTTTTAAATTGCTTGCAGCTGCTTAAACCTATAACTGCAACCCCTAAAATGACTACGATTTTTTTCATCTGTTATTTAAATTTTAATTGCCCTATTGTTATGGCACTTGTTCTGTTTATTTATACGTTTAGTTTTTTCTATTAATTTGCCGGCGAAATATGCGATTTTTTTTGCCTTTCCCGCAATCTTTAATTTAATTTATTATTGAACCAACAGTGTTTTGTATTCAGGCAAAATTGCTTTAAATTTTTTAACCACACTCTCTAATTTCTCATCAGAAAATCCTCCCGCAGCATTTCTGTGTCCGCCGCCATTAAAATATTTTTTGCAGATTTCGTTTGCCGGAAAATCTCCAGTCGATCTCAAAGAAAGTTTCACACGGTCATGACGCTCAATTATTAAAGCCGCGAGACGAATTCCATTAATAGATAATGCATAATTCACAATTCCTTCTGTATCTCCGGTTGTGATTTCATACTCCTTCAGATCTTCTTTTGTTACTGTAATTAATGCAGAATTGTATTCATTAAATACTTCCAGCCTGTTTATTAAACAATGGCCCAGAAATCTTAAGCGGTTTTCTGAGAAATTATCATAAACCAATTGATGAATTTTGGAATTTTCTGCTCCACAATTAATCAAATCTGCAACAATATGATGAACTTCTGCAGTTGTTGTCGGAAAACGGAACGATCCTGAATCGGTCATAATTCCGGTATATAAACAAGTTGCCACATCTTTATTAATCAGATGACGCTCATCCATACTGTTTACAATAAAGTCATAAACCAATTGCGCCGTTGCGCATGCGTTTATACTCCAGTGACGATAATCATCAAAACCTTCGGGCTCCAGGTGATGATCTATCATAACCTTTAAACCTTTTGCTTCGCGAACATAATTTCCTAATTCATTAATCCGCGAAAGCGAATTAAAATCAAGGCAAAAAATCAAATCAGCTTTTTCAACCAAAGCCTGAGATTCTTCAGGCTTTTCGGTATAAATAACCACATCAGGATTATTAGGTAACCATTGCAAAAAAGTTGGATAATCTGTTGGTGCAACCACGCGAACATGGTGACCTTTCTGAATTAAATAATTATACAAACCCAATGAAGAACCCATCGCATCGCCATCAGGCTTATGATGTGTAGTAATTACAATATGTTTGGGTTGTGCTAATAAATCTTTCAGCGAAGCTATTTCTGACATCTATAATAAAAAACAAATGCAAAGCTATTAAAATAACTGATTTGACAAGGTCGATTTTTATTAAAACCTTTTAGCATCCCGTTAATTAACAGTAGTTTTGCAGCAATTTTTGAAAATAAAACACAATGGCAACAAACAGAACTTTTACAATGATTAAGCCCGATGCTGTAGCGAATGGCCACACCGGAGCAATTTTAGATGATATTATTAAGGGCGGATTTAAAATCGTCGCATTAAAATATACAAGCCTGAGCGATGCAAAAGCTGGTGAGTTTTACGCGGTACACGCCGAGCGTCCTTTTTACAAAGACTTAGTAAGCTTTATGTCTTCGGGACCAATTGTAGCTGTAATCTTAGAAAAAGATAATGCAATTGAAGATTTCCGTACGCTGATTGGCGCTACAGATCCTTCAAAAGCTGATGTTGGAACTATTCGTAACAAATACGCCAAATCAATTGATGCAAACGCTGTTCACGGTTCAGATTCTGACGAGAATGCGCAGATTGAAGGAAATTTCTTCTTTTCAGCTTTTGAGCGTTTCTAAAACACAAATAATCCCTCTCTAAAACAGAGAGGGATCTTTTTATACTTCCATGGAAATTCTTCAGAAAAAATATTTGATCTTCTTTGTAGTCGTACTCATTTTGCCGGCTGGAATATCTTACCTGGCAGGCTGGGAAAGAAATGTTGATTATTTATTTTATGTCCGTGCTTTTGGGATCGCTTTCTTTTTAACTGTTTTTTATTTTCTCTACAATAAAAACGCAGATAAACAAAAAGAGCGGTTAAAGTAAAACTACTTCATCAATAATGCTGCTGCCGGCTCGCTCGTTCATTTTTTCGATAATGTTGGAGCGCATCATTACCAATTCATTTTTTATTACAGCAGATTCTATCCGGATAAATAATTTTCGGTCGCGGATAAAAATATCTTTAGTTCTGTTAGCAATCGCATTTCCCATCATTTCAGGCCAGGCAACTACCAATGATGTTTCGTCAAACTTCCGCTTAATTTTATAAACTTTAAGCATCTGTTCAATGGCATCCTTAATAGATTTATCGTTTGTTCTGGTTCTTGCCATAATTTTTGATTATGCAATTGAATTGACAATTACTGCACCTTTATCAATATCAAATATACTTACTGGAATATCAATCTCAGAAAATACTTCTTCAATTCTTCTGCGACTTGTGTCTGTAATAAAAATCTGTCCGAAGTCCTTATCAGAAACCATTTTCATTAACTTTTTGGTTCGCAGATCATCCAGTTTATCAAAAATATCATCCAGCAAAAGCAAGGGTTCAAACCCTTTTTGGCGATGTAAAAATGTGTACTGAGCAAGTTTTAAAGCAATCAGAAATGATTTCTGCTGACCTTGTGATCCGAACTTTTTAAGTGGCATTCCATGAATTGTAAAAATCAGATCGTCTTTATGAATTCCGGTAGTTGTTCTTTCCAGGATGCGGTCTCTTTCCAGCGATTTCTTTAGCATAGATTCAAAATCATCCCGCAACAGCGGAGAATCATAAATTAACTCCACAGTTTCTGCATCTTCACTTAAGAATTGATAATGCAGGTTGAAAATCTCTGTAAAAACTTGCATGAAATTTTTACGCTTTTCAAATATGCGGTTGCCCGATTTAACCAGCTGTTCATCATATATCTCGAGCAAAGCAGGATCATATTTCCCCGAAGTGGCAATTTGCCTTAACAGCGCATTTCTGTTTAGCAAATTTCGGTTGTATAGCAGAACTTCATCCAGATAGGCATTATCGGTTTGAGAAATTACATTATCCACAAACCGTCGACGTTCTTCGCTACCTTCAATAATGATGCTCACATCATTTGGCGAAATCATAACTAAAGGAAATAAACCAATATGATCGGCAAGACGCTGATATTCTTTTTTATTTCGTTTGAATTGCTTTTTCTGAGTTCTCTTTAAGCCGCAGGAAATTAGTTCATCTCGTTCATCTTTATCAAAAACCCCCTGAACCATAAAAAACTCCTCGCCTTGTTTTATTTGCTGCCCGTCTATCGGGTTAAAATAACTTTTGCAAAGCGATAGATAATGTATCGCATCGAGTAAGGTAGTTTTGCCCGCTCCATTGTTCCCGGTAAACGCATTTACGCTGGCTGAAAGTTGCAATTCTGCCTCAGAATAATTCTTAAAATTAAGGATGGATAGTTTTTGAAGCCACATGTTGGATGACAAATTTAATCTTTTTGAGCCTGAATAGGCTTTTATCTAAAAAAAATCGGCATATATTATTTAAAGGTTGATACTTAGCTCTAAAAATGTATTTTTGCAATCTTCAATTTTTTATAACAAATGTCAAATCAACATAAAGAGCAAATTCCACATTCTGAGAATCAATTAGGTTCAGCCGGTAAATTTATACAAGAAAACACTAAAAGTTTAGCTGTTATTGGCGGTGCAATTATTGCCATGATATTATTGTATTTCGGTTACCAGAAATTTTATCTCGCTCCGCGAGCTGAAAAAGCCGCCAGTGAAATGTTCAGAGCCGAAACGTATGCTGCTAATGATTCTCTAGCAGATAAAGCTTTGAAAGGTGATGGTTCTTATCCCGGATTTGAAACTATTGCTGACGAGTATTCAAACACAAAATCAGCGAACATAGCAAATGCATATTTAGGAGGTTTATATCTTAAAAAAGGAGAATTTCAAGAAGCAGCAGATGCATTAGGAAAATACAGCAGCACCGGAAGTCCGGTTATTGATCCTTTAGTGTTGGGTATGCTTGGCGATTCTTACAGCGAGATGAAAGATTACAGTAAAGCAGCAACTTTTTACAAAAAAGCTGTTGATAAAAGCAAAAACGACTTTACTTCGCCACTATTCCTTAAAAAATTGGGCTTAGTTTACGAAGAGCAAAAAAATTATAAAGCTGCGGCTGATGCTTATACAAAAATTAAAACTGATTTTCCGGAAAGCTTTGAAGCTTCTGTAATTGATACTTATATTGCACGTGCCGAAGCACAAAAACAATAATTTTAAAACTTACAGTTTTACAAATGGTTGTCAGTGAAAATTGGCAACCATTTATTATTTTAAGCCATGGCAACTAATCTTAAAAACCTTTCAGATTTTTCAGCAATAGAAATTCCTTCAGCAGAAGGCTTGCGTTTTGGAATTGTAGTCTCACAATGGAATGATGAAATTACCGGTGCGCTATATAAAGGAGCCGTAGAAACTTTGCATAAATATGGCGCTACCGATAAACATATTACCACATTGCAGGTTCCTGGTAGTTTTGAACTTACATCCGGCGCTGACATTCTTTTAGGCTTTAAACAAGTAAATACCGTAATCTGCCTGGGTTGTGTAATTCAGGGAGAAACACGTCATTTCGATTTTATTTGTAATGCAGTTGCTAATGGAATTACTAATGTTTCAATTAAACACAACAAACCGGTTGTTTTTGGCGTATTAACCACAGATAATTTGCAACAAGCTCTGGATAGAGCGGGCGGCAAACATGGTAATAAAGGAGAAGAGGCCGCTATTACAGCAATTAAAATGGCTCATCTTCATCATAATCTTGTTATTTAATATCTACAGATTTTATTTTCACCAAAAAAAATATAGTTTTATAAAAACTTAAATCTAATTATGAAAAGATTAGTAATTGCAGCACTGGCATTATTTATTTCAGTAACTTTATTAGAATCTTGCTCTTCTAAACTTTGCCCCGCTTACGGAACTTATCCTAAGTCGCGTAGAAACTAACAGCAAAACATTTTTTAGTCATATTTCTTTATTCTAAGATTACAATTCACGGTAATTTAGCACCTTGCTTATTCTCTGTGATTATAATCGCTAAAGAAATTATATGAAAAAGTTTAGTTTTTTACTCTCTGCAATTTTACTTTCTGCAATTTTTGTTTTTGGTCAGAGTAAAACTGAAATCGTAAATGATATCTGGAAAAGCGCAGGCGGTAAAAAGGTCTGGGAACAATCAAGATATTTAATGTTTACCTTTTCACCTGAAAGAGATGGCAAATCTGTAATGAGCCGGACCCATCTTTGGGACAGATATACAGGCGATTCCCGATTTGAAAGTAACACTCCTGATAACAGAAAACTTCTCGTTTTATTTAATGTAAATACTCAAAAAGGTAAATCTTTTCTGGATAATCAAGCCGTTTCTGATTCTTTAAACAAAGTTTACCTTAATAAAGCTTACGCTTCATTTATAAATGATTCTTACTGGTTGCTGGTTCCGCTAAAGCTGGAAGATCCGGGAGTAAATCTGGAAGTAATGCCAAAAGAAGAAATTGAAGGAAAAAATTATAATGTCTTACACATGAATTTCGACAAGGTAGGATTAACTCCCGGCGATCAGTATTGGCTTTATGTTGATCCTGAAACGGGTAAAATCTTTCGCTGGAAATTCTTATTGCAGGGACAAAAAGATTACGGCATTTTCAACTGGACCAATTATAAAGACCTTGGCGGTGGTTTGAAATTAGCCACAAAAAAAGAAAATATAAATCAAAACAGCGCCATCAATTTCCCCATTGCAACAGTAATGGTGTCGGTTGACCCTGATAAATTCAAAAAACAATAATGAAGTGGATTACTTTAGAAACGCAGGAACAATTACAAAATATTAAATCTGCAGATATTCCCAGTGTAATATTTAAACACAGTACACGCTGTTCCATTAGTATGATGGCGAAAAGAAAATTTGAATTAGACTGGGACGCAATTCCGGAAAATACAAACTTATTTTTCCTGGATTTGATCAAACATCGTGAGATTTCAAATGCGATTTCAGAGCTTTTCGATGTTCATCATGAATCTCCGCAATTGCTATTAATTAAAAACGGCGAATGTATTTATGAAACTTCTCACGGAGAGATTTCTGCCGAAGAAACTGCAGCGCAGTTAGCGGTTTAGGATAATTAGCAGTCTTTTAGTCTGCAGGTTTCAGTTGGGAGTTTGCCCCAGCAATGTTTTCAAATACGCTTTCTTTCGGCCTGTTTTTATTTGCGGTATAAACCACCTCCGGCCTGCTGATATAAGCAGTCCACCTCCGCCAGCGGAGGACAACAACGATTTAGGTTCCAAAAATTAATGGATTTTTGGGATTCCGTAGAATCAATGCCGTTCAGGTATGATTTCAATGTAGGTCTTATATCATAGTCCTGTCCTTCGCTGGCGGAGGTGCCAAAGCGGAGTTGGTAAATAGTTTTCAAAATTACTGCAGTTCGATATAGTCTTTATCAGTCATTTTCGTTTACCACTCTTTCCACAGAGATTTCTCATTGCATTCGAAATGACAGCTTAAAGTTTAAAAATTAAACTCTAAACTTTCAATCAAATCCGGGTGTAAACTTTTAGAAACCGGACAAGTTTGTGCAGATCTTTTTAAAATAGCTTTCTCTTTATCAGTAAAGTCCCCGTTCGGGAAATTAAAAGAAATCTGAACTTCACCAACACGGCGTGGCTCTGACGACATGATTTTTGTAATAGAACAAGTTGTTCCTTCCATATTGATATTATGCTCGCGGGCAGAAATTCCCATAATGGTTAACATGCAGCTACCTAACGATGCAGCAAGTAAATCTGATGGTGAAAATGCCTCCCCCTTGCCCTGATTATCTAAGGGAGCGTCTGTTATAATTTTATTGCCTGATAAGTTATGTGTTGCTTCTGTTCTTAATTCGCCCAGGTATTTAGTTTCTATAGTTGCCATTCTTAAATTGAAATATTATTCGGCTCAAATTGAAGAAATTTATTGGATTCCATTCAATACTTCCAAATAATTCTGCCCAAGCTAATACATTGAAATGTCAAAATCTCATATCTAAAATCTCTCATCTCATATCTATCCTATATCTTCCCTAAAATAATTACTTTTGCAATATGATCGATTTACCGGTTATTCCAGTTAACCAAATGCAGCGCAAGCCAAACTGGCTTCGCGTTAAACTTCCGGTAGGAAAAGAATATGCACATGTACGCAGCCTTGTAGATACTCACAAGCTGCATACTATTTGCGAAAGCGGTAATTGTCCGAACATGGGCGAATGCTGGGGCGCAGGTACTGCCACCTTTATGATATTGGGTAATATCTGTACCCGTTCATGTTCCTTTTGTGCGGTTGCTACCGGCCGGCCCCTAGCTGTTGACCTGGATGAGCCAAACCGTGTTGCCAATTCTGTAAAATTAATGCAGGTAAAGCATTGTGTTATCACTTCCGTGGATCGGGATGATTTGAAAGACGGAGGTTCTACCATCTGGGCCGAAACCATCAATGCTATCCGCAAAGAAAGTCCGGAAACTACTCTGGAAACTTTAATCCCTGATTTTAAAGGAATATGGGCAAATCTGGATAATGTTTTAGCTGTTCGTCCGGAAGTTGTTTCTCACAATTTAGAAACTGTTCGCCGTTTAACACGCGAGGTTCGAATTCAGGCAAAGTACGACCGTAGTTTAGAATGCCTGCGCCGGATTGCAGAATCAGGACTTCGTACCAAATCAGGAATAATGCTCGGATTGGGTGAAACTGAAGAAGATGTATTGGAAGCAATGCAGGATTTGCTGAATGTGGGAGTTCAGATTTTAACTTTAGGTCAGTATTTACAGCCTTCACGCACACATCATCCCGTTATTGACTGGATAACACCGGAACAATTCGCAAAATACAAACAAATTGGCCTCGAAATGGGTTTCAAGTATGTTGAAAGTGGTCCTCTCGTAAGATCATCATATCATGCCGAAAAACACCTTTTTGAATTATAAATGCAAGTTTCTACTACAGACCAATTGAACAAAAAAAAAATAACCCTTTCTGAGAACGATTTAATCCAGGCTTTAAAGCAAAGAGATAAAATTGGGGCTGAAGCGTTATACGATATGTATTCCTCTTCGCTTTACGGAATAATTTACCGCATAGTACAGCATGATGAAATTGCGGAAGATCTGCTTCAGGAAGCATTTGTAAAGATCTGGAACTCATTTACTTCCTTCGATCCCGACAAGGGCAGATTATTTACCTGGATGGCAAATTTGGTTCGTAATTTATCGATAGATAAAATTCGCTCTAAAGATTTCAGGAATAATTCCAAAAACCAAGATATTGAAAACACCGTAAATTTCATCGATGAGCAAAGGAGCACGGCAATAAATCCCGATACTCTGGGTGTAAAAGATTTAGTTGACAAATTAAAACCGGAACAAAAGAGTATTTTAGACCTGGTTTATTTTAGAGGCTACACCCACGTTGAAGCCGCAGAAGAGTTAGGTATTCCGCTTGGCACAGTTAAGACGAGATTGCGAATGGCAATTATTACATTGAGGAAATTTTTTAATTAGAAGTGGAAGAAATAAAAAAAAATATAGAAAGCGGGATTCTGGAGCTTTATGTCATGGGAGATTTAACTCCGGCAGAAAAAGAACAGGTAGAAGAAATGGCTTCAAAGCATCCGGAAATTAAATCTGAGATTGCAAGCATTGAGGTGGGATTGGAAAATTATGCAAAAACATATGCTGTTGCTCCTTCAATCAGTTTAAGGAATAAAGTATTAAACGAAATTTCTCAGGACCAGTCCTCAGAAACGGTTCAGGAAGCTAAAGTTGCAAGCATTTCTCAATCAGGATCAAATCCGTTTTACAAATATGCATTTGCAGCATCGCTAGCACTTTTACTGATGAGTGTTGCAGCCCTATTTATACTAAATAACAGATTACAGGAAACCAATCAGCAGTTGGCAATTTTGCAAATCAGTAATCAGCAATTCAGCAATCGTGTAAATTACATGACTGAACAACTGGATAAAAGCAAAGAGTCTCTGGCTATTTTGCATAATCCGGAAGTAAAAATGATCAAACTTGCTGGAACTAAAAATTCGCCAAAGGCTAGCATGATGGTTGCCTTTAATCCTGCTAAGAAAGAAGTGATGATTGATATGACCATGATGCAAATGCCTGAAAATGACGATCAGCATCAGTACCAGCTATGGGCATTGGTAGACGGAAAACCTGTCGACCTTGGTGTTTTTGATATGACCAATGATGCAGGAATGAAAAAGATGAAAGCGATTAGTTATGCTCAAGCTTTTGCTGTAACTCTTGAACCAAGAGGCGGAAGCGAAAATCCAACAATGGATCAAATGATGGTTATGGGTTCTATTTAGTAACCAGCGAATTCATTACTTCAGGAATTTTTGAAATTATATAACGAGGCGGAATGGCAAACATTCCGCCTTTTTTGTGTGCAATATCACCGCATAGTCCGTGTATATAACAAGCTGCAATTGCAGCATCAAGCGGATTATAATTTTGCGCAAGCAAACCTGTGATTATACCTGTTAAAACATCACCCATGCCTCCAATTGCCATTGCAGGGTTACCAGTTGGATTAATAAAAACATTCTTATCAGGAGAAACAACAAACGTATATTGATTTTTAAGAACGATAATAATATGATGTTCTGATGCTTTTATTCTGGCTAATTCCAGTCTTTGCCACCAGGTTTTGCTTTCTCCAAAAAGCCTGTCAAATTCTTTCATGTGCGGAGTTATCACAAAGTTTTCCGAAATGTCTAAGATCAGAGATTTATTTTCAGATATAATATTTAATGCATCAGCATCCAGCACTAACCTGATGTCTTTGAGGTTTAAAAGTTCTATTAATAAGTTTATTTCGTCAATTGTTTTTCCTAAACCCGGCCCGATACCAATTGCATTGTATTTGATATCCTCAAATTTAAAGTTTTCTTTTGCCGGGTTCCGTATAAATGCCATTACTTCAGGAACATAGGTATTCAATGCCGTTAACCCACTTTCAGGAATGTATGCAGTTGTTAATCCGGCGCCTGTATGCAGACAAGCATCAGCGCAAAGCAAAGCCGCACCCATTGTTTCAGCACTTCCGGCAACAATTAATGCGTGGCCATTAGTTCCTTTATGCGAGAAATTGCTTCTTTTTTTTAAAATCTGATGGATATCAGAATCATCAGTCAACTTCCAGTTACTTTCCAGAGATTCAATATACTCTTCATCCAAACCAATATTCACAACCTTAAATCTTTTTATCGCTTCCGCGGATTCGGGGAAGAAGAAATTAAGTTTTGGCCGTTGAAACGTGATGACCAGATCGGCATGAATACAAACATTTTCAGAATCAATTTCACCTTCTGTGAAAAACCCTGAAGGAACATCTATGGAGACTATTTTTTTATGTTGAGAGTTAACATGCTCAACTAAATTCTTCAGGAATCCGCTCAGTGGTTTATTTAACCCGGAGCCTAGAATTGCATCAATAATCAATTCTGCATTTTCTTCGCTCAGTTTATCATTTTCATGAATCTCCGAAATTGGAATACCGGTTAATTTGAGCCTTTTGAAATTTTCATTAAAATCTGCATTTAACTGATCTGAGAAACGAACAATCTTAACCGTAAGATGGTCATAGCCTTCCTCTTTTAATAATCTGGCTACCGCGAGTCCATCTCCGCCATTATTTCCTGTTCCACAATAAACACTGATAGAAATATTAATGTCTGGGAACTCAAACTTAAAGGCAGCAACAAAAGCGCAACTAGCGGATTCCATTAAATCTAATGAGGAAATTCCACGGTTCTGAATGCAATTCTGGTCGGCCTTTCTGGTTTGTTCTGATGTAAGAAGATTAAGCATTCTTAAAAGTAAAGAATAAATATATGCTTATAAACCCATTTCTTTCTTTAAGAAAACTCCGGTATGCGATTTTTTGCTTTTCGCCAGATCTTCCGGAGTACCCGCAAATAAAATTTGACCACCTCCGGCTCCGCCTTCCGGGCCCATATCAATTACCCAGTCGGCAACTTTTATCACATCCAGATTATGCTCAATTACCAGAATTGTATTTCCGTGATCAACCAAACGATTCAGCACTCCTAACAAAACATTGATATCTTCAAAATGCAAACCTGTTGTCGGTTCATCCAATATATAAAAAGTGTTTCCTGTATCTTTTTTAGAAAGTTCTGTCGCCAGTTTTACCCGCTGCGCTTCACCTCCTGACAAAGTTGTTGACGACTGGCCTAGTTTGATATAACCTAAACCAACATCGTTCAGCGTTTTAATTTTGCGGTAAATTGCCGGAATCGGTTCAAAAAATGGAACAGCTTCTTCAATA